>JAFUHM010000009.1 GCA_017468865.1 Oscillospiraceae bacterium | reverse complement strand
GGTCACCTGCTTTTATGTATTTCGCAATTCCATTTTAGCACATCGTGACCTTGAGAGCAAGCCTGGCTTGCTCTCTTTTTTGTTCGTTTTTTGTTGCCTACTTTTATTTTACACTAAGAAAAAATATTCGCCCGCCGGGTACGACCCGGAGCGGCAGGCTGAGCCTGCACCCCATCCGTTGATTAATTTTCATCGGACATATACAACAAGGCTCGGCAAAATAAATATACGAATTGGGTGTGGGCACCGCCCACATACTTTGTTCTTGATTTGACTGCATGGAACGGTTTGTATGTATGCTTCCATGGGAGCAAAGGGACAACCAAAAGGGAAGGGGGAAAAATAAAATCCGTCAAAAAATCGGGCTTTCCCCCTTCCCTTATGGTTTTCCCTCTGCACTCTCTTTCTTTTACCTAACCTCCTTCCCGATTTTTTCTCTTAATGATCTTTCCTTTGACGCATTACGCAGACCATTTTGTTCGTTGATTATTATTTTCAATTGGTCGAGCCAAATTGCATATGTCCGATGAAAACAAATCAACGAAACGGGTTCAGGCACCGCCTGCCGGGTTCGTTGATAAAAACTGCCGAGCCTATCAGTTAAGGCTCGGCATATTTTATATGAATTGGGTTTGGACTCAGCCTGCTTGCCGAGCCGTTTTGAATATGCCCGATGCAAACGAATGAACGAATTGGGTGTGGGCACTGCCCACCTGCCGATGCTGTTATCTTTTCAGCTTCGCTGTCAGGTCGAGCATCTCAAGCTGCTGCTCGAAGGCGTTGAGGTCGGTCTTTTCATCTATGATGACAAGCTCCGTATCCGTCATCTTGGCAAAAAGCCTTATGTCATCGGCAGTGAGCGCAGTCGAGACGACCGCATGATGTGCGCCGCCTGCATATATCCATGCCGCAGAGCCTACGGGAAGGCTGGGGCATATCTTCCACATGAGCCTTGCCACGGGGAGCTTGGGCATGGGCTTGGGCTGTGACACGAGTTCTATCTCGGCACACACGAGCCTGAAGCGGTCGCCAAGGTCTATCATGGATACTGCGATGCCCTTGCCGCATACTCCGTCAAATACCAGACGGGCAGGATCGGACTTGCCGCCGATGCCCAGGGGATGCACCTGTATTCTGGGCTTTGATGCCGCAAATACAGGGGATACCTCCAGCATATGGGAGCCCAGTTCGAGCTCCTCTCCTGCCGTCAGGTCATAGGTGTAGTCCTCCATGAAGGCGGTAGCGCCCTCTCTTCCCTCCGACATCCTGAACAGCACAGCACCGAGGGCGGAAGTCTTGTAGTCTCCCTCGGGGCCGAAGCCTATCCCCTTTGCCATGAGATTCTGCACGGCAAGTCCGGGAAGCTGGTCAAGGCCGTGAAGATCCTGGAATGTGTCGGTAAAGGCGGTGATATCCTCTTTTTCAATAAATCTCTCGATGGCGATCTCGTACTTTGCCTGTTCACGGACTGCGGCGATATTGTCGGTGTCCATGTCGTACTTTTCGGCGTATTCAGCCATCTTGCGGTCGATATCCTGTTCGGTCATGCCCTCTGCCAGCTTCACAAGATCGCCTATGCCGTAGTAGTTGACGTTCCAGCCGTACTTGATCTCGCTCTCCACCCTGTCGCCGTCGGTGACTGCCACATCACGCATATTGTTGCCGAACATGGCGATGCGCATACCGTGACACATATCCACCGCTGCGGCAGCATAGGCGAACTTCCTTATCCTCTCGATAACATCGTCATGCTTGTAGTAGCCTGCCACCACCTCACGCCTGATGTGAAGGCGGGTGCAGATAAAGCCGAATTCCCTGTCGCCGTGTGCCGACTGGTTAAGGTTCATGAAGTCCATGTCGATGCTGTCGTAGGGGAGCTTTTCGTTATACTGGGTGTGCAGATGGAGCAGGGGCTTTTTGAGCGCCTGGAGCCCTCTTATCCACATCTTGGCAGGGGAGAAGGTGTGCATCCATGCGATGACGCCGATGCAGTCCCTGTCCGAGGACGCCTTTGTGCAGATGTCCTCTGCCTCAGCCGAGGTCTGCACCACCGTCGTGAATTCGATCCCGCAGATGTCCGACAGCTTCTCATTCAGGAATGCCGCCATTTCACGGCTGTCCTTTTCCACCTGTCTGATAACGGCTTCGCCGTAGAGATCCTGCGAACCGGTGATAAAATACATCTTCTTCATATCCGATCATACCTCCTGTGTCTGTGCTTCGTTCTGATACCCTATCCTGATTATAGTCCTCCTGCCTGTCCCTGTCAAGGCATATAGGGAGAACTTTATGCGCAATTTTTGCGCAAATGAGATCACGGGCGGAGATCACCCGTCCGCCGCTTTCCTGAAAGCGGTGCGCTGAAAGTATTGACAAGAGACCAAGAAAGTGGTATAATATTATGGGCATGACTTCGTGCCCGTCGGCTTAAACCCATTGTCAAGGAGGAAAGCCTTGTCGGATAAAGTTAAGAAGATAAGTGTAGTAGAGGATCAGATCACCGAACGGATGCTCAATATCCATATGGCTGCGATCTGCTTTACCTGTATCGCTTTTGGGATAATAAACCTCGTATCGGATGCGGCGGCAGTCGGCATCTCCATCATAGCGGCAGGCGTTCTTGTGCCGTCGGGAGTCTGCTTTGCCAGAGGGAAGATATCCATGGTCATGAGGGGGCGCATCCTCTCTTTGACGGAGCTTGCGGTGATACTTTCCATGTCGGTGATAAAGCATGAGGTGCATACCATGTTCCCTCTGATGCTGGCATCACTGGTGGTGGCGTCCATATACTATGACATCCCCTCCATCATCGCCCATTGGGTGATCATGGACGCTGTGCCGCTCATAGGGTTTTTCGATATGGATATGTTCTATCGGGGCGGCACTGCGGAAGAGATAATGAAAGGGCTTCTGGGCATCAACATAGGAGCGGTGCTCACCCTCTATCTTGTGAGGACTTCCGTCAGGTTCATCACGAAGGTCAGGGAGTCGCAGGAGACCGCCGAGGGGCTGCTCGATAAGGTCAATGCCCAGATGGCCCGCACCAATTCCCTCATGGAGAGGCAGAACGATGCGGTGGGCAAGATAGAGAGCATATCGGGCTCCCTTGACAGCACGGCACTTCTGATGGAGCAGATATCCAATACCCTTTCGGCAGGGGCACAGGAGCAGGAAAGCACCATCAGTGAGATATCCGCGGATATCGTGGGCATAGTCGGAGAAGTAAGACAGGGGCTTGAGGAGGCGGAGCTTGCCTCACGCACGGCGATACTCTCCACGGAAAAGCTCCACGAGAACAACGATGAAGTAAAGCACATGGTAGAGGCGATGGGGGAGATAACCGACGCCTCCCATCAGATAGAGACGATAATCAGAGCCATCGAGGACATCGCATTCCAGACCAATATACTCGCACTCAATGCCGCAGTCGAGGCGGCGAGGGCGGGAGCCGCAGGCAAGGGCTTTGCGGTGGTGGCTGATGAGGTGCGCAGCCTGGCGACGAAGTCCGCCGAGGCAGCCAACACCACGTCGAGCCTTATAGAAATGTCCATCGCTGCCGTGGATAACGGCACGGAACTTGCGCAGAGCGTTGCGGACAGGATGAGCGATGCCATTCGGGCGTCCGAGCAGTCGAGCGCCCATGCCAAGCGGATAGCGGAGCTCACCGAGAGCCAGCTCCGATCCATAAATGAGGTGCGGAGCAAGATAGACAGCATCTCATCCGTGGTGTCCCAGACATCCCAGACCTCCGAGGAGAGTGCGGAGATCGCACGCAGCGTGACGGGCGAAGTCCGCCGCATGAGTCAGATAGTAAAGGATTACAACAGGTGAGAGGGGACGGGAAGTCCCCTTTCCCCGACAGGAAGAAGATATGAGCATTATACTTGCAAGTGCATCCCCAAGAAGGCAGGAGCTGATGCACATGATAACGGATGATTTCACGGTGATGCCGTCGGATGCGGATGAGACTCTCGACGGCAGCGTGACATCCGACAGAGCCGCATCTGTCCTTGCATCACGCAAGGCGCATCATATAGCCCGCACACATCCCGATGACACGGTCATAGGATGCGACACCATAGTCACGGTGGACGGGCTCATCCTCGGCAAGCCCCGTGACGCTGCCGATGCGCACCGTATGCTGTCCCTGCTCTCGGGCAGGACCCACAGCGTCATCACGGGGGTGTCGGTGATACATGAGGGCAGGGAGGAGAATTTTTCCGAGGAGACAAAGGTGACGTTCTATCCCCTTTCGGATAAGCAGATACGGGATTACATCATGACGGGCGATCCTATGGACAAGGCAGGCGCCTACGGCATACAGACCGAAGGAGCGCTGCTTGTGGAGAAGATCGACGGCGACTTCTTCAACGTGGTGGGACTTCCCGTGGCAAGACTTTACAGAAGGCTGATGAATGATGAATTGCTATGACAACAGGGAGCTGAGCTGGCTCAAATTCAACAGGCGCATACTCGAAGAGGCGGCTGACGAGAGTGTCCCCCTCGGGGAAAGGCTTCTCTTTGCCTCCATCTATCAGACCAATCTCGATGAGTTCTTCATGATACGGGTGGGCTCACTGTACGACATGGTGCTCGTGGATGACCCGACCCGTGACAACAAGACGGATATGACTGCCGCAGAGCAGATAGCCGAGATACGCAGGGAAGTGAAGCGTCAGGCGGCGCAGCGTGATGAGACCTATGAGGGGATCATGCGTGCCTTCCTTCCTCTCGGCGTGGAGCAGGTGAAGATATCTTCCCTGACACCCGAGGAGGAGGCATATCTGCACGCCTACTTCAATTCCGAGATAAAGCCCATGATATCGCCGCAGGTGGTGGATAAGCGGCATCTGTTCCCGTTCCTGCCCAACAAGGCGACCTATGCGGTGTGCCATCTGGAGACGAAGTCCTCCGTGAAGCTGGGGCTCATCCCCATAAGCGCAGGAGCGAACTCCTATCCCAGGATGATACTTCTCCCCGACAAGTCAAAGCTGAGGTTCATTCTGGCGGAGGACGTGATACTCCACTATCTCGGGGCGATCTTTGAGAACTACCGCATATCCGAAAAGGCGCTAATCCGCATCACACGAAATGCGGACATAGATATGGAGGAGGGGCTGTACGATCACGAAGTCGATCTGCGTGAGGTGATGGAGCAGCTGTTAAAGAAGCGGAAAAAGCTGTCTCCCGTTCGCCTTGAGGTGTCAGGCGACCTCGGTCAGGATGCGGCAAAGCGGCTTCTGAAGTACCTGGAGATGACGGAGGATGAGATAGTCCGTCTTGAGTCTCCCTTTGATATGTCATTTGTGTTCTCCCTGAGAAACCGCATCGAGAGGGCTCATCCCGAGCTGTTTTTCGAGCCCTTCAATCCCCAGCGGGCTTCCTGCATAGTGCAGAACCAGCCAATCATACCGCAGATAGCGGCTCATGATATTATGCTCTCCTATCCCTATGAGAGCATACGCTCCTTCATCACGCTCCTTGCGGAGGCGGCAAACGACCCTGATGTGGTGTCGATAAAGATAACCCTCTACCGTGTGGCGAGAGGCTCAAAGATAATCGAGGCTCTTATCAATGCCGCAGAGAACGGGAAGGAAGTCTTTGTCCTTGTGGAGCTGCGTGCGAGGTTCGATGAGGAGAACAACATAGGCTGGTCAAGGCAGCTCGAGCGTGCCGGCTGCATAGTCATGTACGGCCCGGAGCATCTGAAAGTACATTCAAAGCTCATGCTCATCACCCGTAAAAACGGCAGGGATCTTCAGTACATCACCCAGATAGGCACGGGCAACTACAACGAAAAGACATCCGAGCTCTACACCGACCTGTCCCTGATGACCGCAGACGTGAGCATAGGCACCGAGGCGAACAGGGTCTTCCACGCCCTGTCCATCGGAAATCTGGTGGAGAACACCACCAACCTCATGGTGGCGCCCCTTGCCCTGCGCAACAAGGTGACGGAGCTTATCGACCATGAGATAGCGAAGGCTGCCGGCGGCGGAGAGGGGTATCTCGGCTTCAAGCTCAACTCCCTTACCGATAAGGTCATCATGGATAAGCTGATAGAGGCATCCTGTGCGGGAGTGCGTGTAGAGATGGTCATAAGGGGCATATGCTGCCTTGTACCGGGAGTGCCGGGACTTACGGAGAATATCACCGTCCGCAGCATAGTGGGACGATACCTTGAACATTCAAGGATATACATATTCGGCAAGGACGACCCCAGGGTGTACATTTCCTCGGCGGACTTCATGACACGAAACACCACAAGGCGTGTGGAAGTCGCCGCACCTGTCAGGTCGGATGATATAAAGAAGCGGGTGCTGGGCATCTTCGATGTGCTCATGCACGACGATACGAAGGCAAGGATGCTGCTCCCCGACGGGACATATGTCCATGTCCCGCCGAATGAGGGAGAACACGTCTATGCACAGCAGTTCTTTGAACAGCAGGCAAAGCAGGCGGCGGCAGCGGCAGCGGCTGCAAAGCCTGTCAGACCCATGAAGGCGATCGCTGTCAGAGTCAGAAGGAGAAAAGATAAATGAGTACAGCATTTTCAACCGCCGATATACTTCTTCCGAAGAATGCGGACATGACCCGCTGGGCTGTGGTGGCGTGCGACCAGTTCACCTCCCAGAAGGAATACTGGGAGAAGGCTGCATCAGTCGCAGGGGACGCACCCTCCGCACTTGACCTGATACTGCCCGAGGCATATCTCGGGGCTGAGGATGAGGGCGAGCGGATAGTGAAGATACATAAGAAGATGGACGAGTACCTTTCCGAGGGGCTGTTCGAGGAGTACAAGGACTGCTTCATATATGTCCGCCGCACGGATTCCACGGGGAAGATGCGTGAGGGCATAGTGGGAAAGATCGACCTTGAGATGTACGACTACAACAAGGGCAGCACATCGCAGGTCAGGGCTACGGAAGCGACAGTGGCTGAGAGGATACCTCCGAGACTGGCGGTGCGCAGAGGCGCTCCTCTGGAGCTCCCCCACATCATGATACTTATAGACGACCCCGGGAAGACGGTGATAGAGCCCCTTGCAGGGGAGGAGCTTCCCGTGGTGTATGACTTTGACCTGATGCTGTCGGGCGGACATATCGAGGGACGGCTCGTCAGGGGAGAGAGCGCAAGGCGCATAGAGGCGGCACTCGACACTCTCGGCGAAAGGGAGAACTTCGAGAGGAGATCCTGCGTCAGCGGCGTGCCTGTACTGCATTACGCAATGGGGGACGGAAACCATTCCCTTGCTACGGCAAAGGCTTACTACGAGGAGCTCAAAGCAGCTCATCCCGGTGAGGATCTGTCGGATCATCCCGCAAGGTATGCCCTTGTGGAGATAGTCAACCTCCACAGCGATGCCCTTGAATTTGAGGCCATACACCGTGTCATAGAGGGGATAGACCCTTCGGACTTCCTTATCGAGATGACCGATGCCATAGGGCTGACTGACAACAACTGCCCCCAGTATTTCGAGATGGTGTTCGGCGGCGAGGCATACCGTGCAGGCATCACAAAGCCCTCTTCCAACCTTACGGTGGGCAGCGTGCAGGATTTCATAGACGACTATGTAAGGCGCAAAGGCGGCACGGTGGACTATATCCACGGCGTGGACGTGGTGAGGAAGCTGGCGGAGAAGCCCGATACCGTGGGGATAATCCTCCCTTATATGGGCAAGGATGAACTCTTCCCATCCGTCATAAAGGACGGCGCGCTCCCCAGAAAGACTTTTTCTATGGGTCATGCGGAGGATAAGCGGTATTATGTGGAGGCAAGGCGTATCAGTGCGGAATAAAGCCGAAGTTTCCGTATTGTAACCAAATTTTGTCCCTTATGACATAATATTTGTGGATAATGTGATAGTACAACTGCTATCCGACACATTTTTTGGCGAAAATTAAGTCTTGCAATAGATGCCCCGTTGTGCTATAATAACAAGTACAGACAAAAACCTGAATTTTTGGAGGTAATCAAAATGAAGAAGATTCTTGCTGCTCTTGCAGCTTCCGCTGTTGTAATTTCCGCTGTTTCCGCATCCGCTATGGCTGCAGGCCTCGAGGGCGAGGGCGAAGAGCTCGTTGAAGAAGAGGTTGTTGAGGAAGTAGTTGAAGAGGTTGAGGAAGAGCCTGAGGTTGTTGAGGAAGAGGTTGAGGTAGTTGAGGAAGCTCCCGCTCCTGTTGAGACTGCTCCTTCTCCCAAGACCGGTAACTCTCCTGTAGCACTCGCAGTTATCCCTGTTGCACTCGCAGCAGCTGCTGTAGTTGCTAAGAAGTCCAAGTAATCAGACTTGACATTCAGGACAGCCCGACTTGCCGTCGGGCTGTTTTTTTACTATCGGGAGGAATGTATGTTTACTGTATACGGAAGTGAGATGTGCCCAGACTGTGTCGCACTCAAGCTGAATTTCGACACCTACGGGATAGAGTACAGGTTCATCGACATAAACAAGGATCTGCACGATCTGGCGGCATTCCTTGCCATGAGGGACGGCGACCCCGTCTTTGACAGATGCAGGGAGATACATGACATAGGTCTTCCTGCCCTTGTAAGGGCGGACGGCACGGTGTTCCTCAGCTGGGAGAAGTACCTCGAAGAGAAGGGACTTGCGGTGCTTGTCCCCGAAAACGGCGGTGCGTGCAGCATAGATCACAAAGGATGCTGAATTTTTTGACTTGACAAAGCAGGTCTTGTGTGATATAATCAGAATGAGCGATCTATGCGGTCAAACCCTTCGGGGTTAGGAAAGTCCGGGCATCACAGAGCAGGATAGCTGCTAACGGCAGCCGAGGGCGACCTTAGGGAAAGTGCAACAGAAATATACCGCCTGTCTTCAGGTAAGGGTGGAAAGGCGAGGCAAGAGCTCACCGGAGCAGCGGAGACGCTGCTGCCATGTAAACCCTATCCGATGCAACGTCTATTGGTACAGTATGGCAACATTTGCTCGATGGTCATGCTGTAATGACGGCTAAAGCGTTCCGGCGACGGTCCGCTCAGATAGATCTCCGCACACGACAAAACCCGGCTTATCGGATCGCTCGCCTTTTCAGGCGATGAGCATTAATGAAGGACTATGGAACAGTTGTAGTATTACAGCTGTTTTTTTGAAAATAAGCTGTCATGCAGGGAGGGGTACGGATGAAGAAAGTACGCACTCAGAAGAAGCCTTTTTCGCCGAAGTCGATGATGGGGCAGATGACGCTTATCTACGGCCCGCCCAATATGATGGCGAGGATAGCCGCACATAAGAAGCGGCGGAAGTCCGATGATGAGGATGAACTCACATTACGCAGGGCAAGGCTCACTTCACGCAGGATAAAGCCTGCGTGTATGAAAAAAGAGGATGAGACGGAATGAAGAGAACATTTATTATCGGTGCGGCAGGGCTGGCGCTTCTGACGGGGTGCAGGTTCGACCCGTGGGAGAATGAGCCGAGGACTGTGTACGGCCCTCCGGGAGAATACTATGAGACGGAGGATGTCACGTCGGGAGAGGGTTCGCAGACTTCGGCGGCGGCGATCCATGATGACTTTGACCCGTCGGAGAATAAGCCTGTGGATGTGTACGGTCCGCCCGCTTTCGAGGAGGAAGTATCTTACGACGACGAGGGAGAGGCAGTCATCGTCGTGGAGGAAGAAGAGGCGGAGAGCACCGTGGATGATGAGGAACTTATAGATGACGAGAGCGACTGATGCTGTCAAGACCCGACATCTGAATATGCTGGCGGACTACCGTGACGGGCTGTATAGGCAGCCGCAGCTCAGACAGCTTTTCTTTGAGCTGACCATGCGGTGCAACGAGAGATGCCTTCACTGCGGGAGCAGATGCGGCGACGTCTCCTCGGAGGAACTGGGCGCAGAGGTGTACAGGGATCTCATCGACAAGGTGAAGAGGGACTTCTCGCCCCTGCCCATGCTGTGCATAACGGGCGGAGAGCCGCTTCTCAGGAAAGAGATATACGACATCATGGGGTATGCGTCATCACAGGGGTTCGTGTGGGGCATGACCACCAACGGCACCCTTATCGACGATACTGCCGCAGGGAAACTGTATGATGCGGGGATGAAGACGGTGTCGGTCAGCGTTGACGGACTTGAAGCCTCACATGATGCCTTCCGCCGCACTCCAGGCGGATACAGGGCGGCGATAGAGGGCGTAAAGGCACTGGCAAAGCACAGCTTCAACCACATACAGGTGACTACGGTGGTGACTCACAAGACCATAGGCGAACTGGATGCCCTGTTTGAGATAATGCTGGAGCTTCCCGTAAGGTCGTGGCGCGTGATAAACCTGGAGCCTATCGGACGGGCAAGGAGCCTTGAGGGATATATGCTCACCCCCGATGACTATGTGAAGATGTTCACCTTCATCAGGGACAAACGGCGTGAGGGCTATCCTGTGGAGTACGGCTGCTCCCATTATCTGGGGCTCTCCTTCGAGCGTGAGGTGCGAAACTGGTACTTCATATGCAGTGCCGGGATATACACCGCAAGCATCCTTGCAAACGGCGATATCGCCGCCTGTCTGGATATAGAGCGGCGGCCGGAGACGATACAGGGCAATGTCCTTCGGGATGACTTCACGCAGGTGTGGAAAGACAGGTTCGGGCTCTTCAGACAGCCGCTGTCGGAGAAAAACGAAAAGTGCAGCAAATGCGCATCCGCACGGTTCTGTGCGGGAGGAGCGCATCACAGCTGGGATTATGATGAAAACAGGCCGCTGGTCTGCTTTGACGGGGTGCTCTTCTGAGGGAGCACCCTTTTGGTCTTGCACGGGGCTTTGCCGCCTCGGAACGGGTTGTAGGATTATTTAAAAAAGCGGCTCGGCCTTTGGGAAAAATAGGTCAAAAAATACATTGACGATTTGAGAGATAAGGGGTATAATCTTATATGGGGGAGTATACCCCATCGACGATCGGAGGATATTTATGCTTATCGTTTCAGCTTCAATACTCAGCGCCGACCTTTGTGATCTCGGACGTGACATGGGACGTGCAAAGGCCGCAGGTGCGGATCATATACATTTTGACGTGATGGACGGCGTGTTCGTCAACAACATCAGCTACGGCATCCCTGTGCTGGAGAGCGTGAGGAAGAACACGGATATGTTCGTGGACGTCCATCTGATGATAACCGATCCCATAAGGTACGTTGACCGCTTTGCCAAGGCAGGTGCGGACAACATCACGTTCCATGTTGAGGCGGCGGATGACCCGGATGCGGTCATCGAAGCGATCCGCCGCACGGGAGCAAAGTGCGGCATAGCCCTGAAGCCCGGCACTCCTGCCGAGGCGGTGTACAGGTATGCCGGCAAGGTGGATATGATACTGGTGATGACGGTGGAGCCCGGCTTCGGCGGACAGGGCTTCATCGGCGAGATGACCGACAAGATACGGCTCATCCGCAGATATCTCGATGACAACGGCATCGTCTGCGACATACAGGTGGACGGCGGCATAAACGCAAAGACCTCCGCTCTGGTGCGTGAGGCAGGCGCAAATGTGCTGGTGGCAGGCTCCTATCTGTTCGGCGCCCCCGATATGGCGGAAGCCGTGGCTCGGATGAGATCATGAAGAAATTTCACGGAGATCTGCTGATGCTCCTGTCGCTTCTGGCGGCAGACGGCGCAGGTGTGTATATCTACGGCAGACATTTCCTGATAAATGTGCTTGTGACGGCGGCAGTCTGTGCAGTGCTCGACCTTGTCCTGACCGTGGCAAGGGCGGAGCGTGTGGAGCCTTTTGACGTGAAGGGGATCTGCACGGGGCTTGCGATAGCGGGTATGGTGTCGCCTGCGGCTGATCTGAAGATATGCCTTTACGGGGCGGTGTTCGCTGTGTGCGTGAGGCACATCACGGGGGATATCTTCCCCGGGGCGGCTGCGGGATATATATTTGCGGAGCTGTCCTTCCCGGCTGAGGTGTTAAGATACCCCAGACCTGTGCGGCTCGACGCCGCAGCCCCCGATATGCTCATACGGAGCGGCGACCTTGCGGCGTACAGGGACAATGCTTCAGCTCTGGAACTGCTTATCGGAAGGGTGCCGGGGCCGCCTGCGGCAGCGTCGGCTGTGCTCATTGCTGTGTGTGCGGCGGCGCTCATCTTCTCACGGAAGGCATCGCCTGCGGTGATCCTGGCAGGGGCTTTGCCTGTTATCGTATCCGTGATGCAGAGCGGTGCGGCAGGGGCGGCTTACCTTGGAGGGATGTATCTGTATGTGCTGGTGTTCATCATCGCCGACAGGGACTATCTCCCGCAGAAGAAGGCATCAAGGCTCATATACGGCATTGCGGTGAGCCTGCTGTATATGATGATATCGAATATATCGGAAGTGAGCTTCCCGATAGTGTATGCGGCGATCCTGGCGGCGCCTTTCAGATTTATGGAAAGGGCTGAGGAGAAGGCTGCGAAGACGGTACAGGAGGGCGTGGAATGAAGGCGGCAGAAGGGCTTTTTTCGCACAACCCCGTATTTGTCGCAGGCATGGCTGTGACCCCTGCGGTGGCGGTCTCCGTTACTTTTGACGGGGCGTACACCTATGCGGCGATGTTCTCGCTGGTGACATTTATCTCACTGGTGCTGGCATCCTTCCTTCCGAGAAGGATACCCTATGCGCTGCGCATCGTGCTGTACTCGATAATTGCAGCGATAATCTACATACCCGTATACAAGACGGTGGAGACAAGGTTTGCAGCGCTGTCCTCCCTTGGCGTGCTGCTTCCAATGATAGCCACGGACGAATTTGTGGTGAGCGTGTCGGAGACAAGGTTCTTCCGCAGGAAGCGGGGCGGCATGATCGCTGATGTGTTCTTTCACATACTGGGATTTGACATTGCCGTGATACTGATGGGACTGATGCGGGAAGTGCTCTCGTCGGGAGAACTGGCAGGGAATATGATAGGCGTGAAGCCCGTCATGCCCATACTCTCCTCTCCTGCGGGGGGATTTATACTGATAGGTCTGACAGCGGCGCTCATACGCAAGCTGTGCTGATGATGGGAGTGATGATATGTCCGCACTGACAGCTGTGCTTTCGGGGGTGCTTGCGTCAAACTTCGTGTTTGCGAGGGGATTTGGCGTGGGTATGTCCATAATAGCGGCATCGAGCAGGCAGAAGCTCCTTCGCATATGTGCGGTGGTGACGTATTTTTCCTGTATGTCATCCCTGTGCATATGGGTGGTAAGGCATTTCTTCGGGCTCGGCGTGGAGACGGAGATATTACCGCTGATGTATGTGACGGTGATAAGCGTGATATATCTGCTGTCACTTTTTTTCTGCGTGCTGTTTTTCAGGAAAAGATTTGTGAGCATACGCAAATATATCCATATATCCGCATTCAACAGCCTTGTGATGGGGACGGCATATCTTGTCTCCTCGGGGCGCAATGATGCGGGGGAGTTTATGATATTCGGACTTTCTGCGGGGCTTGGGTTCACCCTGGCGAGCGTGATGCTCTCTGCCGTGTACCCGCTGCTTTCCTCCGAGAAGGTGCCGAAGGCTTTCAGGGGATACCCTGCTGTCATGATTTTTATAGGCGTGATCTCCATGGCGATGGTCGGCATCCTTGGAGCGGCGCCGTCTTACAGATGATCACGGAGATAATATGCGAACGAGAAAACGTAAAATATTCAAGCCTCACCGGGGATACCGCATCAGACGGAAGAACGAGAACGCCGTCAAGATAGTGGGCGGCGTGCTTCTGGTAGCGGTGCTGGTATTCGTGGGATACAGCGCAATGGAGCCTCTGACGGAGTACATGAACAGGAACAGGGAGACGGAGACTGTGACCGAAGAGCTGCCGACCGAGACGCTGCCTTCGGAAACGGAGGCGTCGGTGACGGAGACGGACACGGCGACTGAGCTTTCCGAGCTTCCCGTGAATAAGACTGTCAGCATGGGGAAGACGGTGTTCCTGGATGAAAGCGCCACCGAGAGCGAGATAATGCTCATATCGGCGGTGGACAGGGCAAAGACCGACGGCGCTGCCGCCGTGGTCATCCCCATGAAGACCGAGGGCGGAATATACCGCTACAAGACCTCGAACAAGACGGCAGCCACGTCCATAACCGACCCTGTGAGATCGGAGCTTACTGCGGAGGATATCGCAAAGACGGTGACGGACAGAGGGCTCATACCCTGCGCCTATGTGTCAGTGCTGACCGACAACAACCGATACGGCGACACGAGGACGGGGGCATATCACTCACCCGACGGTATGCCGTGGATAGATGCCGACCCTGCAAAGGGGGGCAAGCCGTGGATATCCCCGTTCTCGGATGAGGCGGCTCTCATGCTGTGCGAGATGTGTACGGAGATAGCGGACGCAGGCTTTGCGCAGATAATCTGCGATGACTTCGTGTTCCCTGAATTTACGGAGAGGGATATGGAGATACTGGGAGAAGAAGTGGGAGATGAGCAGGCAAGGCAGAAGGCGGTCATGACCCTTATCAAGAGGATGACCAATTCCGCCCGTTCCGCAGGTGCGGACGTGCTGGTGCGCATACCCGTGCGTGACGTGATAGGCGAGACGGGGCTCATGGATGCGGAAAAGCTGTCGGGATGCTCACTTCTGGTGGATATGGGTGACACTTCACGCATCACCAAGGTCAACGGGAACGACCTGTCTCCGCTGGATACCGCACACAAGACCTCGGCTCTGTATGTGGCATATACCGCACATACGCAGGGGCTGGTGTCCTACCCCATGATAATATCTTCCGACGACAACGACCTTATAGCTGAGGCGCTCTACGAAGTGGACTGCGACAGCTTCTATTTGTACTGATATGGATCATATAGCTTTAGTCCGTGAGATATTCTCACACAGGGATTCGCCGCCGCTGTGCTGCGTGCAGAGCTACGGATGCCAGCAGAACGTGGCTGACGGGGAGCGCATCACGGGTCTTCTCTGCGAGATGGGATGCGGGATAGCCCCGGATATCGCAGATGCGGACATCATCATACTAAATACCTGTGCGGTGCGTGAGAATGCGGAGCGCAAGGTGTACAGCTTCATCGGCGACCTCAAGCACATAAAGCAGGAGCATCCCGACCGTGTGATAGGCGTGTGCGGCTGCATGGCGCAGGAGAGCGGCACGGTGGAGAAGATACGGAAGTCTTACCGCCATGTGGATATGATATTCGGCACATTTGCCACCGAACAGCTCCCGAAGCTCCTTTACGATGTGCTTACCACGAGGAAGACGGCTGTGGATGTGGAGGAGCGGAAGAACGAATGTCCCGAGAACATCCCCGTGGTGCGCTCCTGCTCGTACAAGGCGGGCGTGTCCATTATGTACGGGTGCAACAACTTCTGCTCCTTCTGCATAGTGCCCTATGTGAGAGGGCGTGAGCGCAGCCGCCGTCCCGAAAACATACTTGATGAGATCAGAGGGCTTGCGGACAGCGGATGCAGGGAGATAATGCTCCTGGGACAGAATGTCAATTCCTACGGCAGGGGACTTGAGGAGAAGATAAACTTCCCCGAACTGCTCAGGCGGATAAATGACATCGAGGGAGATTTCCGCATACGCTTCATGTCGCCCCATCCGAAGGATGCTACGGAGGAGTTCTTCGATGTCATAGCATCCTGTGACAAGATATGCAAGAGCGTCCATCTGCCGCTCCAGTCGGGGAGCAACGAGATACTTCGCAAGATGCACCGCAGCTATACGGTGGAGAAGTATATGTCACAGGTGGAGTACGCAAGGAAGATAATGCCGGGGCTCTCCATAACCACCGACATAATTGTGGGCTTTCCGAATGAGACGAGGGAGGATTTTGAGGCGACCCTTGATGTGATGCGGAAAGTAAAGTATGACAACATCTACTCCTTTATCTATTCCCCCCGCACGGGGACAAAGGCCGCGCTTATGGAGGACGGCATCACCGACAGGGAGAAGTCTGACCGCATGGGTGAACTGCTCGCCCTGCAAAGGCAGATATCTGAGGACAATTACCGCAGGTTCGAGGGACGGGTATTTACCGTGCTCTTCGACAGCGTGTATAAAAACGGCATGATAAGCGGAAAGAGCGATGAGTTCGTCATCACTCTCGTACAGGGCGAGCCTTCCCTCATAGGGACGGTGCATAAGGTCGAGGTCACAAGGGCGCACAACTGGGCTGTCGAGGGCAGGATCATCGACTGATGAAAGGAAAATATATGGATATAATCACATTTGCAAGGGAACTGGGCTGTGAGCTCCAGAAGGATCAGAGGTATATAAACTATTCTGCCGCAAAGCTCGCCAATGACCAGGATACAGAGCTGCAAAAGCAGATCGCAGACTTCCATGCGGTGCAGATGGAGCAGCGTGCGCTCCGTGCGGCAGGAGGCGACCCGACGGAGATTTCAAAGCTCAATGACAGGCTCACCGAGCTGTACACGGAGGTCACTTCAAACCCTCATATGATGGCGTTTGAGGCGGCAAGGTCACAGCTTGATGGGGTGCTTGAGAGCATAAACTTCATCATCACCTGTGCCGCAAACGGCAAGGATCCCATGACCTGCCCCGACACGCCGCCTGCAGGCTGCGGCTGCGGCAGCGGGGGCGGCTGCAGCGGCTGCAGCGGATGCGGCTGATACGGAGGATGAGGGCAGGGGAGCGGATGCTCCCTACTCTGTTTTCCCTTTCGCAATGATACATGATACAGAAAAGTGATAGAATGAATGTAGATCGTAATACTCTTTCGCCGATGATGCGGCAGTATTTTGAGGTGAAGGATAAATATCCCGGACATATCGTGCTGTTCAGGCTGGGAGATTTCTATGAGATGTTCTTCGATGATGCGGTGGTGGCTTCAAAGGCGCTCGAACTTACGCTGACGGGGCGTGACTGCGGTCAGGAGGAACGGGCGCCCATGTGCGGCATACCCTATCATGCGGTGGACGTTTATCTGAAAAAGCTCATCGAACAGGGATTTCGGGCGGTCATCTGCGAACAGATGGAGGATCCGAGGCTTGCAAAGGGCATAGTCAAGCGTGACGTGGTGAGGATAGTCACCCCCGGAACGCTTACCGAGCAGTCACTTCTGCGGGATGACAGCAACAACTTCATTGCGGCTGTCTACACCGACGGAAAGGGTATCTCCGTCTGCTTTGCGGATATATCCACGGGCACGGCGGAGCTGTATGTCCATCCCGAAATGTCCGAGGGGATAAAGAGCCTGCCGAACGAACTGTCAAGGTTCTCACCTGCGGAGATACTCATAAATGAGAAGGTGGGGCAGCTCGACGGCATCATCACCTTCATACGGACACGGCTGGGGCTTGAGCCGCAGATACTCGATGAGAGGTGCTTCAGCGCTGAGGAGAATGAGCCGCTCCTGCTGACGCAGTTCTCAAAGCATAAGGTGGAGGAACTGGGGATAAAGCCCGATGATGCGGTGTCCGAGGCGGCTCTGTGCGGGCTTTTTTACTACATATGCGACACACAGAGGACGTCGGTGGGACGGTTTACGGAACTGAAGGTGTGCGAAGACAAGCGGTTCATGGAGCTTGACATAAACGCACGCAGGAACCTCGAACTCTGTGAGACGATGCGCTCAAAGGAGAAGAAGGGCTCGCTCCTGTGGGTGCTCGATCATACAAAGACATCCATGGGCAAGCGCCTGCTCAAAGCCTACACCGAACAGCCCCTCATAAAGCCGAACGTGATCGTGGACAGGCTGGATGCGGTGGAGGAGCTGACGGTGGAGCCTGTCATGCTCTCGGAGCTTCAGGTGCAGCTTGCCGGGGTGTATGATCTGGAAAGGCTCATGACCAAGGTCATGTACAGGACGGCAAATCCCCGTGACCTGCGTGCGCTGGCGCTCACGGCATCCCGGATGCCGCAGATAAAGGCGGCTATGGCGGGAGTGCATACTTCCCTGCTGAGGGCTCTTCGTGACAGCATGGACGAACTTGACGACATATCCGCACTGGTGGAGAATGCGATCACGGACGATCCGCCCGTGATGCTCAAAGACGGCGGAGTTATCCGTGAGGGGTTCAATGAGGAGCTTGACCGCATCCGTGACATAATCAAGAACGGCAAGGGGATAATACAGGGGATAGAGCAGAGGGAACGTGACCGCACGGGCATAAAGAAGCTGAAGATAGGCTACAATCATGTGTTCGGCTACTACATAGAGGTCACGAAGTCCAACTATTCTCAGGTGCCTGATGACTACATAAGAAAGCAGACCCTTGCAAACAGTGAAAGATATATAACCGAGGAGCTCAAGCGCACCGAGGAGGAGATGGCCACCGCTTCGGAGAGGGTGCAGGTGCTTGAGGGGGAGATATTCGGAGAGGTGCGTGACTTCATCGCATCAAGGCTCGAAAAGGTGCAGAGGACCGCAGGTGCGGCAGCTGCCCTTGATGTGCTGTGTTCCTTTGCGGATGTGTCCCTCACCAACCGCTATGTGAAGCCTGATATCGCCATAGACGGCGTGATAAGCATAAAGGGCGGCAGGCATCCCGTGGTGGAGCAGATGATACAGAATGAGGGGTATGTCCCCAATGATGTATACCTCGATCAGAACGAGAACCGCATGGCGGTCATTACGGGGCCTAATATGGCGGGCAAGTCCACCTACATGAGACAGACCGCCCTTATTGTGATACTGGCGCAGATAGGGTGCTTTGTGCCTGCTGACAGCGCACACATCACCATCGTGGACAAGATATTCACACGAGTGGGAGCGTCAGACGACCTTGCGGCAGGGCAGTCCACCTTCATGGTGGAGATGAGCGAGGTGGCGGACATACTGAAGAATGCCACACCTCAGAGCCTGGTGATACTCGATGAGGTGGGGAGAGGCACTTCCACATTTGACGGGATAAGCATTGCCACCGCCATTGCCGAGCATATCTCAAACAGGAAGAAGCTCGGGTGCAAGACCTTGTTCGCCACGCATTACCATGAGCTTATCGCCCTTGAGGACAGGCTCGACGGGGTGAAGAATTACAGCGTGGCTGTCCACCGCAGCGGCGATACCATCAGATTTCTGCGCAAGATCGTAAAGGGCGGCGCAGACGACAGCTACGGCATCGAGGTGGCAAAGCTGGCGGGGCTTCCGAATACGGTCATCAGCCGTGCCAAGGAAGTGCTCAGGGAGATAGAGACGGAAGACAAGCCTCAGCCCGTGAAGCAGCGTGAGCAGGTGTCGTTCGAGAGCATGGCGGAGGAGAACGTCATACGAAGGCTGAAGATGACCAGCCCCGATGAATACTCCCCCCGTGAGGCGCTGGTGCTGTTGCAGGAACTTTACGATTCACTGATGATATAGGGAATGACCCTGTGGGGGTGATGATATGCCGGTAAATATTGAGTCTGCCGCCCTTGCGGGAGGCGGAGGCCTTGGCGCCTATCAGGTCGGCGTGATGCGTGCGCTTGCGGAGCATGGCGTGCTTGACAGGATAAAGCTGCTGTCGGGCACCTCGGTGGGGGCGCTCAATGCGGTGCTCTATTCCATCGGGGATGTGGAGCTTGCCGAATATATCTGGACCACATGGATTGACCCTGTGGGAATGGTGGGGAAGATCGAACGTGCCCATACGGGATTCGGTCTGCATATGTCAAGGGAGACGCTGCGTGCGGTGCTGAAAAAGGCGGACATCACACGGATAAAGTCACGCACTCCCGTATATGTGTGCGCTCATGACGTATCGTCCCGCAGGCGGAGGTACTTTCGCATAAACGATCTGCCGGAGAGCGACATGATCGAGATACTGTGCGCATCCTCTGCCATACCCCTTATATACCCGCCCGTGAAGATAAAGGACACTGTCTACATAGACGGGAACTCTTCGGCGGTGTCCCCTGTGGATAACTACCCTGTCGAGGTGCTTTACAGGAAGGGCTCCCGTGATATGCTGGTCGTGGCGCTAAGACATGACTTTGAGGGACACAGGATAACCTCGTGGCTCAGCAGATTTTCGGGGGTGTCACAGGATATGTATGCCATGTTTCCCGAGGCACGCTTCTCCGTGATACGGCCGTCACGGGATATAGGCGGCATGACTGGGGTGGTGGACTTTAAGAAGGACAGCATATGGCGGCGCATGGAACTGGGATATGCGGACGGATGCGACTTCTTTGATGAAAGCATCGGCGGAGATCCTGCCGAGGTGATAGCCGCCCTTGCAAGGCGGTGTCTGCCGACGGCGGAGGATATGGAGGAATTTATCGCCCTGAGACGGCATAAGCTCGTCACGGCGGAAAATCCCACCCTGGGCGGCCATGTGTATTACTGTGACATCTATGAGACGGAGGGTATGCGCATCCAGCACCACTGTCGGGTGCCGCTGGCAGGGAAGGTATTTGAGCGCCATTACCGCATACTGGGGCGTGATGATAAGCTGAGAGCTTATTACTTTGACCCTGATGACTTCATAGAGGATCTGAAGACATTTGAAAGGGAGAAAAACCATGATCGTGCGTGAATATACCGCTGATGACACTGCGTCCATGATAAGGATATGGAATGAGGTCGTGGAAGAGGGCGATGCCTTTCCGCAGGAGGAGCCGCTTGACGCAGCGGGCGGAAAGGAGTTCTTTGCGGCACAGTCCTACTGCGGAGTGGCGGATGATAACGGTGTGATACGGGGACTGTATATCCTGCATCCCAACAATGTGGGCAGATGCGGTCACATATGCAATGCCAGCTATGCCGTACAGAGGGAGAGCAGAGGACTTCACATAGGGGAAAAGCTGGTGAGGGACTGCATAGAGAAGGCAGCCTCGCTCGGGTTCGGTATCCTTCAGTTCAATGCGGTGGTGGCGGACAATATCCGTGCCAGACATCTTTATGAGCGCATCGGCTTTAAGCAGCTGGGCACCATACCGCATGGCTTTCGCATGAAGGACGGAAGGTATGCGGATATCTGCCCGTATTATATTGAACTTTGATACCGGGAAGAGCCCCGGCAACAGGATAAAAGAGGATAACAATGCCGAAAGTACACGTTCTTGACAAGGAAGTTTCCGAACTTATCGCCGCAGGCGAGGTGATCGAACGCCCCAGTTCCGTGATAAAGGAACTGGTGGAAAACTCCATCGACAGCGGCGCTACCGCAATTACTGTGGAGATACAGCAGGGCGGCATCACATATATGCGTATCACCGACAACGGCTGCGGGATGAGCTATGAGGATGTGCCGACTGCCTTCCTGCGGCACGCCACCAGCAAGCTGTCTGTGAAGGAGGATCTGTCCTCCATACTTACTCTTGGGTTCAGGGGCGAGGCACTGGCTTCGGTGTGCGCCGTGTCAAAGGTGGACTGCATCACCAAGATGAAGGACGAACCCTACGGCACACATTATGTGATAGAGGCGGCGGCGGAAAAGCTGCATGAGCGCACGGGCTGTCCCGACGGCACGACCATCATCATAAGGGATATCTTCTACAATGTGCCTGTAAGACTGAAGTTCCTGAAGAAGGACAAGTACGAGGGAACGGCGATATCTTCCATAATGAGCAAGATAGCCGTATCGCATCCCGAGATCTCATTCAGGTTCATCAAGGATCATAAGCAGGAGCTGTTCACTCCGGGGGACAACAAGCTGTATTCGGCAGTGTATTCCGTATTCGGCAAGGAATTTGCGGCATCCATGCTCCCCGTGGACTATGACCTGGCAGGGATAAGCATAAGGGGCTATACGGTGCGCCCTGTATGGGGACGGAAGAACCGCACCATGCAGCACTTCTTCGTCAACGGCAGATATGTAAAGTCCCTCACCTGCATGAGTGCGATAGAGGAGGCTTACCGCAATACCATAATGGAGGGGAAGTTCCCCGCCTGCGTGATATTTATGAACGTGTCCCCGGATACGGTGGACGTGAATGTGCATCCTGCGAAGGTGGAGGTCAGGTTTTCCGATGACAGGCTGATCTACGATGCGGTGTTCTTTGCGGTAAAGAATGCCATACTCAATGAGAAGCGCACTCATGAGCTGGTGCTTGAACGCACGCCGAAGCCCGAGGACTATGCCCTTCCCGTGTACAGCGACCGGGGCGGGGTACAGACGAGGCTGGAGGGACAGGCGAAGTCCCCCGCTGCGAGGACTTATGCCGAGCCTTCCGTGGAAGAGAAGGATGTGTCCCGAAAGAGGGATGAGATAGCCGCCATAAAGTCACAGCCTCCCGTTCACCATGATATAAGGGTGGAGGAGATACCCTCCGACTTTGCCCCCGGGAACGGCGGCGCATCCCTTGACAGGCAGATAGAGGATGCAGTGACGAAGGCGGAGCAGAACTGGACTTCACCTGCTCCCGAGCCCGAGAAGAGGGAAGAGGTTATCCGTGAGACCCCACAGGCTCCCGAAAAGTCACATTCCGATCTTTCGGAGCATCTGGGGGCTCTGTATCAGGCGCCTACGGAGGTGGAGAAGCTCTCTCCCGAGCCGCCGAAGGAATTCAGGTTCATCGGCAGCGGTTCATTTTCCCATAAGCAGGAGGAAATAGAGGAGAAGGAGCCTGAGAGAAAGTATTTCCGCATAATAGGAGAGGCATTCAAAAACTTTGCCATTGCGGAGACGGAGGACAGCCTGCTCATCATAGACAAGCACGCCGCTCATGAGCGCATACGCTTTGAGAGGCTGAGGACGGGGCGTGAGGAACTGACCGCACAGATGATGCTCTCCCCCATAAGG
>JAFUHM010000086.1 GCA_017468865.1 Oscillospiraceae bacterium | reverse complement strand
GGTCGCGGATGCCGCGGCAAGCACCTTTCTCTGTTCGTCGCTCCGCTCCTCACTCCAAAAGGTGCTTGCCAATTGCTGCCAACGACAAAGCAGCCTGCACAAATTGCACAGACTGCTTTTGGTTACTACATAGATTATTTTGGTTTTTTGCGCTGTCTACTTGACAGGGGGCGGGTCAAATGCTTCAGGGCAAAACTTTATGTATATCTTATTTGCTTATCATCAGCCGAGGGTCACGGTGATCTCGTTTACGTCTGCGAGCTTTGCGGCAGGGATGTAGTTGCCGTCGAGCTTTTCGCCGTTGAGTACGATCTCCTTTACACCGCTCTCAACGTGAGAGGGGTTATTGAAGGTCATGTTCAGCTTCTTGCCTCTGAATACCTTCTTGACTGTGTAGCTGTCCCAGGCGGAGGGGATAGCAGGATCGACCTTCAGACCGTCCGCATCGGGCCTCATGCCGAGGATACCCTCTACGCAGCCGACCATAACGGTGGAGCCTGTACCTGTGAGCCAGTGAACGTGAGAACGTCCTGCATAGGGCGAACGTGTGGACTCGGTGAACTGTCCGTGAACGTAGGGCTCGAGCACACGGATCTCAGCCTTGTCATTGAGGGTGGCAGGGGAGGATTCCTCAAAGTACTCGAAGGCACGGTTGCCGTGTCCGAGGAGGGACTCTGCAAGGATAGCCCATCCCTGTGTCTGGGAGAAGATACCGCCGTTCTCCTTGGTGTCGGGGTTGAAGATGTGCATGAGAGCGCCGTCGAAGAAATGATCCACATAGGGAGGTTCGAGGAGCTTCACGCCGTAAGGTGTGTTGAGTATATCGTGAACGGACTGCATGGACTTCTCAGCCTGCTCCTTGGAAGCAAAGCCGGAGATAACGCCCCATGACTGAGGATTGAGCCACATATTAGCTTCGGGATCGGTCCTCTTGCCGACTACTACGCCGTCCTCACGGATGCCTCTGATAAATCTGTCCTCATCCCAGCACTTTGCGAGGGAGTCGCCGAGCTCGCCCTGTACCTTGTCAAGATATGCCACATATTCTGTGTCGTTCCTCTCCGAAGCATAGCCTCTGAGGACGGACATTGCATAGTAGAGCTGGAATGCCACGAAGGTGGATTCGCCCTTCTTGCCCATGCGCAGGCAGTCGTTCCAGTCCGCATGAAGACCTGCGGGCATATGATGATCGCCGAGATGTGTCATGGAGAAGTCTATCGCACGCTTGAGGTGATCGTAAACAGTGCCTTCACCGCCGTTGGAGTAGAGGATGACTTCATCCAGGAATCCCTTGTTGCCGCTCTCGCCGATGTACTTTACGATAGTGGGGAAGAGCCACAGTGCATCATCCGCACGATATGAGGGATGGCCTGTCTGCTTTGCGTAGAGTGAGTTCTCGTCATTCTCATCGGGATGAGGCTCATGGCCTGCATTGTGGTCAAACTTGACCAGAGGAAGGCCTGCGCCGTTGTCTACCTGTGCGGAGAGCATGAAGCGGATCTTGTCTGCTGCTCTCTCGGGATCAAGGTGGATTATGCCCTGGATGTCCTGAACGGTATCACGGTAGCCGTAACCGTTGCGCAGTCCGCAGTATACGAACGATGCGGCACGGGACCAGATGAATGTGATAAAGCACTGATATGCGTTCCATACATTGACCATGTTGTTGAATGTATCGGAAGGCGTATTTATGCTGAAGCGGTCGAGTATTTCATGCCAGTGGCAGATGAGCTCATCTATTTCCTTGTCGGCTGTGGAGCTGTCCTCATAGCGGGCAAGGATCTCGTTTGCCTGTACGTTGTCCTTCTGACCGAGGACGAAGGCAAGTGTCTTTGTCTCGCCGGGGGCAAGCTCTATCTCCGTCTGGAGCGCACCGCAGGCATTGGAGTTGTAGTTGAGCTTGTTGTCGCATCTGCCGCTCTCAACTGCGATGGGGTTGCCGTATGTGCGGTAGGAGCCGATGAAGGCATCGAGAGAGCCGTTGTATGCAGTTACCTTGCTGCCTGCAAGACCGAGGAAGCGCTCTCTGTGGTTGGAGCCTGTGGCATCCTTGCCGGAGTTGATATTGATATGCTGAAGGATCTTGTTCTCCTCAAAGGTGGTCTGGGTGATGAACTGGGTGTACTGGAGATTTACCTGATCCTGTTCATAGTTGTTCTCGGAAGTGAACTCGCAGAAGCCGTATACGGAAAGCTTTCTGGGCTTGTCGGAGTTGTTGGTGATCTTTGCGTTCCATACCTCATAGGTCTTGCCGAGGGGGACGTAGTAGGTGACTTCCGACCTGATGTCTGCGTACTCTGCGGAGATCACGGTGTAAGCCGTACCGTGGCGGCACTCGCTCTTGTACTTGTCAAGGGGCTTGCCCACAGGCTGCCATGAAGCAGACCAGTAGTCACCGTCAGCATTGTCTCTGATGTAGACATATCTGCCGGGGAGTGCGATGTTGGTATTGAAGCGGTAGCGGATGATACGTCCGTTTGCACCGGACTTTACGAAGCTGTATCCTCCTGCGTTGTTGGAGATGATAGCGCCGTATTCGGGATCGCCGAGATAGTTCGCCCAGGGTGCGGGAGTATCGGGGCGTGTGATGACATATTCCTTCTTTTCAAGGTCGAAATGTCCGTAATTCAAATGGATCACTCCTTCTTTTTCTTTCAAGTTCCCGTCATTATCATAAATGACGGAATATCGCACTTACATTATAGCATTTTTATTCATCTTTTGCAAGGACTTGAGTAAATTTAATATATTGTTCATGAATAAAACGGCGGAGATGCCATCGCATCTCCGCCGGTAGGGGGTGTCAGAGCAAAGACCAGACTTCCGCTGTATAATTATATGCTACATAATAGTTCTCGTTCAGGAACTTATAAGAAAGGGTCGGGGACAATTCAATCCATACCGTAAATGTATTCTTCCCGATTTTAGTGCTGCCCAGAACTTCCACAATAGAACCGTTCTCGTAGACATAAACAGCGTCTCCGTCTACATAACGAAAGATGTATATAGAATAACCCTGTTCATTAAGATAATCCATTAGTGTTAGAACAGAAGTTTTTGCAAAAAATATAAACTGCATTGCAAGCCCATCTGAAGTCCTTACAGCATATACTCTGGCGGCTTTCAGATCGTAATCTGTCACAGTAAATAAAACAGTTCCTGAATCATTTGTTTCTGTTTCATATTCCGCATTGCATGAATCCAGTATCTCCTTGACCTCTGCCGCAGACATACCGTATTCGATGTCGGAAAGAGTGTACTTTTTCTTGACCTTTTTGGCAGCTGTACTTTTTCCCGAAGATGAACTCTGTCCCGTCAGCCGTCCGTACTCATCAAAGGTGTATACTATGCCGTTGATGCGGACTTTGGTGTCTTTCCTCATTTTTCCGTCGCTGCCGTAGTAATACTTATTTCCGTTAGTTGCAGTGAACCAGCCGGTAAACATTGACCCGTCATCGTTGAAGTAATACTCGCTGCCGTTCATTATGGCATTCCCTGTTGTCATTACTCCGAAATTGTCAAAGAGATATCGGACTCCGCCTATCTCTGCCCAGCCTGTCAGCATCCGCCCGTCAGCTCTGAAATAGTAGGTATCTCCGTCTATGATCTGCCAGCCTGTGAGTTTTTCACCATCATCTCCGAAGTAATAGCTTTCCCCGTCTATTTCCTCCCATTCAGCAGCTGCATATGGGGTGAACATCATAATGATAAGGCACATTGCCGCACCTATCAAGCCTGCATATCTTCTCATGATTATCCTCCTTCATATATCAAAATCCGAACAGTGAATCTATCCAGTCATCGACTGCCGATTCGTACTGCGATCCGAGTTCGTCTGCGGCGGACTCAATGGCTGATTCGTACTGGTCTGCCGCCTCATTCACGGCGGAGTCTATTGCGGAGCCTACCACATCCGTCTCGTATGAGGAAGTTACCGCTCTGTCGGGGAAACTGCTCCTCACGATGGGCTCGCCCGTCTGCCTGTCAACAGCGTTTTTCTCGTTGAACTTCAGCTTTATCCCCTTGGCTTCCCACAGCTTGTCTGCGGTGAAAAATCCGTATGTGTCCGCATCATAGCACGTTACGTCAAAGGAGATGCTCTCGAAGGCGTTTATCTCGTTCTCGTCCAGGTCGGAGGAATAGAAGCTCATGGTCTCGTTGACCATTTTCCCTGCCATGCACTCCATAGATATACTGCCCGACACCATGAAGTCGTTGACCGCAAAGTTGTCTATGAATACCCTCACGTTCCTGCTGCTGCCGTTCTCCAGCAGGAAGGCGAATTTCGTACCCGAGAAGGAGCTTCCCTTTTCCATTCCCTTGTAATAGACTGCCGTGCCGCCTGATTCGGTGATCTTTACATATCTGCTCTTGTCCTCTCCCGATGCAACGCTCTTGTCAAATATGATGCTCACGGGTTCGGTCTCGAACATTTTTGTGCCTGCGTCATCATCGTAGCAGACGAAGACTATCTCCATGTTCCCCAGCTTGTCGATGCCGTTCTTAGACAGCTGTGATGAGCTTATGGACATCTCTGCCGTGTTCTTCTTCCCTGCGCTGACGTTGACGAAGAATTCGCTGAAGAAGGAGTCCTCGAAGGTATATCCGTTGACGTTGATATAGGAGTTCTTGACATAGATGTTCTTGTCGGTGTTGTTCTCCACCAGCAGCTTTATCTTTGCACCGGAGAACAGCTTCTCTGCGGTGTAGCCCTTGTAGGTCAGGGTTATCTTTCCGTCATCGTAAATGACCTTGTTGGTATTGTCAACGATCTCGCCGTCGGCTTGTTCGGTGACAGATCTCTCCGCAGGGATGTCATCGGTGGGTATCTCCTCGCCGTCACCGTATGCAGGATCGAAACCCTGCACCGTCTGTGCGGCAGTTGTCGTCTGTGCAGTGGAGGCGGCAGTCGCACGAGTGGCAGCCGCTGTGGTAGTCCGTGCCGTGGTATCCGATGGAGCAGAGGAACTCCGCCCCGCCGATGACATCAGACTTCCGAATATGAACATGAATACGAACAGCAGTATGATGGAAAGGCAGCCGTAGGTCACACAGCCCGGTTTCCCGTCTATCAGACGGAAGCTGTTTTTCTTCTGTTCGGTGGCGGAGCTGCTGTCGGAGAATGACCTGCTGTCAGTGATTTCCTCTTGCTCTTCTTCAAAGTCGGTGCCGTATCCGTCATCATCCCGATATGAAGGCTGTCTGCGTGAGAAGGAAGGCGGAACTCTCATGATCTCTTTTCCGCAGTAGGTGCAGAAAGAGACTTTATCGGGGATACTGCTCCCGCAGAATGGGCATTTTATCATAGCCATAGGATACTCCTTTCATCGACGCTTCATGATCTCTTTTATGGCGCTTGATGCGAGATTCCCTGCGGCTTTTGCGGCAGCTCTTCCTGCGGCTCTGCCGACCTCATGGCCTGCGCCTCTGAGGATGGCGCCGCCAAGCGTCTCACCGAGCCCGTCATGATCTCTCTCAACTATGACACGGGTCTCGGTCTGGCTCCGCTCATGCTCCAGCTGTCTCTGAAGCTCAAGCTGTTCGTTTCGCATCTGCTCGAGTTCAAGCTCGTGCTGTCTGCGCTTCTCCTCTTCCTCAAGCTCTTTGCGCCGGGCAAGTTCCTTTTCGTAAGCCTGAAAGGCACTTATCAGGTCATATGCGCCTCCCGAACCAAGGGCGGTTATCATGAATTCCATAGCATCCCTGTTTCGGTATTTGGCGGGGATAGAGGAAAGATCGTACTTGTCAAGGACAGCGTTGTAGTATTCTATCTCCTGTCTGCTGTTCTCTATCTCCGCAAGGCACTCATCGTACTGCTTTGAAGAGGACTTGACCGAGAGATAAAGGCAGAGGAAGGTGAGCCCGAAGGCAGAAGCGCCGACAAGCAGCCCGATAAAGACCGATCCGATGCTGCCGTCTATCAAGGCTATCATGATCCACAGACAGATGCCGGCGGCTCCGGGGATGATGAAGCGCTTGTAAGGGTCGGAATTAAAATCAATGAATTTTTCCAGGCTGACTTTCCTGTTTTCAAGTTCCTTGAGCTTTTCCTCCGCAGGCTCCAGTTCACATACAGGCCCCATGAGCTCCTTGAGCATACGGATCACCTCAGGGTCTGCACGACGTATATCCGTGCCTCCCGACAAGTCATATGCCGCTCCGCAGAATTCGCAGAAGCCCTGCATTTTATATGCGCCGATCTGATACTGAGCTCCGCAGTGTGTGCAGTTATAGATCTTCATTTCCATAAGATCACCCTTTCTTCATCAATATGTCCGTATCGCTGTCTTGTAATCATTATACACCATAGTTTGCCTGCATTATAAAAATGGATTCCGCTGCCCGTGGAACTTATTCAAGTACTATATCAGAAACATTTTACAAAAAAGCATTAACAATTTCTTAAAATTTGCCTTTTAAGAAAAATCACAAGTTTTCCGCCTTTGCAGTTGTCTGTTTTGCTCATGTGATATGGTATCTGCGATAGCGCATAAAAAAACACCGAAACTGCCCTCAGGCATATCTCGGTGCATCATCAGATATTCGGTTTTGAGAGGGCATACGGTTAACAGCCAATCTGCCGCAGCCGTTTGATCTTCATACGATCAGTTAAGGCATCAGATGCAGTATCAGACCGATGACAGCCATATGTGCGGGATAGTACCAGTAGAAGAACCGCCCTATCCATTTGCAGTCGCCCCGCTTGCCGTTGTAAAGGGACAGCAGCAGCACGGTGAACCAGCACGCAAGGTGTACCATCCCGTATATGTGATTATTGATGATGAAGAAAGCAACAGCATACAGCGATACGATCGCCATCAGCCACAGCATTTGCTTGTGGAAGTTCCCCCTGCTGCGTCCTATCATCAGTATCGCAAGGGGAGCGGCACAGCTCCAGTCGGATGTTGCGGTGAGCACGCATCCGAGCATGGTAACAAGGACTTTGACAGGGATGTTCAGTTTATCACTGTCCCATGTTTTCAGGAAAATAAGTCCCCACATGAGCGGCCAGGCGATACTTGTCTGATTGAAGATAAGGTTGTCAAAGGGGTTGAAGGACGGCTGGGCGAAATAGCAGAATGCAAAATGGCTCACTATCGTCAGCACAGCCATGCGTCCGAGATATTTCTTGAAGTCGTGAGTGTAGTGATACCCCTCGGCGGCAAAGAAAAACATGATGGGAGCCGTGAGCCGTCCTATACAGTGCAGGATTATCTGCGGCGCAGTTTCGGCTTGGGCGTAAGTATCTATGCCCATCCAGGACACATGATCTATCGTCATAGCGATAATGGCGATGATCTTGAGCATATTGCCGGTGAGCCCGAAGCGTTTGTCAGTCGGTCTTTGAGCAGTCATTCTATCCCTCCGTTTTGCAGAGCGTGTGATATAAGACTATACTATCATATTTCAGACCGCTTGTCAATCGAAAGGATATATAATTCGACTCCTGTGTATCCTATCATCCCTTGCCGGGCTTATGAAGATCGGTATTTTTTCTCCGATTATATTAGCAGGCGGTGCCTGCACCCGATTGGGGGACAAAAACATGGCACTGTAATAAAAAAAGTCAAAGCTATTGATTATTCTCCGATCATGTGTTATAATCATAGGAAAAATAAGATCGGAAATGGGTGATGGAAATGGTCGGTATTTATTTCAGCGGGACAGGCAATTCAAAGTATGCGGCGGAGCTGTTTTGCAGGGAGTATGACAGCGGGTCTGCCGTATACTCCATAGAGGACAAGGAAGCACTGACGGCTGTAAGGGATGAGGAGCTTATCCTGTTTGCTTATCCGGTGCAGTTTAGCACGGTGCCCAAGATCGTGCGGGACTATGTTACAGATCACAGGGAACTGTGGAAGAACAAGAAGGTGTTTGTCATCGCAACGATGGGGCTTTTCAGCGGCGACGGAGCGGGATGTCTCGGACGCATCCTGCAAGGCTGCGGTGCGCAGGTGACAGGCGGCCTTCATCTGAAGATGCCCGACAGTATAGCTGATGAAAAAGCATTGAAGCGTCCCCTTGAAAAGAATAAGGAACTTGTGGAACAGGCAAGGCAGAAGATAAAAGCCTCCGTAAAGAGGCTGAAAGACGGCGAGCCGACACAGGAAGGCTTAGGCCTGCTCTACAGGCTGGCAGGATTTTTCGGGCAGAGAGCATATTTCGGTCATAAGACACGACGGTATTCATCCGGGCTCAAGGTCGATACCGACAGTTGTATCGGATGCGGGCTATGCGAAAAACTGTGTCCGATGGATAATATCACCATCAGTGAGAAAAAAGCGGTTCCGGGCGACAGGTGTACCATGTGCTATCGCTGTATCAACAAATGTCCCGGACAGGCGCTCACCCTTCTCGGAAAAAGTGTGGTCGAGCAGTGTGGGATCGGTAAGTATCTGTAGCGGCTCCGCATCGTCATCCTTTCTGCCGTATTAAAACATAAAGCAAATAATGAAATGGTCTTATCCCTGTGATCCGGGACAAGACCGTTTCGTGTCAGTCCTGCTTATCTGTCTCCGCTGTATCCCCCTTCACCAGTTCATATATCTCATGGGGCATCACGTTGTTTTGGATGCGTTTTGATAAAACAAATCATGGGGATTGCTCTACTTCCTGAACATAGGAGATAAACTTTCCGATAGTCCAGATTCTATCCTGTCTGTCTCTTGGGTAAGATGAAATATATGGTTTCGGAACAACCAATATCACTTTTTCGGCTTCCATTTCGTCCAGTTGAGCTGTCGATATACCTTGCTGTAAAGTACAGAGATACTTATTTTTACCCCGTAATCGGTCAGCTTCATTGATAACCTGTCTCCAACGATCTTTACAGGTGGTTTTTGCCGCAAGCGATATGATTTTATCTGTTGGAAAATCTGCATTATGATAATCTGCCTGAGAAGGAAAGATAAAATCAGGCTTCTTGTTACCCTCTGTTACAGCCTGAGCTGTGAATCTTATAGAATTTTCTACAAAAAGGGCAGATAAATGGTGTTCAAGGCTTTTTCCGGCTCTGCTTTTTCTACGGTTCAATACAGCATTTGCTGTTGAAATAAACTCCTCAACCGATGAAAAGCCATGTGTTATCATATCGCCATAGCGAGCATACTCTAATGCTCTGAACAGGCGATATTCCGTTTCTGTCCAGTCAATCAGTTTTCTATCAGGATTACTGATAATAAGCTCTTGGTGATCATAAACAATGTTCTGAATATCACGGGCGGCACTTGACATTTCCTCGGAGGTCGGGAAATCGACGGTCAGTCCTTTAATGAACTTGTCCATTTCGACTTTCTCACGTTTCTCAAGCGCAACAAATGATATGTCGATCATTTTGTTGGTATCGGCTGGGCTAAGTCCGAAAGCATCAAGGAATTGGTTTATCTCGTCGTCGGAATTCAGAATGAAACCGGTATACGCTTCTTCATTCTGCTGAGTAAAAACAAATAATGCTCCGGTGTATTCAGGTCTGAGATAAGGGAATCCTCTGCCAAAATTCGTAACACGATACTCATTTCTTGTACCTTGCCCGTAATAAACAAACCTTGATCTGGTTTCTGAACCGTCAAACCATGAGATATTAGCCCATTTTTCTTTGTTCTCGCCCTTGATTCCAGGCTCATCGAAAAGGATCGGAACGGCGGGCTTGGAAATATATATACCAGCCTGATGACCGCCAGTCAGACCTGTGTCATTAGCAGACAGGAACTTACAAAATGATTTTTGAGCTGATAAAACAGATTGTATTGCTTGAATTGCTGTATTTTCCATAAAGACACCTCAGTTTGTTTTATTACCGCCGTCAAGCTCTCGGAGCTTTTTTACTATCAGACCTGCAACATCGGTTATAAGCGGAACAACAACAGAGTTGCCAAATTGCCTATAAGCTTGGGTATCAGACACAGGTATCTTAAATGTATCGGGAAAGCCCTGAAGTCTTGCACAGTCCCTTGGTGTGAGCTTTCGTGGATTATTATTCTTTTGCTCAATAAGCACTTCAGAGCCGTCTTTATAATACCTTGCACTCAGTGTTCTTGAAACTCCGTCCATAGGCGCTATACCATATCCGAAGCCGTTGCCTGCTGCCTTATGCTTCGCAGCATAATTCTGCAAGTAAACCCATAACTTATCAGACAGGGTGTACTTTGCATCAACGGTAGGTTCGAGTATATCCCTTATAACTGGCTTTGGAGAAATGGGAGAAAGGTTAAACTTAAAGTTCACTGAGTTTCCGTATCTTCTCCTATCAAAGCCAACTATGATTATACGTTCTCTATGTTGGGGAACGTAATTCTGTCCATCAAGAACGCTGTAAAACACATCGTAGTCAAGCTCATCAAGTGATTCAAGAATGACCTTGAATGTGCGTCCTCTATCATGGCTGCACAGATTCTTTACATTTTCAAGCATAAAGGCTTTAGGACGCTTTTCCTTTATTATTCTGCATACATCGAAGAAAAGAGTACCCTGTGTTTTATCTTCAAAGCCTGTTGCACGCCCTAAGCTATTCTTCTTTGACACTCCGGCTATTGAGAAAGGCTGGCAAGGGAAACCGGCAACGAGAATATCGTGGTCTGGAATGTCAGCAGCGTTTACCTTGGTAATATCACCGTCAGGTTGTTCACCAAAATTCGCAAAATAAGTCTGCTGGCAGTATTTGTTCCATTCATTGGAATAAACACAATGACCGCCAATCTTTTCAAATGCTAAACGCATACCACCGATGCCCGCAAAAAGGTCTATAAATGAAAAGTCGGACTTCACCTTTGCTTCTTTTTTCTGCCTATCGAGCATCTGAACAATAGCAAAAGAAACGCTGTCCTGAACAGAAATCCCAGCACTTGCTGTATAGCTTATAAGTGCTTCATATACATAATCGTCAATTCTCAAGTGTACTTGTTTTGACATTGCTATTCACCTCGTGGGAAATATTATATACCATCTAATTCCCATTATAGCACAGAAAAGCCCCCTTGTCAATTCCGGATCAGCGATTTTACGCATTATGCCGATAATTGACCACACCATACACATCTCTGTATCATCACCTTGCTGAACAACAGACCAACCGCCTGAAAAGAAAATACCTGAGAAGTGCTTGTGTGAGCAAATCTCAGGCCTTTGTGAGTTAATCAGTTCCAAAAGGGTATGCTGTCATTGTGGCGTGCGCCATAATGCTGAAATGAAGTTGTGTGGAATGTGAAGTATATATTGTTTATTTATGATTTATAGATCGTAAAAGATACAATCTCATCCGCCGAAAAGTGAATCAGCGTACCTTACGGTAGCCATAGCATCCTTTCCGTAGAAATCCGCACCGATGGCATCGGCGTATTCCTGCGTCATCACGGCACCGCCCACTGCTACCTTGCAGTCGGGCTTCTTCTCTCTCAGCAGCTTTATGGTCTCCTCCATGCTGACGACCGTGGTGGTCATCAGTGCGGAAAGCCCCACGAGCTTTATATCCTCTTTTATTGCGGTGTCAACTATGACTTCGGGAGGAACGTCCTTGCCAAGGTCTATGACCTGGTATCCGTAGTTTTCCATCATGACCTTGACGATGTTTTTCCCAATGTCGTGAATATCTCCCTTGACAGTGGCAAGGATGACCTTAGCCTTTATCTGCTGCTCGGATCCCTGCATGGAGGCCTTTATCACCTCAAAGGCGGCTTTTGCGGCATCTGCGCTCATCAGCAGCTGCGGCAGGAATACCGTCCCCTTTTCAAAGCCCTTCCCCACGTCGTCAAGTGCAGGGATAAGCTCATTGTCGATTATCTTCAGGGAAGGCGTGGTCTTCAGAGCCTTCTTTGTTTCCTCCGCCGCACCCTCCTTCATGCCTCTCCTTACAGCCTCGGCAACAGCTCCGCCCCGTTCGGGCTTCGTCTCCTTATCTGAGGGGGCAGAGCCTGTGTCAGCGCTTATCTCGCCCAGCTTTGCAAAGGGAACGTAGGACTGGTATCTTTCTATGAAGTCTATGCACTGGGTATCCTTGTTCAGCAGGGCGTTTGCACTGTAAAATGCCTGCATCATGGGCTCATTTCCGGGATTCATTATCGCACAGGAAAGGCCGTTCTGCATCGCCATGGTCAGGAAGTTTGCATTTATGAGCTCCCTTGCGGGAAGCCCGAAGGAAATGTTTGAAACGCCCAGAATGGTCTTCCCGTGCAGTTCATCCCTTACCCGTCTCAGTGTCTCAAGGGTGACGGCGGCAGATGAAGTGTCGGAGGATATGGTCATGCACAGACCGTCGATAACGATATCCTTGCGTGGGATGCCGTACCTGTCGGCAGCCTCATATATCTTTTTCGCTATGCGTATCCTGTCATCTGCATTGTCGGGGATGCCGTCCTCATCAAGGACAAGGGAGACGAGCACACCGCCGTACTTTGCCACCAGCGGCATCACGCTGTCGATGACCTCCTGCTTTCCGTTGACGGAGTTTATCATGGGCTTGCCGTTGTAGATGCGCATAGCCCTTTCAAGGGCGGCTGTATCGGTGGTATCTATTTGTAAGGGCAGGGTAGTCACGCCCTGGAGCGCCTTTACCACCTTTTCCATCATTTCGGGCTCATCTATCTCGGGAAGTCCCACATTCACATCAAGTATGTGAGCCCCCTGATCTTCCTGCCTGAGCCCTTCATTCAGGATATAGTCGATGTCATTTTCCCTCAGAGCCTGTTTGAAACGCTTCTTTCCCGTAGGATTGATGCGCTCGCCGATGATAACGGTCCTGTTCCCTATCTCGACACCCTGTGAATATGATGTCACCATGCAGATATCCTTCGGGGTCTGCGCTGCAAACGGCATTGCCTTGATGCTTTGTGCAAGGAGCCGTATATGTTCGGGAGTAGTGCCGCAGCATCCGCCGCAGACCTGTACGCCCATGGCTGCGATCTGAGCCATATACTCCGCAAATTCCTCGGGGCCCACATCAAAGTAAGTCTTTCCCCCACGAACCTGCGGCAGTCCCGCATTGGGGTTGACCACCACCGGGACGGAAGCACAGCTTACGAGCCTTTTTACCACAGGTATCATCTGAAGGGGGCCAAGACCGCAGTTGAGCCCGACTGCATCGGCGCCCAGTCCCTCCAGCATGGCGACGGTCGTCTCGACAGTGCCGCCTGTCAGCAGCCTTCCGTTGCTGTCGTAGACATTTGTCACTATCACGGGCAGGCTGCAGTTTTCCTTAGCCGCCAGCAGAGCCGCCTTGCTCTCGTAGCCGTCGCTCATGGTCTCTATCAGCACAAGATCCGCACCTGCGTCAGTACCTATCCTTACTATCTCGGCAAATATCTCAACGGCTCTGTCAAAGCTCAGATCTCCCATGGGCTCGAGAAGTTTTCCGGTAGGACCTATGTCGAGAGCCACATACCCATCATCGTCACGCCCTGCCTCATGCCTTGCCTTCCTGGCGATCTCCACTGCGGCGGTGACTGTCTCCTCCAGACTGTCTCCCAGCTTGAGCCTGTTGGCACCGAAGGTGTTGGTGTTGACGATATCCGCTCCTGCCTCGAAGTATTCTCTGTTGAGCTCCTCTACGATCTCAGGGTGCAAAAGGTTCCATGTCTCGGGAAGCTCCCCTCCGCCAAGACCTCTCTCCTGCAGGAAAGTGCCTGTTCCGCCGTCGCAGATAAGCCACTGACTGCCCAGTTTTTCCTTCAAGTTTTTCATCGATCCACATCCTTTGAATAGCTGCACCTGCCGTGCATATCACAGTCACTGCACGGACGGATATCCGTGCAGACCTCACCTTCGCCCCTGTACATCCCCACAAAGGCGGTCACGGACTTGCTCGGCACCATGAGCAGGGAATCCGTGAGAGTTATCCCGAGCCGCTGCCTCATGGACAGAAGTCTCTCGAAATCCCTCTGGAGATCAAGGGGAAGATCCCCGTATCCCGGTGAGAAACGGGGCTTGCAGGAATATCCCTGTTCTGCCGCCGTCCGCCTTATATCCTCATTCACTTCATCGCACAGTGCCTCAACATATGCTGCGCCCACTGCCTGCATCACCGATGCCTTGAGCATACTGCCAAGCTCCGCCCGCCTAATGAGCATATCGGCGCCGTGGCCGATGGTCGCCGCAAACATAGCCGCACGGGTGCATGATCTCATATTCCTGTACAGGCTGTGTGAATGTATGACCATATCGCCGATCTGCACCGCATCCTCATAAGCGGTGACGACGTCAAAGTATCCGACGGCGGATGCAGGTCTGATCACCGCCTCGGTTTTCCCGATACAGTCATCTATCAGAGCATCCACCGCATAATCGGGGCTGAGCCCCCTGTATCCGAGATACCTGTATATCTCGGTACGGTCGGGACTTATCATGACTTCTCCCATGAGATTATATTGGAAAGCGACTCCATTATGCCCCGTGCGATGTGGGGCTTGTTCATGGAGTAAACGTGGATATGGTTCACTCCGTTGGCTATAAGGTCGATTATCTGCTCCGTCGCATAGATGACGCCTGCCTGCTCCATTTTTGCAGGGTCGTCTCCGAACCTGTCCACCATCGTGCGGAAACGCTGAGGTATGGTCGCACCCGAAAGCGCTACCGAACGAGCCACCTGCTGCTTCTTGGTGATGGGCATGATGCCGGGAAGGACAGGGACATTTATCCCCTGCTCACGGATGCGGTATAGAAAGTTATACAGAGTGTTGTTGTCAAAGAACATCTGCGTGGTCAGAAAATCGCATCCTGCCTCAACCTTTTCCTTAAGGTGCTTTATGTCTTCGCTCTGTCGCTCACATTCGACGTGCCCCTCGGGATAGCAGGCTGCGCCTATGCACATTTCGGGAGCGATGCTCTTGATGTCGTATATCAGCTGTGCGGCATGGTCGTATTCAAATGCGATCCTGCCTTCCTTCGGTATGTCGCCCCGCAGTGCCATTATGTTTTCTATCCCTCTGCTCCTGTAATCGGAGAGCATATTTTTCACATATTCCTTTGTGGATGATACACAGGTGAGGTGAGCCAGAACAGGGGTCCTGTATTTTTCCTGTATCCTGTACGCAAGTTCCGCAGTATTCCTGCTCGTTCCGCCTCCCGCACCGTAGGTGACGCTCATGAAGTGCGGATGAAGTGCAGCTATCTCTTCGGCAGCCTTTTCGACTGACTCGAATTTGTCATCGGTTTTCGGAGGGAACACCTCAAAGGAGATGGTCACCTCATTGTTGTTGAGAATATCCTTGATAGTCATACGATCCTCCGTGTCATTTCCAAAGGGATAAGATATGCTTCATATAGCCGCAGACATCCATTCCGTAGATGTCCGTGAGGGCGGTGTCAAAGTCTATATCCTCTGTCTTCTCATGCAGTACGGCTCTGCCGTCCTTCATGAGTATCATGCTGTCGGCGGTGAGCCTTGCCATGCTGATGTCATGATATACACCGATAAGGGTATTGTCGTAGCTGACGCCGTCTACCGCCGTTTTGCCCTTCTGCCATTTTAAAAGACGGTCTTTCAGCTCCGCCTGGTATTTCAGGTCAAGGTAATTCATGGGTTCGTCAAGCATGATGACAGGGGTATTCTGGGCAAAGACCCGTGCAAGGCATACCCTCTGCCGCTGACCTCCCGAAAGCTGTGAGATCTTTTTTTCGGATATGTCCGAAAGCCCCGTTTCCTCCAGTACCCTGTCCACGGTGTCGGGCTCATCATCTCTCCCGAATATCCCTTTCCTGTGGATGTACCTGCCCATCGCAACAGTCTCTCTCACACTGTAATCATACGCTCCCGATATCTCGGATGACATGAAGGACACATAGGAAGCAAGCTCACGCCTTTTCATCCCTCGGATATCACGGCCGAAGACCTCCGCTGTGCCCGTGCTGTCCGCCATTCCTGCCGCTGCCCGAAGAAGTGTGGTCTTTCCCGAACCGTTTGCGCCGATGACGCTCACCTTCTGCCCTGCGGGTATCTCCAGTGAGACGCCTTTGAGCACGGGGGCGCTCCCCTTGCCGTAAAAGACATCGACGTTATCAAGTTTGACTGCGCAGACGCTCACAGCTTTTTCCTCCCGAAGAATATATAGGCAAAGAAGGGCACTCCGATCATTGCCGTCACCGCTCCGACCGATATTTCCCTCGGGCTGAAAAGCGCCCTTGAAATAAGGTCGGACAGCGCCATGAATGTACCCCCGTACAGCATGGACAGGGGAAGCACCGCCCTGTGGGACGAGCCGAAGATGCGCCTGACCACATGGGGGGCTATCAGATCCACAAATCCGATTATCCCCGAAAAGCACACGGAAACGCCCGTCATCACCGCCACCGTAAGCAGGAACAGCAGCCTTGAACGGGGGTTATCCACGCCCATTGCGGCGCTCTGCTCCTCACCGAAGGTCATTATATCCAGTTCATCCGAATGTATCAGGAGAAGGATAAGGCACGCCGCATCCACTGCGAACAGAATGAGCACATTCTCGAAGGTGCTTCCCCCGAATGAACCCATCTGCCAGAGCTGTATCCTGGCAGAATACTTTATATCGAAGGAGGCGATGAATGTCAGGACGGCATTGAGAAACAGCGACAGCACCATCCCCGTAAGTATTATGGCATAGTTTCGGGATGAGCCCGACACGAGCCCTGACAGGGCTATTGCGAGTATGACCGCAGCAAATCCGAATACAAAGCCCGACAGCGGCATGAGCACCCGTCCGGGAACAGGGACGAAGGAGCCGAGGATCATCACCGCAGTCACCCCGAGGGATGCCCCCGAAGATACGCCGAGGGTGTATGAGGATGCCAGGGGATTTTGCAGCACGGACTGCATCACCACGCCGCTTGCAGAAAGTGCGGCACCCGAAAGAAATGCCGCAAACACTCTGGGTATGCGTATGTTCCAGATTATGGATATCCTGTTCGGATCCGTGTCGGGGACTTTCCCGCCGAAGATCTTGTACACGATTATGTCCGTGATCTCCTTTACGGATGTATCTATGCTGCCGAAGCGTATACAGATGTACAGTACGATCAGGCATACGAACACGGACAGCGCACAGATAACAGGTCTTGCGGCGGGGGACTTTGTCACCTTATTCGGCTGTGCTTTCAAGGCTTGCGTACTCATCGGGATAGATAAGTTTTGCCATTTCCGTCATCGCATCCGTGATATGGGCATTGGGACGGTTGCTGGTGTTCTCATCCACATAGTAGATCTCGCCGTTCTTCACGGCCTTTACGTTCTCCCAGCCCTTCCTTGAGGTGATCTCTGCCTTCACGTCAGGGATATACGAAACGGAGTGGAGTATTATGTCGGGGTCGAGTGCGATGGCTGCTTCCTCGGAAAATGCAGGCCATCCTTCTTCGGTGCCGCCTGCATTCACCGCACCTATGTCGTTTATCATCTCATCCAGGAAAGTGCCCTTTCCTATGGAGTAGACCGTGGGGTAATCATCCCCGGGAACAGACAGCCAGAACATCACTGTCTTCTTCTTATCCTCAGGGATAGTCTCACCGATAGCCTTGATGCTGTCTACCTTGTTCTGCATATCAAGGACGATCTTTTCAGCCTCGTCCTCCGTTCCCGTGCATTCCCCGATGAAGCGTATGTCATTCTGTATCTCTGCGATGGATGCGCTGCTGGGTATGTCTGCTACACATACTCCCGCATTGACCACGTTTATGTAGGGATTGTCGCCGCCTGCATAGACCATCCCCGAGGTGAACACAATGTCTGCATCCAGAGCGATGATGCTTTCCTGATCGGGCTCATACATGGAATACACGGGTATGTCCTTTGCAAGGCTGTCGGCATATGTCATGGAGTATTCGTCCACCGCAACGATCTTGTCTGCAAGTCCCAGGTCGATAAGGGTCTGGGTCGCAGCAGGGTTGAGCGAGATTATCTTTTCCGCATTATCGGGCAGCTCGATGGGGTTGCCCGCCCTGTCTGCGATAGGCTTTGCATCTGTTTCCGAAGCGGCAGTCTCCGAAGTGTCCGTCTCCGAAGCGGCTGTCCCGGCAGTAGTCTCCGAAACGGCTGCCGTTGTCTCCGATACGGTGACATCTGTGCCTGCCGTGTTCCCCGATGCAGTGCATGAAGCGAATATGAGGCAGGCTGCTGCGACGGAAGCTGAAAGTGCGAATGATTTCTGAGTGTTCATTTTGGTATCCTTCTTTTCTTAAGATCTTGACCTTTCAATTGTATCACATATATCATGATTTGTCAAGAATGACGCAAGAACCTCACCGTATTCCTGCCGCCCATCGTATGAAGCTCCCCTGTACAGACATTGCACAGGGGAGCGAAAGTCTGCGTAAGGTGTATGTCAAGGCTGCTTCACGCACAGTACGGTCTTTATGCCCTGGGAAGAAAGCAGTCTGATGTCCTCTTCCCTGTACACCTCTCCTCCGACGGTAACTGCGATACCCGGAGGGCATACGGTAACTGCACGGGAGCATATCCGCCCCGCACACTCACTCACGGGGACGCTCTCGCTCTCGGCGAAAAAGGCATCACGAAGGGACATGGCCTTCTCATGAGGATATACAAGGGGCAGCTTCGGAGCGAAAGGCTCCTTTCTCGGGATGCTCTTGAGTGCCGCTTCTATGCGGGAAAGTTCATCCCCGTCAAGCCCCGTGAGCATAAGTACGGTATAGGCGCTGTCCGCAAATTCACATTCTATGCCGTGTCTGCGCAGCTCATCGGAAAGCTCCCTGCCCGTGTATCCTATGGACGAGGCGATAAGGGTGAGCTTCCCCGGCTCGCCCCTGACCGTATCTATCCCGCATTCATGCAGGGGCTGCGCCATATCTCCGAGCCTGTTGTAATAGCTCTCCTCTCCGAGGGAGAGCTGCGCCTCCATGTGGTCGGTGCAAAGGTCGAGTGAGCGCAGTATCAGATATGAGGGGCTTGATGACCCGTATACGCTCATCACCGCCTTTGCCCTGTCACGGTCAAAGGCATCCGACATATGCAGATACGCCCCTCCCGTGAGGACAGGGAGCGTCTTGTGTGCCGAGTCACAGCAGATGTCCGCCCCGTGATACATGGGATGCAGGGGAACGCCGTCCTTGTATACGAATCTGAGATATGCCCCGTGTGCATTGTCCACCGCAAGGATAACGCCCCTGTCGTGACATATGCGTGCGATGTCATCTATCGGAGCGAGCCTGCCCAGATAATCGGGGGATGTGATGTACAGGCATGAGGGGCGGTATCTGTCGAGAGTCAGGGCTATCTCCGTCAGGTCATATTCTCCGCCCGTCATATCGCTTGCGCCCTCATCACTGCACGGATATATCCACTTTACGTCAAGGCCGCACATGATGCACGCCGAGAGGAATGCCCGATGGCAGCCCCGTGCGGCGGCGACAGTCCCTCCTCGTGGGACGCACATGGTCAGCATGGTCTGTATACATAAAGTAGACCCTCCGCATGAATAGAGGGTCTGAGAGTCATACACAGCAGACGTGCGTTCTTCGCTTTCGAGGATGATGCCGCTTGCCTCGTAAAGGGAGTCTGCGCCGTCTATCTCTGTGATGTCATATCTGTTGATCTCATCGCCCTTCCCCTTATGACCGGGCATATGCGCCCTCACGGGTCGGGCAGAGCCGTATTCTGCCGCAAAATCCTGTAATCTCATGATGTCACACCTTTCAAAGCGCTGTCTTTATCATAATTCGATAGAACCGTTCACTATTCTTTCTTCCCTGCCGTCCTGATGACGGATCATGAGCCTGCCTTCCTCATCTATGCCCAGCACCTTTGCGGGGTAGGCATCGTCGCCGTTGGTGATGAGGACGTTCCTGCCGTCAAGTATGGAACGTGCCCGGTAATCGGTCATGAATCTGCCGTCTGTCATGCTGTCGATGCGTGTTTCAAGATGATTGAGGATATCCGCACACAGCACGGAACGGTTTATGTATTCACCCTTTTCGAGCCTTATGCTGGTCGCCTTCTCTGATATATCATCGGGGAAGGAGGTGTTGTTCACATTCAGTCCTATGCCGATGACAGCATAGTCAAGGGTGCCTTCCTCCACGTTCATGGCAGCTTCCGTGAGTATGCCGCATACCTTCTTGTTGTGGATGTACACGTCATTCACCCATTTGATGCCGCAGCTGATATCCGCTGCCTCCTCTATCGCCTCACAGACCGCCACCGCACAGCAGGCGGTAAGGTTTGATGCCTGGGCGATGCTCAGTTCCGGGCGGACGATCACGCTCATATATATGCCCTGACCGCCGGGAGAATGGAACGATCTGCCCATGCGTCCCTTTCCCTCTGTCTGGGACTCGGCTATCACGGTATGCCCCGTGGGTGCGCCTATCTCCGCCAGCTTCTTAGCGAATATGTTGGTGGAGTCTACGGTGCGGAACACATCCATGTGCCTGCCCAGGTCATGTGTGCGCAGAAGGGCACGGATAGCAGGCTCGTTGAGAAGGTTGTTGTCCTGGGTAAGGCAGTAGCCCCTGTTGGTGACTGCCGTGATAACGTAACCGTCCTCACGCAGCTGCATTACCCCTTTCCATACCGCACTTCGGGTGATGCCGAGATTATTGGCGATCTTATTCCCGGATACGCTCTTGCCTCGGTTCGCCTCAAGCTCTGCAAGTACCCTGTTTTTGAGAGAACCTTTTCCATCTCTTCTCATAAAGCCACTTCCTGTTACTCACACTATTCGGATAATCAACGTATTTTAGCCAAATATCAGCTGTTGACAAAAATAAATATCCGCTCACACTAGAAGTCACGATATATACATAAAAAATACAATTATATTATATCATATCTTCACTTAAAAATCAAGAGTAAATTGTAAATAATTTCATGAGCGCCGACATTCAGTAATGTGCAATTTCACCAAAATCAAAAAATATACATTATGCAAATATATGAAGTTTGACAATGACTATTGCATTGTCCACCGTAAAGGTGTATAATAGTATTGTATCGGAAATTCGGCATCGTCCGAACAAAGAAATGGAGGAAGAAATATGATACCCATCAGGAAGTCACTGAAAAAAGCCGCCGCAGGCGCTCTGGCTCTCTCAATGATGGTCCTCGGCGGATGCTCCGCATCATCTTCCAAGGACACTATCGCAGTCATCGTCAAATCCCAGGGTTCCGCATACTGGGATTACCTCAGGCTCGGCGTGAACGACGCAGCAGGGGAGACAGGCTACGACATCTACTATGATGCACCCCCCACCGAAGCGGACATCGACATCCAGGAACAGCTGGTGCTCGACGCCATCGGCAAGAAGGTCAAGGCGATAGTCATCGCACCTATCGATGCGGATTCCCTCAATGACGAACTTGCCCAGGCAGATGCGGCAGGGATCCCCGTGGTATGCGTGGACTCTGACTGTTCATTCGAGCAGAAGAGAGCATTCATCTCGTCGAACAACCTCAATGCAGGCTCTATCGAAGGGCGCAACGCAGGCGAGCTCCTTCTCAAGAGAAACGGCGGTACAGTCGCTATCGTCGGCCACACAAAGGGCGCAGGCAACGCTATCGGACGAATAGGCGGATTTGTAGACGCACTCGTTCTCGGCTACGGCGCAGATGTGTCGGGCATCACGGAGGACAACTTCATCTCCGGCAGCGGCATGACCTATGCTGATGCCATAGCCAAGGGCAAGGAAGTCCGTCAGGCAAACGGCTATCCCGAAATTAAGATAGTCGGCCTTGAATACTGCGATGCAAAGCAGGATATCGCCATGCAGAACACGGAGGCGTTCCTCACACAGTACCCCGACCTTACCATGCTCTTTGCCACAAATCAGCAGACCACCACAGGTGCCTGCCAGAAGGTAAATGAAATGGGTATGAAGGGTAAAGTCCTTATCATGGGCTTTGACTCGGGCGAAGATCAGATAAACGCCATGACGACAGGCACTCTCCAGGGCCTTATCGCACAGTCTCCCTACAACATGGGATACCTTGGCGTCCGCTACGCGCACAAGTGCATCAACGGCGAGAAGATACCCTCCCTCGTTGACACGGGCGTTACATACGTCGATCTTACCAACCTCAACGATCCCGAGGTTCAGCTCCTGCTCAACCCCCAGACGTTTGAGAACTATGACAACTGATGTGATCGGAGGATATTATGGCTAAGAAGAATACTAAGAGTTCCGGTCGCGGAATGCTTGTCGTCGGTGCAGTACTGCTCGCAGTAGTCACCATATTCAGTATCATACTGATAAGCCTTTACCACAACCGCAGCAACGGCACGACCACCAATGCGGAGAAGGCTACCCAGCATCTTCATCAGATAAATGATGAGCTTGCCATGATAAACAGGAACGTCCTGATGATCGTATCGGACGCAGGCAACAAGGAGGAGCTTGCAAAGAGCATAGACAACTCCTTCGCAAACATCGAATACTTCAAGGAACAGTACTCACAGGTACCCGACAGATCGGAGCGTGAGCTTTACCGCTACGAACAGGCAGTCACCTTCATAAGCGCATATCAGAAGAAGTTTGACAGCAGACGAAACAACCTTGACGCCCTTGACATCGACCTCTATCTTCAGGAGATACATCCCCTGCAGACCACGGCGAGCGAGATGCTCAACGCCACCATCGACATCAACTCCGAGCACTCACAGCAGCAGCTTGCAGGCCTTTCGACTCTGTTCAACCTCATCCGTGTCATCATGGTGCTCATACTCATCGCAGGTGAGATCGCTATCTGGTTTGCTTCAAAGGCTACCGACAAGCAGAATGAGGCACTGAGGAAGAGAGAGGCGGAGGTCGAGGAGTTCAAGTCGAAGCTGGCAGTTTCGAGAAGAAAGACCGCAGACGTTGCCCTTACCAACATCCTCACAGGCCTCAAGAACCGCTACGCTCTTGCCGATGAGTACGATCAGAAGACCGAGGCAGGCCCCTTCAATGCGGCAGTATTCAATATCGACAACATGAGAGCCTTCAATGAATCCTTCGGCTACAACATAGGCGATGAGTTCCTGAACGTAGTGACTGAGACTATCCGTGAGAAGGTGGGCAACCGTGCCGACATCTACAGCTACACGGGCGACGGCTTCTGCCTGATATTCGACAGCGCAGAGACCGACGGCTCCGCATACGAGCTTGCAGAAGAGGTATTCGGCATCTTCGGCAAGGACTACTCCATCGGTAACCTCATGGTAAATCAGACCGCAACGGGCGTATTTATCCATGTATTCCCCTCGGAGGCAGGCAATTCGGATGAGTTCCTCATGAAGACAGACGCCATCCTTCGCAATGCGAAGAATCAGGGCGGTAACAGGCTCGTAAGAGCATAGCCGCAATATAGGCAGTTTTGACCGCTGTCACGCAAAGCCGTGACAGCGGTTTTTGTTTTCGGTCATAGCGTGATGTTTCACTTTTTGCGGATTTAATCTGATTTTAATAAATCTAATCTGTTTAATATTGACAAGATTATTAAGATATGTTATCATATCTAACATAGAGAGCACACAGGGTGCTCCGGGATATGGTATGCATCGGCATACAGGAGGGTAATATGGCAGAATTTATTGCAAGCCACGGCGGTCTTATACTGACCGCAGTACTGGTGATAGTATTGCTTTGCATCATCGGATCGGGTTACGTCAAGGCTCCCCCCGACAAGGCATTCATCATTTCCGGTATCGGCAAGAAGGCAAGGGTGGTCATAGGTAAGGCATCCATCAAAGTGCCTTTCCTGGAGAGACTCGACAAGCTGGATCTTTCACTTATGCCCGTTGACGTAAAGACCGCATCGGCTGTACCTACGGCAGACTACATCAACATCTCCGTCGATGGCGTAGTCAACGTCAAAGTCTCCCTTTCGCCCGACGGCATAGAGCTTGCACAGCAGAACTTCCTTAACAAGGACAGGGCATATATCGTAGCAGTCGCAAGAGAAGTGCTCGAAGGCAATATGCGTGAGATCGTCGGTACCATGGAGCTCCGTGAAATGGTATCGAACCGCCAGAAGTTTGCCGACAAGGTAAAGGAAAATGCAGCTCCCGACCTTGCAAACATGGGTCTTGACATCGTTTCCTTCAATGTCCAGAACTTCACCGATTCACAGGGCGTTATCGACAATCTGGGTATCGACAATATTTCCAAGATACAGAAGGACGCATCCATCGCAAGGGCGAACGCCGACAGAGACGTTGCCGTTGCAAGGGCTGAGGCAAACAAGCAGGCTAATGATGCGAAGGTCGCTGCCGATCTTGAGATCGCCATGAAGAACAACGACCTTGCCATCAAGCAGGCTGAACTCAAAAAGATATCCGACGTAAAGCAGGCAGAAGCTGATGCGGCTTATAAGATACAGGAAGAGGAACAGCGCAAGCAGATCGAGATCACGACCGCAAATGCGAATATCGCCCGTCAGGAAAAGGAAGTCGAGCTCGAGACCCAGAAGATCGCCATCCAGGAACGCCGCCTTGATGCGGAGGTAAAGAAGCAGGCTGAGGCAAGAAAGTTTGAACAGCAGCAGCAGGCAGACGCATTCCTCTATACCAAGCAGCGTCAGGCAGAGGCTAAGAAGTTTGAGGACATCCAGGCGGCAGAGGCAGACCTTGCTGTAAAGCAGCGTGAAGCTGATGCGGCATTCTATATGGCAGAGCAGGACGCAAAGGCACAGCGTGCCAAGGCTGAGGCTGCAAAGTACGCAGCTGAGCAGGAGGCTGAGGGTATCCGTGCAAAGGGTATCGCAGAGGCAGAGGCTGTAAAGGCTAAGGCGCTTGCGGAGGCAGAAGGTCTTGACAAGAAGGCAGAGGCAATGCAGAAGATGCAGGAAGCCGCTATCCTTCAGATGTACTTTGAAAAGCTCCCCGAGATCGCAAAGGCTGTGGCAGAGCCCCTTACAAACGTGGATTCCATCACCATGTACGGCGAGGGCAACTCCGCAAAGCTCATCGGCGAGATCACACAGTCCACGTCCCAGATCTCTTCAGGTCTGCTTGACGGCATGGGTATATCCCTCAAGGATCTGCTCAATTCCGTTCTCACAGGCAAGGCTATCGCCACAGGGATGAAGTCCGCCGAGGAGGAGAAGAAAGCTCCCGGCAATGTGATGATTGTACACAACAACGACGGGGAGACCACCGTGGAAGAGAGCTGATCCGCACCGAGACGGACAACTCTGAAAAAATATCCCCGCTCTGAAGCAAAATGGCGATATAGAAGATCAACGCCATATATTTCCGATATGCAGTCGGAAGTACTATGGCGTTTTCTATTGACAATGCAGTGATGCTTTGCTATAATTGTTACGAATATAAATCAGAATTTAAGGTTCTGATTCAGCTTAGTAATTGCCATTGTATAAAAGGTCAAATACATTATTATTTTCAAAATCTTTAATGATTGCTTTCGGAAGTAAAGCTCTGCATTGCTGTTCATCTGCCCAGAGATATGCTTGATGTTCAAAGCTGATATTGATAGTTTCAGTGCTCGTTTCACACAGGTATACGATGAGCAGATCTGGGAGTTCCCGGTCTAAGATCGCAATATAGGCAATATTTT
>JAFUHM010000085.1 GCA_017468865.1 Oscillospiraceae bacterium | reverse complement strand
TGCGTGATTTTAGGGTGTTTAATTTCATCCATGATTTATTCAGTGCTTCCCTAATGATTTGTCTTAGCAGTTGTATAAAATACAATGCCCCGAAGCACTTTGAAGTGCTTCGGGGCAAAACTTCTATATAGGTATCTGTTTTACTGTTCAGGGGATGTTTTCATATCTTGACAGAGGATATGCTCACGGGGAAATCGAAGTAGGTATCGGGGAAAGGCTCATCCGCAAGGGTGAAGTGCCACCATTCGCAGTCTAAGGGGACAAAGCCGTTTCTCACCATTGCGCTTTGCAGCAGCATACGGTTCTCATACTGCTCTTCGGTGACGTCTTTGCAGCCGGGATGGGAGCGCTCATCAAACAGGTCAAAGGGGCTGCCCATGTCAAGATCCTTCCCTGTCTTCATATCCAGAAGGGTAAGATCGACCGTGCTCCCTCTGCTGTGGCTCGACTGCTTTGCGATATATCCTTTCCTGAAAAGCTCCTGCTTCTCCAGATCTGGATAGAAATAGGGCTTCATTCGGATATCCGTATCCTCTATCCCCCACAGGACAAAGTGCTTTACAGCCGATGCGGGGCGGTACGCATCATATACCTTCATGCGGTATCCCTTCACCATCAGCTCGGCGCAGGCAGCCCTCAGCGCCCGTGCAGCCTCAGCGGTAAGAAGTGCCACAGGCTCCTCATACCCGTTTATCCTGTCACCTACAAAATTATATGTGGAGTGATACCGTATCTCCTGTATTATATGGGGGACGATATCAGACAGCAGTACAAATCCCGATGCGTTCTTAGTAAAATCCTTCATATCTACCTCAGAGTGATGGGCGAATTGCAGTAGGGGCAGAGAACTGTCTGTCCCGGTATTATGCCGACCTGTCCGCCGCAGTTGTAGCAGGTCGCCGCTACGGGCTGATATGCGTTCATGGTGCGGACAACGTTCTGATCCCGCACAGTGAGCATCACCACAGGCGACGGCGAATACTGCATCACACAGTTGATGAGCAGCTTATGCACGATAAGATCCTCTATTTCACGGAATACCGCCTGCGGATCACTTCCCGTGCCTGCGGTGAGTTCCTCGGGAGTGACTATGCCATCATTGTCACGGGCAAAAACGAACGCATATGCGGTCGCCTTCCTGATGCGTTTTTGTGTCCTTACCGCACTCAATACCATCAGTACGCCAAGAATGGCAAAGAAAAAGAACACAAATCCCATTGCTATATAGACTGACCTGTCCGTGCCGTCGTCGGGACGCATCATCATCGACACGATACCCATGAGCAGCCAGAAGCAGATACCGAATCCGCCAATGACGGCAAACAGCACCATCTTTATCTTCTGTACCGTTATCGTATTCCTGTTCAGGTATAGATCTGCCATATTATCCCTTTCCGTGGACATCCCCCATGGGATTTGAGTCGAGTGCGGTGCGTATGTTCTCATTCGTCAGATGCGTGTATATCTCCGTGGTGGCTACGCTCTGATGTCCGAGTATCTCCTTGAGCACAAGGGGATCCACATTGCCGTACTGATACATGAGGGTCGCCGCAGTATGCCTCAGCTTATGGGCGGAGAGCCCTCTTCCGTCAAGACCTATCTTGTTGATGGCATCGGTGACGATCTGCTCCACACGTCTCGGAGTGATGCGTGTCTTGCGGTTCGAGAGGAACAGTGCCTTCTCATCGCAGACAGGGCGCACCCCCAGATAATCCGTGACTGCCTCCGCACATCCCTCATTCATATGTATGATGCGTTCCTTGTTGCCCTTGCCCAGCAGCCTTATGCTCCTGTCCTCGAAGTTCACATCCGAAAGATTCATCCCTACCAGCTCGGAAAGCCTCATGCCGCAGTTGAGAAACAGCATCAGTATGCAGAAATCCCTGCGGTAGAACCTGCCCTCCGTATCAAGGGACGTCACCAGTTTCCTGATGTCGTCAAGGTCAAGGTACTTCGGCTGTATCTTCTTGAGCTTGGGCTTCTCCAGATTTGCCACGGGATCCCTTGCTATGGTGTAACTGACGATCTTCCCCTGCGCCAGTGCAGAATAGAACCCCCGCAGGCTCGACACCTTGCGTGCCCTGGTGCGGTCATTGTTGCCCTGATCCCGTGCCGACCATGACAGGAAGGCATACACATCACGCAGCGTCACCAACGACACGATCTCAAAGGGGAGGGACGCCACATCCTCCTCCCTTTCCGGCCTGCCTATCTTCTCCTCGTACAGGTACTCAAAGAACAGCATCAGATCGGTGGTGTATGCCGTTATGGTATGCTCGGAGCGGTTGCGTATATCACGCAGATAGTAGACATATTCGGTTAGATAATCGGGGAATAACTTTTCTGACATATTGCCACCTGACCTGAGACTGATGCGGCACCCACACCGATGAGTCCGCACGATGCAAAACACCCCGTCACACGAGTGACGGGGTGTACGAAAATCCAAAGCACTGCTTTCAAGAAAGCAGCGGCAAGCGTAAGCTTGCTGATATTCAGTCAAGACTGAACATCGGGATGGCACCCGACTATAAGGAGACGGGGGACATCGCCTTGATTATTCTTCGTCGTCGCCTTCGCCGTCCTCAGCGAGTGCTCTGATGGAAAGGCTTATTCTCTTCTTGTCGATGTCTGCGTCAGTGATCTTTGCAGTCACTTCATCGCCGATATTTACAACTTCCTTGACATCGCCTACCTTGCGGTCAGCAAGCTGGCTGATGTGTACCAGACCGTCAATGCCGGGCATGATGCGAACGAATGCACCGAAAGGAGTGATGGAAACGACCTTGCCTGTAACGGTGTCGCCGATGCTGTACTCATTGTCGAACTTCACCCAGGGATCGTCCTCTGCTTTCTTGTAGCCGAGGGAGATGCGGTCCTTCTCCTGATCGAGCTCCTTGATGTATACCTCAAGCTCATCGCCTACGCTTACGACCTCAGAGGGATGACGGATGCGGTCCCAGCTGAGTTCGGAGATATGCACCATACCGTCTATGCCGCCCAGATCCACGAATGCGCCGTAGGATGTGATGGACTTTACTTCGCCCTTGAATACATCGCCGACCTTTGCAGTCTCCCAGAACTTAGCCTTGGCAGCGTCACGCTCTGCGGAGAGCACCTGACGGATAGAACCTACTGCACGGTTGCGCTGCTCATTTACCTCGATCACCTTGAACTTCTGCACGGTCTTTACAAGGGGCTCTACCTTGTCATTTCTGCGTGCGGTAGCCTGAGAATTGGGGATGAACACTCTCACACCGTTGTACATAAGGGTAAGGCCGCCCTTGACGATGCCTGTTACTGTACCCTCGAGTATCTCGCCTGTCTCCTTAGCCTTAACGATATCGTCAAAGCCCTTCATAGCGTCGATCTTCTTCTTGGAGAGCTGAACGGTGCCCTCTGCATCGTTGATTTTCTCAACGATCAGATCGATAACATCGCCCACGCTTACCACGTCAGCGGGTGTAAGGGAAGGATCATCTGTGAGCTCATCACGGGATACATAGCCTGTCTGCTTTGTACCCAGATCAACGACAGCTTCCGTGTTGTTGACTGCAACGACTGTACCTTTCACCCGGTTACCGGTATATATTCTCTTGAAGGACGCTTCGAGCTGCTCCTCGAAGTTCTCCTCAAAATTAGCTCCCTCTTCATAAATTTCGTTCATGTGGTTTACGACCTCCTTGATTATATGTGCCGGAGTCGAAGCGCCGGCGGTGATGCCCATGCGGACATCTCTATGAATAACACCCTCGGGTATCATCATCATAAGTTCATCCAGATCCTCTGCATGATATGTATGCTCACAGCGGGATCTGCATATCTCGGCAAGCTTTCGTGTATTCGAGCTGTGATGCCCTCCCAGCACGATCATCACGTCACACCGCCCTGCCAGTTCCTCAGCCTCTGTCTGCCTTTCGGAAGTGGTCCTGCATATGGTGTCAAAGATCGTCACGCCGGGGAAGTTCTCCGCCGTCTTCCGACACTCCTGCCATCTTATTATATTATACGTTGTTTGAGGCATAATTGCAACCTTTTTTTGAAAATTTTCACAAAATTTTTTCAATTGGGTCTGCAAGCCCTCAATATCGGGGACGACGATCACATTTTCTCCGCCGTGTCCCGCTATCCCCCTCACCTCGGGATGATCCCTGTCACCCACGATGATAACGGTCATCCCTCTGTCCGTGCAGTCCGCCACGATATGCTGTATCCGCTTCACAAACGGGCAGGTGCCGTCGGTATAGGGGATATGCCCCCGTTCGAGCCTGTCATAGATGTCCCGTCCCACTCCGTGGGAGCGGATGATGACCGTCTCGCCCTCACGGGCATCCTCAGGCTCGTCTATTATGCGCACGCCCTTCCCCGCAAGTTCATCGGTGACGGTGCGGTTATGTATTATCTCACCCAGAGTGCAGCGTGACCCCTCGGCAGACAGCGCCATGTTCACCGCCCTGTCCACTCCGAAGCAAAATCCCGCATGGGGTGCTACCGTGACCGTCACTCGCTCTCCCCGTCAGCCTCGGGCACACCCTCCACCAGTTCTGTTATGGCGGCCATTATCCGTGCCTTTGCGGCATTGAGTGCGTGTCTGTCGCCCTCGGGGACGGCTATCTCCTCGGGCGGTATGGGCTTTCCTATGCGAAGTGTCAGCTTCGTGCGAAACTTCAGCTTCTCCCCCTCGAACACTATGCCCATGGGGAGGACTGCCGCACCCGACTTGCCTGCGATGAGCGCCACGCCCGTCTTTCCTCTGCCGACCTTGTTCTCCTTCTGACGTGTCCCCTCGGGGAAGATGACCACGTTGTAGCCCTTTTTGAGCCTCTCCACCGTGTCATTTATCACGGTCATGTCGCCCGCTCCCCTTCTGATGGGGAACGCACCCAGCTCCCGTATGAACTCGGCAAAGATCGGATTCTTGAAAAGCTCCTCCTTCGCCATATACTTCACGGGTCTTCTCATCGGCATGGTGAGGAGCACGGGATCCGCATATGTGCGGTGGTTCGCTGCAATGAGCACGCCCTCCTCACGGGGAACGTTCTCCTCGCCCTCTATCCTGAAATCGTACCAGATATGGTACAGTCCTCTGACTATATATCGTATAACGGGATTCATTTCCTGCCTCCGCTTATCAGCGCCTCTACCGCCCTTACGGACTGCTCGAGATCCATGTCGGAAGTATCGAGGAGCACCGCATCATCAGCCTTGCGCAAGGGTGATGCCGCACGCTCCGTATCGTCCCTGTCACGCTGTATCATCTCCGCAAGGGTCTGCTCATAGGTGATGTCCTCACCCTTTGCAGCAAGCTCGGCATATCTTCTCCTTGCCCTGCATTCGGGGGATGCGGTGAGGAATATCTTCACATCCGCATCGGGAAGCACTACCGTGCCGATGTCCCTGCCGTCCATTATCACATCATTCTCACGGGCGATCTTCCGCTGAGTTTCAAGCAGGAAGGCACGCACGGAGGGATATGCGCTGATACATGATGTGGCAAGGGAGTTTTCGGGGGTGCGTATGAAGTCCGTCACGTCCTCGCCGTTGACATACACCCTCTGCTCGCCGTCCGAAAACGCAAGCCCGGGCTTTATACCCGAAAGCGCCGCCCTGACAGCCGCCTCGTCATGTATGTCCGTGCCGAGCTGCCGCAGCGCATAGGCTACCGCACGGTAAACAGCGCCCGTGTCAACGTATATCATGCCGCACTTATGTGCCGCCGCCCTCGCTATGGTGGATTTGCCCGCACCTGCGGGACCGTCTATCGCTATCTGCATCTCAGGCCTCTATATCATCGAAAAGTACGGGGATCTGCGCTCTGAAGCCGTCAAGTATCATGAGCGCCAGCTCCCTCATCTGGGGATGCGCCCTCTCAGCGGTGCGCAGGCGGAAGAAGTGCCTCCATTCCCGTATGTTCATGGTGATGACCAGTTCCGTCTTGAGGGAGTTGGGGAGCACTGCCCTTGCCTCCTCCGCCTTTGCACCTGCGGCAAGCATGGCAAGGTAGGAACGCTCCGCATTCTCCATCGCCTCCGCCCAGATGCGGTAAGTCTGAGTACCCTCCTGAAGATAGCATGGCTTGATGAAGGCAAGCTCGCCGCCGAACTTATCCTTGGAATAGTTGCAGTAACGGGTGCTCTCCTGTGAGTAGCTCGCCATCCTGTGGCGCACTATCTCATGGGTGACGCCCCTGTCGCAGATGACCCTGACAGTTATCTTCTCATGCTCAAGCACGCTCTCATGGCCGCTCTTGCGTATCATGGCGATGAACTTCGCCGCACTGTCATCGGTGATCCTGTCTTCGCTCTTGTAGCACACACGGCCGCAGAGCTCGATATTGCGGAGCATCTGTCCGCCGTCTATATTTCCCATTATCTCATAAGATGGGGGGATTATCTTCATGGTATCTCCTTGATAAGCCTCTGCCCGTCATATTCCCTGACATACCGGGGCTGATGGGCTATTTGCACAAAAAACGATATATTGTCCTGCACCTCCGCCCGAAGGAGCTCATCGGACACCTCCCTGTAAACGGGGCACAGATCCGAGACTGCCACAAAAATCCTCTCTCCTGCCCTCACCATCATATATGGGTAGAGAAGACACTCCACGGGTTTGAGCCTGCCGAGGATGCAGCCCCTTTCGCCGAGTGCCGGACAGCACCTGACATCGCCGACACATTCCATGTCGAAGATGTATTCCCCGTCGGGGCGGGGGATAAAGCGGATGCCGCCGTGCAGGGCGTGAATCCTTTCGGCATCCTCTGCCGTGATGAGGGGCGTATCGTACACGTCGTATCTGTCAAACAGGCAGCATTCACGGCACAGGGCGCATCTCTCTGCGGAAAGGTACCGCAGCGTAAACCCGTTCATCGCCTGTAATACACGCCGACTGCGGTCACGTTGTCGGTGCTCCCGTGTTCAAGGGCAAGGTCTGCCAGCCTGCGGAGCCTCTTGGAAAGGTGCATCGGCCACGAGAGGACTTCCTCCATCTCGCCCCTGGTCACATAGTCCGACAGTCCGTCCGAGCAGATGAGCACCACATCGGAAGACCCCAGGACGCCTATATCCGTCAGCACGGGATCGGGATCCGTCTGAAGGTTCCCTATGACAGGCATTATGATGTTCCTGCCCGTATGCTTCGCCCTCTCCACGTCGGTGATGCGCCCCTGATCGTAGAGCATCTGCACCAGCGACTGATCGGTGGATATCTGCTTTATCCCGCCCTCATGGTACAGGTAAAGCCTGGAATCGCCCACATTCACGGCATACGCATTATCATGCTCGTCCACCCACAGCGCACACAGAGTAGTCTGCATATTCGGATGGTCATGCTTTATGCCGTACTCGCACACCTTCCTGTGGATTTCCATGATGCGGTTGATGATATTGATACGCTTGATATGCCTGACGCCCGACAGGAGCTGCAGTGCAAGGTGCGATGCGACCTCTCCTGCGTCCTCGCCGCCTACGCCGTCAGCAACTGCCGCTGTGAACGGAGCGGACACTTCACATTCGGTCATCTCTTCCCGCCTGACCTGACCGCCCACCAGATATGAGTCTTCATTGAGCTTACCGATGCCTGTATCGGTAATGCCGCAGCAGTAATACACGCTGATACCTCCGTAACATACACTTATTCAGCATATTCTGTAATTATACCATAAAAATGAAAAATAATCAAGAGTATATATGTAGAATAATTTAATAAAATTTTGTGTGTTCTGCCCACAGGGTCGGCGGTGCCGACAGCCGTTTCGTTTATTTATTCTGCCGTGCCTTTTCTGATAGGCTCGGCATATTTTATCAACGAATCCGCTCCGGGTCGTACCCGGGCAGGCTGAGCCTGCACCCGTGGGCAGTGCCCACACCCATTTCGTTGATTAGTTTTCATCAGACATATGCAACGTGGCTCGACCAATTAACGATAGAATAATATGTCATGGAGAGAACACATAACGGAGTCAACAGCAAAGAAAAGTTTCCGCATCACTCGCCATAACCGAAAAGATTAAGAGAAAAAATCGGGAAAGGGAATAATAATAAACGACATATCCATGTCGTTTATTATTGGAAAGAGAGTGCAGAGGGAAAACCATAAGGGAAGGGGGAAAGCCCGATTTTTTGACGGATTTTATTTTTCCCCCTTCCCTTTTGGTTGTCCCTTTGCTCCCATGGAAGCATACACACAACCCGTTCCCTTTTTTACAAATCAAGAACAAAGCATATAAACTACCCACGCAAAACAGGAACAAATGCCGTTCTATGGTGTCAAATCAAGAACAAAGCACACTAACGCCCATGGAAGCAGGAATATAACCCGTCCCCTTCCGTCAAGTCAAGAGCAACGTATGTGGGCGATATCCGCAGCCTTTTGCGGGTAAATGCGTATGCCCGCTTTAACTGTTGCTATTGCATTTTCAGGCGGGATATGGTATGATAGGTACATAACAGTCAGATCACGGAGGCGGCAGTATGACAGCTCACATCAACGGCACGGATATATACTACGAGATACACGGAGAGGGCAGACCTCTCATCCTCCTCCACGGCAACGGGGAGGATCACAGCATCTTCGACGAGGCGGTGGATATACTGTCGGCGAACTTTGCCTGCTGCACCCCCGACTCACGGGGACACGGCAGTTCTGCGGCAGCGGACAGGCTCAGCTATACGGATATGGCAGAGGACATGACCGCCCTGATGGAGCATCTTGACATGAGGGATGCGGTGTTCTGCGGATTCAGCGACGGCGGCATCGTCGGGCTTCTGGCGGCGCAGAGCGAGCGCATCTCCGAGCTTGTCGTATGCGGTGCGAACCTTGACCCGAGTGGCGTGAAGCTGCACTGGCGGCGGGTGTTCGAGAGGGAATGGCGGCAGACGAGGAATGAGCTTACAGGGCTCATGCGGAGAGAGCCTCACATATCCTACGGCAGACTGCACAGGATAAAGGCTCGCACCCTTGTTGCCGCAGGGAGCAGGGATCTTATCAGAGAGGAGCAGACCCGCCGCATCGCACGCATGATCCCCGGTGCAAAGCTGAAGATACTCGCAGGCGAGACTCACGGCTCATATGTTGTTCACAGCCGCAGGATAGCCGACATCATCATGGAGTTCACGGGGCGTTCATAAGTTATCCCCCGTATCTATGGGATTCGCAGCAGCACAGGCCGCCCGATATTACATTTTTTGATATTGTTTTTGAACGAAAAAAGTCTTATGCCAATTGATGCAGAAAATATTGTACCTATTTTGTGTATTTCACCAAAATTTCAAGATGATATTGAAATTGTCGTCGGAATATGATAAAATCTATTTATAACCGCAAGCCATGGTCCCCGCCTCTAAGGCGGCGGGTCCCATGTTTCCGCTGAAGCGGAAGCGAGCCTGCGGCTCACGCTTGCTTGTTTAAAGCAAGCTTTGAATCCGTTTTTTGAGGAGGGCTTTACGATGACACACATCAAGACCATCAACAAGGCTAATCTCAAGCAGAGTGCAGCTAAGGGCGGCTGCGGCAGATGTACAGCATCATGTCAGTCAGCTTGCAAGACCTCATGCACTGTTGCAAATCAGAAGTGCGAATCCCTCGACAGAGACGACAAGGAATGAGCTGAGGGAAGCTACGAAGCACGGAGCGGCAGTACAGTCGTTCGGTGCTTTTAGTTTTATATGGGCATATATCCATCCTCTGATGAAATATTCCCTGTGTGCGGGGAAGACAAGGTGATACAATGATACATAAGTACAAACTCGGCGGATACAACATCGTGCTTGATGTCAACAGCGGCGGCGTCCATGTAGTCGATGAGCTGACATATGACCTGCTTGACAACGTAGAGCCGCCCTTTGCCGAGGAATGTCCCGAGAAGGTCGTGGAGAAGCTGATGCGCTTCTACGACAGGGAAGACATTCTCTCATGCTACAGGGAGATAGTCGAACTGTATGAGCAGAAGATACTCTTCTCCCCCGATGACTACGAGAAATTTGCCGCTCTTTCCGTGGCGGCTCCCGTAAAGGCCATGTGCCTGCTGGTGGCGATGGACTGCAACCTCCGCTGCGACTACTGCTTCGCCGGCACGGGCGACTACTGCCTGGGGCGCAAGGTGATGAGCTTTGACGTGGGCAAGAAGGCACTTGACTTCCTGCTGGAGAACAGCGGCACGAGAGATCACCTTGAGGTGGACTTCTTCGGCGGCGAACCCCTTCTCAACTGGAAGGTGGTAAAGCAGCTGGTGGAATACGGCCGCTCAAAGGAAGAGGAATACGGCAAGAAATTCCGCTTCACCCTCACCACCAACGGCACCCTTCTCGATGATGAAAAGACAGAATTCATCAACCGTGAGATGCAGAACGTGGTGCTGTCCATAGACGGGCGCAAGGAAGTCACCGACCGTATGCGCCACAGGCTCGACGGCAAGAGCACATATGAAATGATCGTGCCCAAGTTCCTTGACCTTGCCAGAAAGAGAGGCGACAAGGAATACTACGTCAGGGGCACATTCACCAAATACAACCTTGACTTTTCCGATGATATATTCCATCTGCATGACATAGGCTTTGACCAGATCTCCGTGGAGCCCGTGGTGGGAAATCACGACGAACCCTATTCCATCACGGAGAAGGAGCTGCCCAAGGTATTCTCCGAATACGAAAGGCTTACCGACAGGATACTCGAAAACGACAAGAACGGCAAGCACTTCAACTTCTTCCACTTCATGATAGACCTTGACCAGGGTCCCTGCGCCATCAAGCGCCTGAGAGGGTGCGGATGCGGCAACGACTATGTTGCCATCACTCCCGACGGCGACATATATCCCTGTCATCAGTTCGTGGGCAAGACCGAATATCACATGGGCAATATCCTCACAGGTGAGTTCAACAAGGAGATCAAGAAGACCTTCGCAAAGACCCACATATACAACAAACCCGACTGCAAGGTCTGCTGGGCACGCTTCTACTGCTCCGGCGGATGCAGTGCGAACAATTACGAGTACATGGGCGACATAGCCAAGGCGCACAAGATCTCCTGCGAGATCGAGAAGAAGCGGCTTGAATGCGCCATTATGGTGAAGGCGGCTCACGCCATGGAGGACAACTGATGCTCAGTGACATTAGTCAGCGCATACTCGAACTGAAGAAAGAAAAGGACGTGTGCATACTTGCGCACAGCTACACCACTCCCGACATCCTGGAGATAGCCGACTTCACGGGGGATTCCTTCGGACTTGCACGGCAGGCGGCAAAGAGCGCTCACAGGAACATAATGATGGTAGGCGTCCGCTTCATGGCGGAGACCTGCAAGATATTCTCCCCCGAAAAGAGGGTGTTCCTCCCAGAACCCGATGCGGGATGTCCCATGGCGGAACAGCTCGATGCAGGCTCCCTCGCAAAGCTCAGGGAGGAGCATCCCGGATACACCGTGGTCTGCTACATCAACACCACCGCCGACCTGAAGGTGCTCTGCGATGTCTGTGTCACATCCTCCTCCGCAGTCAAGATAATCAGCCGCATTGAAAACGACAAGATACTTTTCATCCCCGACTGCAACCTGGGAGACTTCGTGTCAAAGGCTGTCCCCGACAAGACATTTGCCTTTATAAAGGGCGGATGTCCCGTACACAGGCGGCTCTCCACCATGGATGTAATGGCAGCCAAGATGGCTCATCCCGATGCGCCTCTCCTCGTGCATCCCGAAGCATCCCCGAAGGTATGCGAGGCAGCCGACTATGTGGGCAGCACCACAGGGATAATGCAGTTTGCAGCCGAGAGCGATGCGAAGGAATTCATCATCGGCACGGAGAATGCCATAGTGCAGCATCTTTCCCTTGAGCATCCAGAAAAGAGGTTCTATCCCCTTTCCAAGGAGACCATATGCCCGAATATGAAGCTCAACACCATCCTTTCCGTGCTCAGATGCCTTGAAGGGACGGACGGCGAGGAGATATTCCTCCCGGATGAAGTGATGACGGGCGCCAGAAAATGTATAGACGAGATGCTGAGGCTCGGCTGACGCATCACATAACGATAATCAAGGCAGCGCTTTGAAAGCAAGACCCTGTTTACATTGTATGTAAATAGGGTTTTTTCTCTTGACATAATGTTCAAAAAGTGGTAGAATATAAGATGTATACCTATCACTCACAAGAGGACATATTATGAAGAACAGATCACCGGGGCTCATCACTGCCCTTGCAGATACCTTTACAGACAAGCTCATCATCACGGCATTCGCTGCGGCGGTATGCACCATACCTCTGCGCAGCGCCTTCATGTGGGAGATGTTCGCCTGCGCCCTGCTGCTTGCGGGAGGCACTCTGGCGGTGAACTTCGCCCTTGCCCGAAAGGGCGTGACAAGGAAGATGATACGGGAGCAGACAAATTCCCTTGACCCTAAGATAACAGGCTATGTCAGCGACATCAGGGGGATAGGCTCCCTCATGTCCGCTCTGGCGGCGGTGTCCTATGCCCTGTCCCAGCTCTACCTTATTGCCGACGAGGACGGGAGCGTTGCACTTACCGCCCTGTCCATCGTCGCAGGCACGGTGATGATAGCGGTCATCCTGTGCATGACCACCTCCGCCGACACCCTTTACCGCATGGCATTTACGGGGGTGTCCGACCTTACGGGGGCTAAGGGGAACGACCTTTTCAAGGCGGTGGGGAAGATGTCACACTCCCATCAGCTGACGGGTTCCCTGCGGAGGATGAGCCTTATCGCCTTTTCCGCACAGGTAGGCATTTCCCTGCTGTTCGTGGTGTCATCCCTGACATCCGTGGGACTGCCCTTCCCTCTTTCGGGGGCGGCGATGATCTATGTGCTGCTCGCACTCATCACCCTCGGCGGCTCAAAGGCGGAAGTCACCTACGGCTCGGACAAGCTCAGGCTATTTGAGAAGGGGCGCTCCTTCGGCGTGATAAACACCGTCATGTATATCATTATCTCACTGGCAGTGATGTATACCTTCCCCTTCCGCAGCGTGTATACGTCCTACACCGTCCGCTATGATTTCAGCTACCATGACGAAGCTCCCGAAGGGATACATCTGCTGTCTGTGCCGACCCATGATGCTGACAGCGCTCCCCTGTTCATGGGGATGTTCGTGCTGACTGCAATGGCGGTCATAGTACAGGCATTTATCTCCGTCTCCTACGACCCCACATTCTCCCAGAAGGGAAGCTCCAAGTCGGTGCTGATGATATTTCTGGGGATGGTCTTCACGGGAGCGTATGCGCTCGTGTACTCGCTCTTTAAGCCCGAATACGCAATGAATGCGGTGATGTGGCTGGTCAGCATATCCCTCTCATGCCTGATACTCGGCGTGAACCTGATACGGGTGCTGATAGTCAGCGGCAGGACACGAGCGGAAAATGAAGAGGAAGAATGACTTCGGCTCTGTACGAATACAAAAATGAAACTGCAACAACAGATCTCTGCGGCACGTCCGCAAAGATCATGATCGGAGGTTTATATGGATCAACTGCTCACACTTCTCAAGGAAAACGCAAGACTGTCAGTTTCCGAGCTTGCCGCCATGGCCGCCATGTCGGAAGAGGACGTAAAGTCCAAGATAGCCGCCTACGAAAAGGACGGCACCATAAGAGGATATCAGGCTCTGATAAATGAGGAGCTGGCGGACAAGAACGCCGTGACCGCATTTATCGAGGTAAAGGTGACTCCCAAGGCGGAAAGAGGCTTTGATGAGCTTGCCAACACCATAATGGGCTTTGACGGCGTGGAGAGCGTATATCTCATGTCGGGCTCCTTTGATCTGGCTGTTACACTCAGCGGCACGGACTACAAGGAGATTGCCCTCTTCGTGGCAAGACGGCTTTCCACACTTGACGGCGTTGTGTCCACATCCACCCACTTCCTGCTGAAGAAGTACAAGGACAGGGGAGTATACATGGACACGGAAATTGATGAAAGAGGACTGATCGCTCCATGATGGACTATGATAAACTGATCTCAAAGAAATGCTTTGAGATGAAGCCTTCGGGCATAAGACGTTTTTTTGACATGGCTAACGCAAGGGAAGGGGTCATATCCCTCGGCGTGGGAGAACCCGATTTCCAGACTCCCTGGAACGTGCGTCAGGCTGCTATATCCTCCCTTGAAAGAGGAAAGACAAAGTACACCGCAAATTCGGGCATGGCAGAGCTGAAAACGGCTATCGCAGACAAGATACAGAAGGATCTGGGCGTGACCTACGACCCGTCGCAGGTGATAGTTACCGTGGGCGGCTCGGAGGGCATAGACATCGCCATCCGCTCCATCGTCGATCCCGGTGATGAGGTGCTGGTGGTGGAGCCCTGCTTCGTGTGCTATTCCCCCATCGTATCCCTTTCGGGAGGCGTGCCCGTCCCTCTGGAGACTAAGGCGGAAAACGACTTCAAGCTCACTGCCGACCTTCTCAGGGAAAAGATCACCGACAGGACAAAGATGCTCATACTCCCCTTCCCCAACAATCCCACGGGAGCTGTCATGGACAGAAAGGATCTTGAAGAGATCGCAGCGGTGCTTGAGGGAACGGACATCCTTGTACTGAGCGATGAGATCTACTCCGCTCTCACCTACGGCGGAGAGCATACATCCATAATCCAGATAGGGGATATGGCAGAGCGCACCATCTTAGTCAACGGCTTCTCGAAAGCATATTCCATGACGGGCTGGAGACTCGGCTATGTTGCGGCTCCCGCTCCCCTTATCAAACAGATGCTAAAGATCCATCAGTACGCTATCATGTGCTCTCCCACGGTGTCCCAGTATGCCGCAGTGGAGGCTATCACCGCCTGCGACAAGGATGTGGAGAAGATGCGCACCGAATACGATCAGAGACGCAGGTGGCTGGTAAAGGCACTCAACGGCATAGGCCTTGACTGCTTCGAGCCGAGAGGGGCATTCTATGTGTTCCCGTCCATAAAGCGCACCGGGCTCTCAAGTGAGGAATTCTGCGAGAGACTGCTCAACGAATATGATGTGGCAGTAGTTCCCGGAAATGCTTTCGGTGACAGCGGCGAGGGATTTATACGCATATCCTACGCATACTCCCTCAAGCACATAATGACTGCCGTTGAGAGGATAAACGACTTTATCACCCACATCTGACCGCAGGGCTGCACGGATAGGGCAGGTGATTCCATGAAACTGCTTGCTGAGCGAAACAGAAGGATAAACAAGGACATACCCCTGCCCGACGGCTTCATATGCGGACAGGGACAGGGGAATGTGTCGGATATGCACTTCGGGCTGTACCGTATGTCATACAACGGATGCGGTGCCATCGCCCTTTATAACGCTCTGCGCCTTTGCGGGCAGGAGCGTGACCTGCGTGAGATAGCCCTTCTGCTGGAGCCGCAGCTGGTACTGCTCGGCACCTTTGGCGTGTATCCCGGGGGCATGGGGAGAGCCCTGAGCTCCGTCGGGATACCATTCAGGCGGCTGAAGACCTATGGCGATCTTCTGGAGGGGCTTTCCCGATACCGTGTGTTCATCCTGTGCTACTGGACTAAAAAGCCATGGCTGTCCTCGAGCCATTTCGTGGCTGTGGAGAGGGTGCAGGGGGGATATGAGATATACAATCTCTTCAACAATGTCCCCGTACCCGTGAAGATACCCGATCTGACGGGACTGTGCAGCCGAAAGCAATTCATACGATGCTATGCACTGGAGTGACTATGACAGAATACGCACACGCAAAGATAAACCTGAACCTGTTCTGTATGGGGAAGCGCCCCGACGGATACCACGACCTGAAGACCGTCATGCACACCGTGTCGCTGTGCGACAGGGTGGAATGTGAAAAGATCTGCGGTCTGTCTGTGAACTGCTCGGATCCCGATATACCCTCGGGCAGGGACAATATCGCATACAAGTGCGCTGTCGCCTTTATGGAAACATTCCGCACGGGCGGGGCAGACATATACATAGTAAAGAACATCCCTTCACGGGCAGGGCTCGGAGGAGGGAGTGCCGACGGCGCCGCTGTGATCCGTGCAATGGCGAAACTCTACGGCATAGACGACAGGGATGCGCTCATCAGGGTGGCGGCACGGTGCGGCGCAGACGTGCCTTTCTGCCTTGCGGGAGGGTGCGCCCTGTGCGAAGGCACGGGGGATGTGATGACTCCCCTGCCGACACTTTCGGGGAACGTGGTCATCGCTAAGGGGGCGGAAGGCATATCCACGCCTGAGGCTTACAGGCTGATAGATACGGTGCCGCCCTTTGATATGAATGACACGGACAGTCTCCCCCATTACTCGGGGATACCCCTTTACAACGACTTCGAGAGGGTATGCAGCCTTTCGGATGCGGCATATATAAAGTCGGTGCTCGGGGAGGAGCGTTCCCTTATGACGGGGAGCGGCTCGGCGGTGTTCGGGCTGATACCTGAAAAAAATGAAGCGGAGAGGCTGGCGGAAGCCCTTCGGGAGAAGGGGTATTTCGCCGGCGTTTATGAGTTTACAGGAGGGCTGATGTGATGCGGTTTCGTCCCTGCATTGACATACATAAGGGCAAGGTAAAGCAGATAGTTGGGGGCAGCCTTGACAGCGGCAACTGTGCAAAGGAGAACTTCATCTCCGACAAGGACGCTTCATTCTATGCAGAGCTTTACAGGGAAAAGGGGCTTTCGGGCGGTCACATCATCATGCTCGACCGACAGGGCACCCGTGAGTATTCCCTTGACACGGATCAGGCGATCGCCGCACTCAAGGCATATCCCGGCGGACTTCAGGTGGGGGGCGGCATCACCTACATCACCGCTCCGCAGTTCCTGTCCTGGGGGGCATCCCATGTGATCGTCACGTCCGCCGTGTTCAGGGACGGGCGCATCAACGAGAATGCCCTTGACAGGCTCGTTGGGACGGTGGGGAAGGAGCATCTTGTGCTCGACCTCTCCGTAAGATGCCGTGAGGGACGCTACTATGTGGTCACAGACAGGTGGACAAAGTTCACCGACACGGAACTGACGCCTGAAGTCCTTGCCTACTTTGCGGGCAAGTGCGGCGAATACCTTGTCCATGCGGTGGACGTGGAGGGAAAGCAGAACGGCGTGGATGAGAATGTGGCACGGATACTTTCCTCCTCACCCATTCCCGTCACATATGCGGGCGGCATACACACATTCGATGATATAGACATTCTCAGGCGGTACGGGCTTGACTTTACAGTGGGCAGCGCACTCGACATATTCGGCGGCACGCTGCCTTTCAGGGAAATAGCGAAATATAAAGGTTAAGGGGTGAAGGTCATGCCTATACTAAAGGCGGAACATATCACTAAAAAATACGGAAAAGGCGACAGCGAAGTAATGGCGCTGCGGGACGTGAGCCTTGAAGTGGAGAAGGGCGAATTTGTCGCTATCGTAGGACGCAGCGGAAGCGGAAAGTCCACCCTCCTGCATATACTGGGGGCTATGGACAGGCCTGACAGCGGTTCCCTCACGGTGGACGGGGAGGACGTGTTCGCCATGAACGACGAACAGCTTGCGGCTTACCGTCGGGCTAAGGTGGGATTTGTCTTCCAGTTCTTCAATCTTCTGCCTGTGATGAGCGCAAGGGAGAACATACTCGTTCCGCTGGCGCTGGATTCCCGTGAGCCCGACAATGAATATCTGGAGCAGCTTGCGCAGGCTATGGGCATTGCGGACAGGCTCGACCATTATCCCCATCAGCTTTCGGGCGGACAGCAGCAGCGCACCGCCATTGCCCGTGCCATGATCGCAAAGCCCTCCGTCATACTGGCGGATGAGCCCACGGGAAATCTTGACTCGGCATCGGGGCGTGAGATACTTGACCTGCTCCGCAAGTCGATAAAGCAGTTCGGTCAGACCCTTATACTCATCACCCACGATCAGTCGGTGGCACAGACTGCCGACAGGATCATCACCATTTCCGACGGGATGATCGTATGAGAAGAAAAGACCGTGAGGTAACGGACATCACACAGATACTGGACATGGCTGACAGGGCAAAGATACTGCATCTGGGTCTGTTTGACGGAGAATACCCGTATATCGTGCCGATGCACTACGGATATGAGTATGACGGGAAGTTCACCTTCTATCTGCACTGTGCCTGTGAGGGGCACAAGCTCGACCTTATCCGCAGGGATCCGCACTGCTGCGTGGAGTTTGAGACGGATACGGAGCTCATCTCCGGGGGAGACATCCCCTGCGGATACGGCTCGTATTACAGCTCGTTCATCGGGCAGGGGACGGCGGAGATCGTGGACGGCGAGGAGAAGAAGCACGGTCTGCGTGTGCTGATGAGGACACAGACGGGGCGTGACTTTGACATAGATGACCGCATGGCGGCATCGGTCGCCGTGATACGGATAGATATAGACACATTTACCGCAAAGGCGAGAGTTAAACAGTAATGGACATATTTGACACACAGGCAATAGACGGCGGCCGCATCACACTTTCACGGATAACGAAGGCGGACAGGCGGGGGCTGAGGGAACTGTCGGAGAATGACAGGGTATACAGGCTCCTGCCCACATTCCTGTTTGAGCGAAAGTACGACACCGACACGGTCATCGAGGGGCTGTACACGCAGGGGATAGAGGAAGGCTCCCTTATCCTCGGCATCTACACCGACATCTTCTGCGGCATTGCGGAAATGTACGGCTTCAATGACAGGATGCACAAGATAAGCATCGGATACCGCCTGTGCGAACGTGAGTGGGGCAAGGGCATCGCTTCGGAGGCGGTGCGCCTCATGACGGAGCATATCTTCGGGAATACGGACATAGAGATAATCACCGCCTCCACCATGATAGAAAACCGTGCATCGGAAAGGGTGCTGACCAAGAACGGATTTATCATGACCGCCTCGGGAGTGGGTGAGGACTGGGGATACCCCGGACCCACCATCGCAAACAAGTGGTTCAGGTGACAAAAAGCCGCTCTCTTTGCACTAATGACAAGACGGGAAACGTGTGCAGGTGCAGGTTTGTGCAAGTCTACAAAATGATGTGAGGGCGCTCAAAAGTGCTTGACAAAGGGAAATAATAATGTTATAATGTTATGGTGTGTTGATGTATGTTTACAGACACGCCATATTTTTTGAAAGGAGATGTATTGATGCCTACGTTCAACCAGCTCGTACGCAAGGGAAGAGACGTTCTCGCAAAGAAGTCTACCGCACCTGCTCTTCAGAAGGGTTACAACTCCAAGAAGAAGATCGCAATAGACCTGTCCTCCCCGCAGAAGAGAGGTGTCTGCACCGCAGTAAGAACGGCTACTCCCAAGAAGCCTAACTCTGCAATGAGAAAGATCGCCAGAGTAAAGCTCACCAACGGAACAGAAGTTACCGCTTACATTCCCGGTATCGGACACAATCTTCAGGAGCACTCCGTAGTTCTCATCAGAGGCGGAAGAGTTAAGGACCTCCCCGGTGTGCGTTACCACATCATCAGAGGTACACTCGATACTCAGGGCGTTGCCAAGAGAAATCAGGCAAGATCCAAGTACGGAGCAAAGAAGCCCAAGGCAGGCAAGTAATCCTGCACACTCTGTCGCATGACAGAACATTCACAGCGATATAAGTTCAGAGGCATTAGCCTTCAGATAGGCTGTCCTTTTAATATAGAAGGGCTGCAAGACTTTATCGCACTGCGTCCCGAAGGGGGCGAGTACCTGTGAATTCATTATTATGAAGGAGGGAAGAATTGTGCCAAGAAGAGGTAAAATTGCAAAGAGAGAAGTCCTTGCAGACCCTGTTTACAATTCTGAAACTGTGACCCGCCTTATCAACAACATCATGCTTGATGGTAAGAAGGGTGTCGCACAGAAGATCGTGTACGGTGCATTCGAGATCGTTGCCGAGAAGACCGGCAAGGATGCACTTGAGGCGTTTGATCAGGCTCTTGAGAATATCATGCCCCTGCTCGAGGTAAAGGCTCGCCGTGTCGGCGGTGCTACCTACCAGGTTCCCATGGAAGTAAGACCTGAGAGAAAGCTCACTCTTGGACTCAGATGGCTCACCGCTTATTCGAGATCGAGAAGTGAACGCACCATGAAGGAAAGACTTGCAGCAGAGATCATGGATGCCATGAACGGCACCGGCGGCGCTTGCAAGAAGCGTGAGGATACTCACAAGATGGCAGAAGCAAACAAGGCTTTTGCACATTACAGATGGTGATGACGGTGTTGTCAAGACACTGTCGTGTTTGATCGATTCGGAGGAAAAGCTATGCCAAGAGATTGTTCACTTGAAAAGACAAGAAATATTGGTATAATGGCTCATATCGACGCAGGTAAGACTACAACTACCGAGCGTATCCTCTTCTATACAGGTGTCAACTACAAGATGGGTGAGACCCACGAGGGTGCTTCGACCATGGACTGGATGGCACAGGAAAAGGAAAGAGGTATCACGATTACCTCTGCCGCTACCACTGCCCACTGGGGCGATCACAGGATCAATATCATCGACACACCGGGCCACGTTGACTTCACCGTTGAAGTTGAGCGTTCCCTGAGAGTCCTTGACGGTTCTGTTACCGTTCTCTGCGCTAAGGGCGGCGTTGAGCCTCAGACTGAGACCGTTTGGCGTCAGGCTGACAAGTACCAGGTACCCAGAATGGTATATGTAAATAAGATGGACATCATGGGTGCGAACTTCTACAGAGTTCTCGAGATGATGCATGACCGTCTTAAGTGCAATGCTGTTCCCATTCAGCTCCCCATCGGCACCGAAAATGAGTTCAAGGGCATCATTGACCTCATTGAGATGAAGGCTGAGGTATACTATGATGACCTCGGCAAGGATATGAGAGATGAACCCATTCCCGAGCACATGATGGACATTGCTCAGGAATACCATGACAAGCTCATCGAGTCCGCTGTTGAGATGGACGATGAGATCATGGAGAGATATTTTGAAGATCCCGACAGCGTATCTATCGACGATATAAAGTCCTGCATCCGCAAGGGATGCATAAGCAACCGTCTGGTGTCCGTATGCTGCGGTACTTCTTACAGAAACAAGGGCGTACAGAAGCTCCTCGATGCTATCGTTGACTATATGCCCTCTCCTCTCGACATCCCCGCTATCAAGGGCTTCAACCCCGATACCGGCGAGGAATGCGAGAGACCCGCAGACGACAAGGCTCCTTTCGCTGCTCTGGCATTCAAGATCGCTACCGACCCCTTCGTTGGTAAGCTCTGCTATTTCAGAGTATACTCCGGTAAGGTAGAGACCGGTACCACCGTTCTCAATGCAACTAAGGACAACTCCGAGAGACTCGGCCGTATCCTTCAGATGCACTCCAACCAGAGAAAGGATATCGACTGCGTATATTCCGGCGATATCGCTGCCTGCGTAGGTCTTAAGAACACTACCACAGGTGATACGCTCTGCGATCCCAAGAACCCCGTTATACTCGAATCCATGGAATTCCCCGAGCCTGTTATCCAGCTCGCTATCGAGCCCAAGACTAAGGCAGGTCAGGAGAAGATGGGCATCGGTCTTTCCAAGCTCGCTGAAGAAGACCCCACCTTCAAGACATGGACCGACGAGGAAACAGGTCAGACAATTATCGCAGGTATGGGTGAGCTCCACCTTGACATTATCGTTGACCGTCTGCTCAGAGAGTTCAAGGTCGAGGCTAATGTAGGTGCTCCTCAGGTCGCATACAAGGAGACTATCCGCAAGGATGCAGATGTCGATCACAAGTATGCAAGACAGTCCGGTGGTAAGGGCCAGTACGGTCACGTTAAGATCCGTGTTACTCCCAACGAGAGCGGCAAGGGCTATGAGTTCACCAACTCCGTTGTCGGCGGTGCTATTCCCAAGGAATACATCCCCGCTGTTGACAAGGGTATCCAGGGTGCAATGAAGGCCGGCGTGCTCGCAGGCTATCAGGTCGTTGACGTAAAGGTAGACCTCTATGACGGTTCCTACCATGAAGTTGACTCCTCTGAAATGGCATTCTCCATTGCCGGCTCTATGGCATTCAAGGAAGTTATGAAGAAGGCTGATCCCTGCATACTCGAACCTATCATGAAGGTTTCCGTATTCGTTCCCTAGGATCACATGTGTACTGTTATCGGCGACCTCAACTCCAGA
>JAFUHM010000084.1 GCA_017468865.1 Oscillospiraceae bacterium | reverse complement strand
TTCAAGTTTTAATCTTTCTTCATATATCAGGTGTTGACCTTTTCTGCTTTTTGTAGTATAATCTAAGTGACTCATTGAAAAGAACTCCTTTAATGTTTGTTTGGTCACTTAACAATATACCACGAAGTTCTTTTCTTTGGGTCTTTTTTTGCCATTTTATTATACAACTTTCCAAAAAATATAAAATCTGAGTGAGTGTATCCGTTTATCAAGTATGCCGAGCCTGTCAGAAAAGGCTCGGCAGGATAAATCTGCGTATCGGGTGCAGGCTCAGCCTGCCCGGGTACGACCCGGTGCGGTTTCGTTTATCAAGTATGCCGAACCTGTCAGAAAAAGCTCGGCAGGATAAATCAACGAATTAGGTGCAGGCACTGCCTGCCGAATTGGGTGTGGGCACCGCCCACCTGCCCGGGTACGCCCCGGTGCGGTTTCGTTTATCAAGTATGCCGAGCCTGTCAGAAAAGGTTCGGCAGGATAAATCAACGAATGGGGTGCAGGCTCAGCCTGCTAAATAAATTTGTCATATTATGGAAAATCTCTTGAAATCGTCTGAAAAATATGGTATAATTATACTTAGGGAAACTTTGCATATCCGCTTTTACCGATCAAGGAGAGAGGTCATGCGCAAATATATTACCACTTATATGAAGAAGGTCGATGAGGCGCTTGCCGACAAGGATACCGACCTTGAACTGCTCAAAGAGGAACATATCAGACAGATAGGCTTTATCCAGCATGAACGGCTCGTGCATCTGCTGGTCACCATCATGTGCTGCATACTTCTGTTCCTGTGCATGGGGGTCTTCTTCATCTGCGGCATAAAGGCATTCCTTGCGGTCGCCGCACTGCTTCTGATACTCTCCCTCTCCTATCTGCTGTATTACTTCTTCATCGAGAACGCCGTACAGGCCATGTACGGACAGTATGACGAGATCACATCAAGACTGCACGGTGATGACATCGCAGGCAGGCTCATGGACAAGAATAATATGATAAGGATAAGAAGAAAATGACATACGAGCCCGAACTGATAAAGTCGGTCATCGATGACGGGAGACTTGTCATCGAATTTCAGCCGATCTATTCACTCAACACGCAGAAATATATAGGCATGGAGGCTCTCGCCAGGGGTGTGAAGGACGGAGTCATCATACCGCCCGTCCCTATGTTCGACTACGCAAGGGAAAACGGCAGGCTGTCCGAGCTGGACCGTATGTGCCGTGAAACTGCCATGGCATCCTTCTCACGGCAAGGGTCTGCGCCTCAGCTTTTCCTGAATTTCGACACGGATATCCTCAATTCCAAGCCTCCGCTGAAGGGTGAGATACTCCGTGCAGCACAGGACAGTCACATACTTCCCCAGAACATAATCCTTGAACTCGATCAGTCCAGGGTGCATGACATATTTGATCTGATGATGTTCGTCGATCACTACCGCCAGAGAGGATTTCGCATCGCCCTTGACAACGTGGGCGCAGGCGAGGACACCATAGACCATGTGATGTTTGTCAATCCCGATGTCATAAAGATAGACAGGTCGGTGGTGGAGAACATCGACACCGACAAATACAAGCAGGAGACTTTCCGCTCCATAATCTCCACCGCAAAGAAGATAGGCGCAATGACAGTTGCGGAAGGCACCGAAAGGGTGGATGAGGTCATCACCTGCATGATAATGGGCGTCGATTACTTCCAGGGCTTTTATTTTGAGAAGCCCAACCAGTTCAACTACCTCTTTACCAATGAGGCAAGGCTGCGTGTGGAGGATGCCGCAAGGAAGCTCAATATCTCCACCAAGAAGAACGAGACTGTCACCAGCGTGCGCATCGAGAGCTACAAGCGCACCATATACGACCTTGTGAACCGTCTGCTGTGTATGGAGGGGAGCGACTATGAGGCGGAGCTGCGCCGCTATGTGGCCGAACACGGCGAGATCGAGTGCGCCTTTCTGATAGACAGGAAGGGCTTTCAGATAACCGACACCGTGATGTCGGCAGACACCCGCATCAAGGAAGGCTATCATCCTGCCATAAAGGGTGTCAACCACGATATAAAGAATTACTTCTATGCCATCAAGGAGCAGATAGAGGATCCGTTCATTTCGGGATGGTATATCTCCAATGCCACGGGCAACAGCTGCAAGACCATATCCTCAAAGATGTATGACAAGACAGGCAGCATGATCGTAGTCTGCGTGGATCTCAAAAGCCGTTAGGGAGTTTTAGCTTGGATAATTTTGAAAAATACTACGAACTTCAGATAAAGAAGATAAAAAACGACATAAAGAAAGGGATCTCCCGCTCCGGCGCAAAGACCGAAGACTTTGGCAGGATGATAGAGGAAAACAAGAGATACAGGAAGATCACCTCCGAAGCAGGAAAACAGCAGTGCCGCACATACTACGACAAGAACAGGGAAGCCATAGATCAGCTGCTCAATGAAAAGCGTGAGATGAACGAAGGCATGATCGAGCAGAGGATGACCGAGATCTCGATGGCAAAGTTCATCAATTCCGAAATGCAGCAGGTCATCAAGGCTCAGCGTGAGAACTGCGAGAAGATAATCATCAAGGCATTCTCCGACACGAGGGTGCATCTTATAAATATAAACGGGCTCCAGCCCGACACCCTGTCCACGGACAATGCGGACAGATTTGTGGAAATGTATGAGGAGGCAGGCTTCTCCAGAATATATGTCAAGGAACTTCCCCTGTGCTACGACTACCTGAACAAGCGTGTGATGAACGACCTGACGGACAGATACTTTTCCGCTGCGGGCACGGACAGAAGGCGATATGAGTGGATATTCCGCTCCGTGGCAAAGCGCAGGCTCAAAGAGACTCAGCGTGTGTGGGAGCTTCTCGAACGGCTGAAAGCGGACTTTCCCATCTCACGGATAACAGACCTGCTGCGGAGCAACCGTTTCTTTGCCGACAGCGGCGAGGATGTGGCAAGGGCTGCCCACGCTTTCATGCACCTGCAGTCCGACATACTTGATACCATACCCGATTCATATGCCATGCTCTACCCCGAAGCAAGGAAGATGAAGCGGCATTTTGTGCTGTGTCTGGGACCTACCAATTCGGGCAAGACCTATCGTGCGGCGGAGGATCTGAAGAAGGCGGAAAAGGGGATATACCTTGCTCCCCTGAGGCTCCTGGCATACGAACAGTTCGAGAACCTGAACTTCACCCGTCCCTGCAATCTGGTGACAGGTGAGGAATGTATATATATCCCCTGTGCCGAACTCCAGTCATCGACCATAGAGATGCTCGACACCTCCTGCCGCTATGATGTGGCTGTGGTGGACGAGGCTCAGATGGTGGGGGATGAATTCCGGGGCGGAGCGTGGACGAGAGCCATTCTCGGATGCTGTGCCGACAAGATATATCTGTGTGCCGCACCCCATGCGGAGAAGATACTCATAAAGCTCATCGAGGAATGCGGCGACACCTATGAGGTGCATTACACCGAAAGGCATACCGATCTTGTCTTTGACGACTCATTCGAGGACTTCCCCTATGACGTGGAGGACGGCGATGCCCTTATCGTGTTCACAAGAAGGGATGTCCATGCGGTGGCGGCAGAGCTCCAGCGTGACGGCCTCCGATGCAGCATCATATACGGTGCGCTCCCCTATGACGTAAGACATGAGGAGGCAAGGAAGTTCAATGCCGGGGAGACTGATGTGGTGGTCGCCACGGATGCCATAGGCATGGGACTTAATATGCCCATAAGACGTGTGGTGTTCATCGAGGACAAGAAATTCGACGGCAGGGAGAAGCGTCCCCTGCGGCCCGACGAGATACAGCAGATAGCAGGCCGTGCAGGCAGGTTCGGTATGTTTGACACGGGATACTTCTCTTCCCTGTATTCCCCCGATGTGATACGGGAGGGGATGGGAAAGCACGTTGACAGCATCACCAATGCGATAATCGAATTCCCCCCGTCCCTGCTCGATCTGGACGTGTCCCTCTCCAAGATACTGGAGAAGTGGAATTCCATTCCCGACAAGGACGGCTACACCAAAGCAAATATCAAGACGGAGATAAAGCTGTGCAAGGTGCTTGAACGCCTTACCAATGACAAGTATCTCATATATGAGCTTATCTGCATCCCCATAGACGAGCGTGATCCTGCGGTGTACAGTATGTGGGAGGAGCTTTCGGATGCGGTGATACGCCACGCCACGGTAAGGCTCGAGGATGTGGCGCCTTCCTATTCGGAGAAGTCACAGCTTGCGGAGCTTGAGACGGCGTACAAGATATGCGACCTTCTCTTCCACTTTGCCACCAAATTCTGGAAGGACGGCTCGGAAAAGGAGATCATACGCATCAAATCCGACATTTCGGCGATCACCATGCGCATCCTCGGTGAGCAGGCTCTCACGGGAAAGACCTGCCGTGTATGCGGACGGAAGCTGGCGTGGGATCACCATTACGATATATGTGACAGATGTTACAGCAGGCGCACCATAAACCGCATGGAACGTGCGGAGCGGAAGCGGAGAAGAGGTAGAGCATGAAAGGCTACAGGATAGCTGTTATAAGGCACGGCCGTACCAAGGCCAACGACAGCGGAATTTACATAGGAAAGACCGATTACCCTCTTACGGAGGAGGGCAAGGAAGAACTTCGTGAACTGTACGAAAAGTATGAGTACCCCAAGGTGGGGAGAGTTTACACAAGTCCTCTTGAAAGGGCAGTTCAGACGGCGGAGATACTCTTCCCCGACAGAGAGATGACGGAGATAGACGACCTGAGAGAGATGGACTTCGGGGCGTTCGAGGGGTGCAGAGCGGAGGAGCTGGCTCAGCTCGACTCCTACAAGAAATGGCTCAAGGGCGGCCTTGACAATCCTCCCCCCAACGGAGAGAGCATGAGGAACATGATGGTGCGCACCTACACCGCACTCAACACCGTACTGCTCGACATGATGGAGGACGGCATAGACTACTCCGCCATCGTCACCCATTCGGGGATACTGATGAACATGATGTCCTGCTTCGGACTGCCGAAGTTCAAGCCGATGGAGTTTGCGTGCCCGATGGGACACGGATATGAGATACTGATGACCGCTCAGATGTGGCAGCAGGGCTACTGCTTTGAGATACTCAGGAAGCTCCCCGGCTATGAGAGCGTGGGATATGATGATGCGGGGGAGCCCCTGTTTGACGTTCCCGAGGAGGAAGGGTATGAAGGAGCCTTCTAACGACCTCACCATAAGGCAGATACAGTCCGCTGCGGTGGAGAGCATCAAGTCAAGCTGGCCGGAGCAGTGCTTTATCGTGATACTCGGAGCGGGCGTGCAGGCCTTTGCCTATGCCTGCCTGGTATTCATCTGTATGCTTGCGGGAGAACATCACGATTTCTATGCGGTGCTGTGCTTTGACGGATCTGCGCAGATAATGGCGGTAAAGGCACTGTTCCTGCTGATAATGTATCTGGGGTCTATCCCCCTCTACTTCGGCATAAGGTGGTTCTACTGGCAGATGTCCGCCGGGATGGTCATGCCCCTGTCCTCACTGTTTGCCTGCTACTCCTCGAAGAAGATGGTGAAGAGGTGCATCGACATAAAGGTGCATACGGATCTTCATCTGCTGATAAGGGTAGGAGCGGCGGCTGCGGCGATATTCGGCATAGTGGATCTGTTCGGGCTTTCCGATGAGACAAAGTATTCACTGAAAAACAGCGTGGGCGTGTTCCTTGTGTTCCTGGTGCTGGTGGTGATGTTTCTCAGCACTATCGACCTTGTGTTTGTGCCCTATGTGTTTGCGGAGAACAATGACCTTTCGGCGCAGGAGATAATGGCAAAATCAAAGGAGCTCGTCAGACGGGATATGTCATTCTCCGTCAGGCTCTACTTCTCGTATCTGCCCTGGTATATCTTTGCCGTATTCATATTCCCGCTCCTTATCATCATCCCCTTCATGAATGTGATGATGGCGTGCTACATGAGAAAGCTCATATCATCGGACGGGGAGCAGATACCCGATGCTGCTGCCGTGCATGGAGCGGAAAGTGGAGCTTGAACTGGTATGCCGCCGTGATGCGGACATTGGCTCGTTTCTGAAGTCGGAAGGCTTTTCGGGGCGGCTGCTGTCGCATATCAAGGCGGATGCCCCGTACAGGCTCACCGACAGGATATATGCAGGGGACATCCTCCCTGTGAGGCTCCCCGATGAAAGCAACGGTGCAGAGCCCTGCGGCTCGGTGCCTGTGATATATGAGGATGAACATTACATCCTGGCGGACAAGCCGCCCTGTATGCCCGTCCACCGCACCTGCGGACATGAGCGTGATACGCTGGAGAACGTATTCGGCGGAAAGCCCTTCGGCTTCCATGTGATAAACAGGCTGGATATGGATACCACGGGGCTTTGCCTCATCGCCAAGCACGCATATGCCGTGACGGAGTGTGACAAGGAATACACTGCTCTCTGCGGCGGCATTGTCAGGGGAGAACATCTGCGGATAGATGCGCCCCTTTTGTGGGACGGCCGCATGAAATGCGACCCCTGCGGGAAACGGGCGGTCACTGATGTGTACCCCGTCGGGTACGGGGACAGCTGCACTCTTGTCAGATGCAGGCTGGAGACAGGGAGGCGGCATCAGATACGGGCGCACATGGCACATATAGGACACCCTCTCCTCGGGGATGCGCTGTACGGAGGCGATATGTCGGCAGCAAAAAGGCAGGCTCTCCATTGCAGCTATGTACGCTTTGTCCACCGTATCACGGGGGAAACGATGGAGTTTACCTCGGACTTACACCATGACATGATGACAATAGTTAAAATAGACAACATTAAGCCTTGCAATTTGTAATAATTAACGAATTTGTGCAAAGCTATTGATAAATGCTAAAATTATGATATAATAAAATCAGGTATTTGTGAATTTTTAATAAATCCACAGCGTGTCAGGGGGTGAGTTATATGGAAATAGAGTATCTGTCGGAGCTTAAACGACCCGAAGACACCATAGATCTGTATAAGTCACTTGAATGGTATCAGCTAAGCGGATATACCGACGACGATATCGCAAAGGCCAATCAGAGCTTTTACTCCTGCTATGCCTACGACGGCGACAAGCTGGTAGGTCTGGGACGTGTTGCCTCTGACGGACTTATCGCCGCCGTGATGAGCGGTATCTGTGTGCGCACCGACTATCGCAAGCACGGCATAGGTGCGGAGATCGTCCGCAGGATAGTGGAGTACTGCCAGACAGGGCTGTACAAGCTGAATGTCCAGATATTCTGTGAGGATTCCCTTATCAAGTGGTATGAGGGGATGGGATTTGAGAAGATGCCTGTGGGCATGAGGAAGCCCATGCCCATGAAAGAGGAGCGTTCCGCTCTGAAGAAGAAATTCGGTGAGATATACGGCATAGAGCAGATCACCGATCTGAATGAGGATTTCTACTGGTATGACTTTGATGCCTTCGGGGATTTCAGCTTCTATGCGGGGATAGGCAGCGAGGGCGTCAGGGTGCCGTTCGTGAAGATGACACTGTACTCCCACGACCCTGTGATGATGAGCTGTGAGGTCATCTTTGAGAATGTCAGTGAATTTGAGATAGGATGTATCGGCGTGCGCACGCCGCTGTTCGGGTTTGACATAATCAACACGGAATCCCTGGGGTATTCTGTACGCAAGCGCTACAAGATACGCTCACTGGAGGATGACGACATATCATTCTTCTGCGAGAAGCTGCGCATAATGAGCGTGGAAGTATGTACGGACAAGGTATCCATTTCATCACACCATGAGGCAGAAAATAATGAACAGTCCCTGCGTGACCTGTTCGGACTGGATGAAGTAGAGGCACAGTATGGTTGAGGTGCGTTTTGATTCATACTCTGCGGCTGACACCGTGGAGATAGGGAAGAAGATAGGCGTCGCCCTTCGGGGCGGCGAAATTATTGCCTACAAGGGCGGTCTGGGTGCGGGCAAGACTACCATGACACGGGGCATCGCCATAGGCATGGGGCTTCCTGATACGGTGAGCAGTCCCACATTTGCCATTGTAAATGAGTATACGGGGGGCAGACTGCGGCTTTGTCACTTTGATATGTACCGCATAACCACTCCAGAAGCCCTTGACTCCGTGGGGTACTATGACTACATCGCCGATGATACGGTCATCTGCGTGGAATGGTCGGAGAATACGGAGGATATACTTGATGAGAACATAGTCATCTGTATCGAAAACGACCCTGACGATGCCGATCACCGCACCGTGACCATCAGGTCTGAAAGGAAACTGATATGACCATTCTTGGTATAGATACCTGCGACAAGACAGCCGCAGCCGCAATAATGACCGACGGGAAGGTAACGGCGGAGACGGCATTCGTGACGGGACGCACTCACTCACAGGTGATACTCCCTCTGGCAAAGCGCTGCCTTCAGGATGTGGGGCTTAGCCTGTCGGACGTGGATGTGTTCGCCGCAGTGAGCGGCCCCGGCTCATACACGGGACTTCGCATAGGCATCGCCGCCGTACAGGGGATATGCTATGCACTGGACAAGCCCTGCGTGGGAGTATCCGCACTGGAGTGCCTGGCATACGGTGTCTCCGCCTTTGAGGGGACGGTCTGCGCCGTCATGCACGCAAGACAGCGGCTCATGTACAATGCGTTCTTCTCTGTCAGCGGCAGACAGGTACACAGACTTTCAGCGGACTGCATCACCGATGCGGAGGAGCTTGTGCGTGCAATGGGCGCATATGATGATGTGATGGTCACGGGTGATGTGTCCCTGCTTGACCTTGGCGGGATACGCTGTGCTCCTGAGCTGCTGCGGAGGAGGTCTGCGGCAAGTCTGTGCGCTGCGGCGATGCAGCATGAGCCTGTCACGGCTGACAGGCTGCTTCCCGACTATCTCCAGATAACAAAGGCAGAAAAGGATCTGCTGGGATGATATTTACGGCTGTCGGTGTATAAGACGATCAGATCCCCATTCGTATGAATGGGGATCTTTTTCGATCAGTGAAAGCTTCACTTTGTACATCATCTGATGTCGATCGTCACTCTGTTCTCGTCCACATCAGCTTCTCTGTAGCAGATACTGCGGTATCCGCCCTTTATGTTCATCTGTTTCCTGAGGGACTGGGTGTGATAGAACATATACCACTTTCCTTTGAATTTTTGCAGATGTGTGTGATTATTTGAATAATCGTATCCCATCTCTCCGGGATTCTTCAGGGTCGCCCCCATTACAGTCCAGCTGTCCGGATCAAGGGGAGTCCTGCTCTTCATGCTTATCATGGAGCAGGCACCCGGGCATGGTGTGTCATATTCCCATTTGAGTATGTGTCTTGACCAGTCGGAACTGTATGTATATACATATTCTCCGTTTATATAATTAAGTTCGCTCGCTTCAAAGAAATAAGGGGCAGGTATCGTGACGAAATCACCGTCAAATGAGAGCATATCCTCTCCCAGCTTGACTATGCGTGCGCTTCCGGGCATATAGTCCGTGCCGTCCTTTGCCTTACCGCCGCCAAAGGAGAGATATGCGTCGCCGTTGTCATCAATGACCGCACCGGGGTCAAAGGGAACGGGGCAGTCCTTAAGACCTTTTGTGGAAGTGCTTATCAGGGGCTTACCGAGGGGATCAGTCCACGGACCCAGCGGGTCTGTCGCAGTCAGAACACCAACGCCGCATCCGCTGTTGGAGAAGTACATATAGAAGTGGGTCTTGCCATCCTCTTCCTCCCTTGAGACCACTGACGGTGCCCAAGAATTGAGGATCCACGGTGCTGCGCTGCCTACATCGATAACACCGTGATATATCCAGTTTTCCATATCTGAGGTAGAGAAAACGGAGATGGACTTTATCTTCTCATATGTATTTTCTTCGTTTGCACCCTTTTCCTCATACTGCTGATGGTCACACGTTCCGTAGACATACAGCCTGTCCTTGTACTCTACCGCAGTAGGATCGGCACAGAAATACTCAGAGGAGAGGACTTCGCTTGTTGTCCTAAATTTCTCTGTCAGAGATGCTCTTCCCGGATCACCTGCAATTGTCAGATCATTCTTTGCAGCAAGGATCAGTGATAATACAGCCGCTAAACCGACAGCTATACAGAAGGGAAAGATCTTCATTTAAGGACACCGCCTTTCCGGAACAAAATCCTCAATTCATATCATAAAGCCTTTACAGATCCCTTGACGATGAGTTCGCCGCTTATGGTGACGGTCTGGACGGGGCGGTCGGGATCGTATATCCTCTGGCAGAGGACTTCGACCGCCTTCTTCGCCATAAGGTCATAATCCACATTTATGGTGGTGATGGTAGGCTTGCTGAGGTCGGAGATAAGGTAATTGTCATAGCCTACTACGGAGATGTCCTTGGGGACCTCCACTCCGAGAGTCTCCAGCTTCTTTATCGCCTGATATGCTGTTTCGTCGCAGTTGCAGACAAAGGCGGTGGGATAGGGAGTGGTGAAAAAGAGATCGGTGTTGCCGTGTTCGTCACGGTCATCTATCGTCCATTCTGGGCGCACCTCAAGGCCGTGCTCGATCATGGCTCTGGAGTATCCCATATAGCGGTCGAATATGCTGGAGGTCGCCTTTACGGTGCCGACATAGCCTATGTTCTTGTGTCCCTGACTGATAAGATATGCGGTGAGTTCGTATCCGCCGAGGTAGCCGTTGGATATGACGGAATCGACCCCTGAATCTGCGTAATAATGGTCAAGCAGGATCATGGGGAGTTCGGTTTCTTTAAGCTTGTCCACATAGTTTCTGTTAAGCTGACCCAGAGAGATGACAGAGCTTACCATGCCGTCGGTGATGCACTTGGGCAGTATCAGCCCGTTTTCGTCCTCCTCGGAAAGAGTGGAGATAAGGCAGTACAGCTCCCTTTCCTGAAATCTGCTGACAAGCGAATTGTACAGTGCCCAGTAGAAGGATCCCTTGGGGTACATGAACTTTTCGGGGATGATGACGCCCACCATGTTCCGTCCCTTCTTCTGAGCATCGGAATGGGTGGATACATATCCCATCATCTTGGCGGTCTCCTTGATCTTCTTGCGAAGCTCCTCGCTGACCCCCCTCTTATCGGCTAGTGCGTTGGATACGGTGACGTTGCTGGTGTTGCAGGCCTTGGCAATGTCGGTCAATGTGATCTGTTTGCTCATATGGGACTCCCCGATCATAATAAAGTTATTATCATTATAACCTATAAAAACTCATTTGTAATGGTTTTTTAAGTAAAAAAATTTATTTTTTTTGTTATATAAAAATGTACAGATTTGAGTGTTGTCAATATGCAAGAAAATGATACGTCAGTTTTGATTAAATTAACCAAAGTTTTATTTTTGTCCAAAGATAATTTAACTTAACTATTGACTTATACTAATATTTGTGCTACACTGTATCTCGGATGTACAGTCTGTATGTCCGATGTTTCCTTGAGCGAAATTTTAATAAAGGCGGTGTGGATTTGATACACGAAAAATATAAAGAAATGGCCGCAAAGCAGGAAGAACTGCTGTCACGGCACAATGAGAAGACTTCATTCTATAACGGGATATACGACCGCTATGCGCATCCCGTTCTCACAAGGGATCATATCCCCCTGTTCTGGAAATACGACCTTGACAGCAGCACCAACCCCTTCTTTGAGGAGAGGCTCGGAATAAATGCCGTATTCAATTCGGGGGCTGTGAAGCTGGGCGGAAAATACTGTCTTGTTGCCCGTGTGGAGGGAAATGACCGCAAGAGCTTCTTCGCCGTGGCGGAGAGCAGTTCGCCTACCGAGGGGTTCAGATTCCGTGACTTCCCCATAAGGATGCCCTCCCTTTCCGAGGATGAGACGAATGTCTATGATATGCGCCTGACAAAGCATGAAGACGGCTGGATATACGGTGTGTTCTGCGTGGAGAAGAGCGCACATACCGCCGATCTGTCCGATGCGGTGGCATCCGCCGGCATAGCAAGGACAAAGGATCTGGTGAACTGGGAAAGGCTTCCCGATCTGGTGACGCTCCGCAGCCCTCAGCAGAGAAACGTTACCCTCCTCCCCGAATTCGTTGACGGGAAGTACGCCTTCTACACACGCCCCATGGACGGCTTTATCGAGACGGGTTCGGGCGGCGGAATAGGCTTCGGGCTGGCTGACGACATCACTCATGCCGTGATAGATGAGGAGCGGATGACGAGCATCAGGCGCTATCACACCATAACCGAAAGCAAGAACGGCGCAGGCGCCACTCCCATAAAGACGGAGAAGGGCTGGCTCCATATCGCCCACGGTGTCAGGAATACCGCCGCAGGCTTAAGGTACGTCATATACGCATTCGTTACCGATCTGAAGGAGCCCTGGAAGGTGATCGCCGAGCCCGGCGGATACCTTATCGCTCCGCTGAAGGGCGAAAGAGTGGGCGACGTTTCAAATGTGGTGTTCACCAACGGTGCGATATGCGATGATGACGGCAGTCTGTTCATCTACTATGCATCCTCGGACACAAGGCTCCATGTGGCATCCTCCTCTGTTGACAGACTGCTCGACTACACATTCAATACCCCTGCGGATGCGCTCGTCACAGGAAAGTGCGTTGACCAGCGGTGTGATCTTATAAGCAGGAACCTCGCTCTGCTGTCGGGCAAATAAGCACGGCTCAGCATAGTTCAAATTAGCTTAAACTAACCTAACAAATTAAGTAACTTTGATTAAAATTCCCGCTGCTCCGATGCGCAGAAAATCAAGCAAAATTTGTACATATTATACAATTTTTGCTAAGTTATCTTATTCAAATAAGAGAATTAGTTAATGTTAATAAAAAAACACTTGATTTTTTTGCGAAAATATACGATAATACTAATATAAGGTTCAGACTGTCGTTCGGAAGGGACGGTCTGCTTTGGAAATGTATTAGGAGGAAAAGGTAATGAACAAGAGATTATTTAGTGCCATCTGCGGCACAGTACTGGTATCGAGCATCTTCTCTGCCTGCGGCGGAGGCAACACAAGCGCACCCGCTTCCAACGGCGGCAATGAGACTACTGCTGCCAATGCGTCCGCATCCACATCATCCGCTGGATTCAAGAGGATATCCGATATCGACACAGCATCCCTCAAGGGCACATCCATCACCCTCTACACTCACGGCGGCAACAGAGTCCTCGGTGAGGAAAAGAAGGATGAGAACGGCAACACATACCGTGATGAGTCTTACGCATACCTCAAGCATCTCGCTGAGAAGTTTGAGTCTGAATACGGCGTACACGTTGATCTCCAGATCAACTCCACAGAAGATGACATCCGTCCTCTTCTCCAGACAAAGGACCCCGGCATCGACATCTACACCTCTCCCAACTGGTCCATAGAGGAATGGCAGCAGTACGCTATCCCCTACTGCACACTTGATGAGGCTAAGGAGCTCTACGGCGACTACGCTTCCACCATGTACAACGACGGCAAGAACGTTTACGCTCTCATGCCCGCAAAGACCTACAACAACGCAGTTGTATACAATGAGGAGACTATCAAGAAGGTAGGCTACGATGCTATCCCCACAACTCAGGCTGAGTTCGAGAACCTCTGCCAGGCTCTCCGTGATGCAGGCATCGACCCCATCGCTATGCACAGAGTTGAGAACTGGCCTCTGTCCACTATCAACGACTTTGCAAACTATGTTGCAGGCTCCAATGACGCATATCCTTCCATGCTCAAGTCCGATGAGCCCTTCAGCGAGTCTCATCCCATGGGCAAGACCATAAGGATGTACACCGACTGGAAGTCCAGAGGCTTCTTTGAGGCTGATACCTACACCGACTTCGGCGTTGCAATGGACGTTGTGGGCAACGGCAAGGCAGGTATGATGCTCTTCGGTGCATGGGTAGTTCCCCAGATCCAGGGCCGCTGCCCCGAGGGAACAGATCCTTCCGTTATCAAGTTCGCTCCCGCTCCCGACTTCGGCAAGGGTCAGTATGTAATGGCAGCAGCAGCAGACTCCTACGCTATCTCCCAGGGCTGCGACAATGTTGACGCTGCAAGACTGTTCATCGAGTACATCTCCGAATCTCCCGAGTATCTCTCCGACAGCGGATATATCGCAATGAAGAAGGGCGTAGATCCTATCGTTCCCGACCTTTACAAGCTCATTGACGATGCAGTTGCAGCAGGTACCTGCAAGGTGCTCTATTCCTATGCTACCGATGAGAACTCCATCAATAACGAGAACGTGCTCTCCGAGGCTAACCTCCTTGCTGACGTTAAGTACGCAGGCAACCTCTTCGACGCACTTGATGTGACTAAGGATCCCGACTGGTCGGCATATGATGCTCAGGTCGAGAAGCAGAACAAGGCTTATGTAGAAGCAAGAGAGGATCTCGGCGTTTCCTGGCAGTGATGAACTTGCAGGCAAGATCCTACATATGACTTGATCCGATACGTCATATTTAAACTTATCATTAGGGGCAGGACAGGATTATGAGAATGTTCTTGGACTGCCCCGCATGATTTTAAAACGGAAAGTGATAATATGAGATCATCAATGCTTAAAATATCGGAGATAGGAAAGGAAGGACGCAGAAGCAAGAGGGAGAGGGCGCTGTTTATCATACTTTTCCTCTGTCTGCCGCTCCTGCATCTTCTGATATTCTCCTATGTGCCTATCATAGGCAACTTCATAGTCAGCTTTACCGACTGGAAGGGCTTCGGTGATATGAAATTCATCGGCATCAGAAACTATAAGAAGCTGTTCAGCAATACCGAGTATATCTCGATGTTCAAGAACTGTCTGTGGTATCTGCTTGCTGCGATCCCTCAGCTCGTCTTTGCATTCTTCCTGGCGGTCATCATCAACGGTAAATTCCGCGGGCTCAACGTGTTCAAGGGGATACTCATTCTCCCTTACCTGCTCAACGGTGTTATCGTATCGACAATATTCATAATCTTCTTCCAGAACAACGGTTCACTTAACGCAATACTTGAGGGGCTTCATTTAAACGGACTCACACACAAGTGGCTCCAGGATCTTAAGCTTGTAAATCCCGCCATTGCATCTATCAGTATATGGCGATATTACGGAATGAACTTCATCATGTTCTTCGGTGCTCTCCAGACGATACCCACTGAACTGTATGAAGCTGCCGTAATAGATGGCTGTACCAAAATGCAGGAAATACGCTACATTTCCATACCTTACATAAGGAAGGTACTCTTCATCAATATCATACTCAGTATATCCGGTTCCATCCAGGTATTCGAGATCCCATACATCATGATGAACGGCTCCAACGGTACACTTACGCCTGTCATCCAGATACAGCAGAGTATGTATGATAACAGAGTCGGATTTGCGGCTGCGCTTTCAGTGCTCGTATTTGTCATCGTCCTGATCGTAATAACGCTGCAGCGTCTGCTGGTCAAGGATGACTGAAAGGAGGAACTATGATATACGAATCTACTTTGTATAAGGTGATACGGTATGTGTTCCTCGTTCTGGCGAGCATATTCGTACTGGTACCGCTTATACCCCTTGTGTTCATGGCGTTCAAGACCGGTGAGGAGTATTCTTCCACATCCGTGCTGACACCTCCGTCCAACTGGTTCAACTTCTACAACTTCGGATATGCGCTGAGGGTAGGTCATCTGATAAAGGCGTTTCTGACGACGGCTGTCATCCTTGTGATCTCGCTCGCCATTCAGATACTCTTCACCTGCATGGTGTCCTACGTTCTTCACCGCTTTGATTTCAGAGGCAAGAAGGTAGTACAGACCGCATTCACCCTCACCATGTTCATCCCTGTTGTTGCGACTCAGACACTCGTGTTCAGGATGATGCACGCAGTCAAGCTCGTCAATACCATGTGGAGCGTTATCATACTCTATGCGGGCGTCGGGATCATCGGCATTTATATCATGCTCAATCTTCTCGACAACGTAACAAAGGAGATAGATGAGGCTGCATGGATCGACGGCGCGTCCTTCCAGTACACCTTCTGGGCTATAGTATTCCCTCTCATGCGCCCTGCCTGCACCACACTCCTTATAATCCAGGGCATCGCACTGTACAACGACTTCTATATCCCTAACCTGTATCTCAACAGCAATGTCCAGACATTTACCGTGGCACTTTACAAATTCTACGGCTCCATGTCCACACCTTTCGAGATCGTATCTGCGGCTATACTTATCGGTATGATACCTATCCTGATAGTTTTCATAACTCTTCAGAAATATATCTACAACGGTATCGCTGCCGGTGCAGTCAAGATGTAATATTACCCCGATGGGCCGCAGTCTTATGACCTGCGACCCATCACTTATCGGTGCATACTATGAATAAGAAAAGATCTGCATTCTATAATGTCATGAATTACATCCATGTGTTCTTCTGGCTGAGCTTCTTTGCCTTTCTCACCATATACCTGACTCTCGGCATACTGCTGATACCGTCCCTCATGTCGGTATTCACTGTCGGCAGGGAAGTCATATTCGGGGAATACGATATGACCGACAGCATAATAAAGCGGTTCTTCGGCGGAGTCAAGGCAAATCTCGGCATGATGAGATACTTCCCATTGCAGATCATATTCTGCCTGGAAGCTGTCGGGGTGTATGCGGGGAATATGGCGGGGATGAAGGTCATTTCCTACATATGCACCGCAATCATGGGACTTATCATCACCTACCTTATCTATGTGTGTCTGTGCAGGATCCATTTCGAGAAAAAATGCGACCTGATCTCAGTCGCTGTGGTGATGATATACTCCCTGCCCTATATGCTGACCATATGGCTGCTGATGACGCTTGCGTGCCTTGCTATAGGGCCTGTGTTCATGATAGCATCCCTTATGGTGGGGGCACTGGCACTGATACTGATGCAGGGTGCCGCACTGATAGGGATACTGATGTTCAAGCAGAAGACAGAACAGCTGAGCGAGGCGGAAGAGAAGCTGATAGGCAGGTTCATCAAGAAGGAATGACATTCACAGACAACCGAATAAGACCAACAAAGCCCATGACGACAGGATCGCCATGGGCTTTGTTTGGAGGAGAAGTATAATAAGAAGATTGTCTGGCTAGTGTCTCATCACCGCCACTGAGCGGTGATGAGAACTTACGATCAGGAATTGATCGCTGTATTGAGCTGTTCGTTGAACTCATCGACCAGCATGATAACTGTATCGTTGAGGGAATCTCTTGTAGACGGCCAGTCAGTGCCGTGCATGGATGCCTTGAGGCCTTCGGTATCAGCATAGGTGAGGAGGTTGGTAAGGTCGGATGAAATACCGCCTGCCATCTCGATAACAGGATGCTCAGCTGCGACCTTGTCTATCTCTCTTGCCTGCTCGATAACGATATCCGTCCACTGGAAGTCGTCACGCTGCTTCTGCTCGTTCTGCGCACGGGTCTCTTCGTCGGAACCTGCTACCAGCTCGCACTCTACATAAAGTGCTACGCCGAGAGGATTGGATGCGCCCTTGCACAGGCAGTAGCCGCTGGCACTTGCAGCATAGTAGGTATCGCCGTCCTTGGGGCCGGGTACGGGTACCCAGCGTACATCCTCGGGAGGTATCTGGCATTCCCATGTGGAAGGATCGGACTGGAGCTGATATGTACCGCCGATGAAGAAGAGTTCCTTGCCCTCGCCCATATTCTGTACCTGGATGGACCAGTCGAAGAGGCTCTTATCGAATACAAGACCCTTTGTATACAGATCATACATGAAGTTCTGAGCCTTCTCAAGGTTGGGATCGGTCAGATTTACCTGCATACCGTCGGGACCTGCGGAAATTGCGGGAGTACCTGCGGAGAGGTAGAGAGGCTGCTCGGACCACCAGCCGTCAAGACCGTACTGTTCAGCATCGGGATCGCAGTATTCAATGAGCATCTGCTCAAATGTATCCCAGTTCCAGTTGCCTTCCTGATACAGTTCCCAAGGATCGTCAAAGCCGTGTTCCTCTATGGTCTGTATGCTGTAGATGCAGGCACCGTCAGCCTTTACGGAGTTGACGAAAGCGTAGTGCTTGCCGCCGAAGTTATAGTACTCCATACCGGATCTTACGTTGTCATAGAGTTCGCTGTCAATGTCTATATACTCATCAATGGGTTCAAACATTCCGCTCACGATGCCCTTGGGGAGGGACTCGTTGTCTCTCTGGAAGAAGTCGATGCCTTCACCGCCGAGCACATAAGTGGAAAGGTCTGAATAACGGGTATTCCATGTAGTAGGATACCACTTGATAGATCCGCCGTACTTAGTCTGGAAGAGGTTAAGGGGGATGGGCATGGACTTGCCTGTGGTATCAGGGTTAAGATCCCAGTGGCAGAGCCATTTGATCTCCTTGTTCTCAAGTTCGATATCACGGAGCTTGGATGCTGCTGAATCAACAGCTGCCTGCTCCTCTTCTCTTACAGTCTCGGTGTTGATCTCGACTGTAGCTGCGGTCGTAGTCTCAGCAGTGGCAACTGCCTCTGACGCCGTAGTACCTGCGGGGCTCTCTTCAGTAGTGCTGCTGCACGCAGTAATGCTGAGAGATACAGCAAGTGCGGAAAGCCCGGCAAGTGTTCTCCTGATGTTTTTCATGTTATTCCCTCCAAAAATTTCTGTTTAATTTTTTGCCTTCACAGTCCCATCAAATGCGGGTTTACGGGAAAGGTCGGCATTAAACAACAATGGCTGTTCCGATGTTCTCCATGTCATACCGTCCGAAAGACCCCATACAGTGACGCTCGTAACAGGTACATCCTTCTTCACCTCAAGCAGCCGCCTGAAGTATTCCCTGTAATACTCGCCCTGTTCCTCGGGCGTGCTGCCGCTGCAGCCTATGTCAAGCTCCGTCACCTGTATCTCAACGCCCAGTTCGGCATTGAATCTCTTCAGACAGTCAAAGTATGTATCCAAGGACACATCGGTCTTCAGATGCGACTGCATCCCCACTCCGTCAATATTGCCCGCCTGTGCGGCAGGCCGCAGGAATTCCAGCATATCCTCCTGCTTTGACGGGATATAGCAGTTATAGTCATTGTACACGAGCTTTGCACCCTTCGGCGCATATCTGCGTGCAAATGCGAACGCATGGGCAATGTAGTCATCACCTATCGTCTGATACCACAGGCTCTTTCTCATGCCGCCTGCATCGTCCGCTGCCTCATTTACAACATCCCATGCATAGACAAGACCGGGATATTTTTCATCCATCAGCTGCATTACGGTCCTGATATAGTTCTCCATGCGTTTTAGCATCAGAGACCTATCGGCGAGTTTCCCCCTGATATCATAGTTTTCATAGAAAAGGCGGTCGGGCGTCTGTGAATGCCATACCAGAGTATGCGCTCTCACTTTCAGTCCGTGCTTCTGTGCAAAGTCCAGTTCTGCCCTTGCATTGGCAAGATCCACCGCAGGGCTTTCGTTATATCTTGCAGGATCACTCAGACATCTGTCCATATCCAGCAAGCTCTCGGGCTTCATGCTGTTCTCGCAGGTAACGCTGCCAAACTGGGCAAGCATGAGCTTTGAATACTCAGGCGTTTCCGTCAGCGTGCGGGAAATGCAGGTGCCGAAAATAAAGTCATCCTTATATATCTCTTTAAGAGAGGGATACGAGGAAGTATCCGCAAATCTTATCTGCTCGGGGACAGGGCAGTATTTATATCTGCCGCTGACGCTTATCCGAAAGTCATCCGCATATATGTCCCGGAGATTGTCGCTCTCGATGTACACATATATCTGCTCGGCATTCGCAGGGATGCGAAATTTGCCGTTTCCTCCGCTGTATGCCCCGTCATTGGTGATGACCGTGAATATGTTGTTATAGGATGTGTAACCGTTTACAGTAAACTGCACCGACACCTTTACCGCAGGATTTGCGCTCCTGAAGGAACCGATAACTTCGATCTCGTTCCCCCTGAACTTCTCACAGTCCCACTGTGCTCCGTTCCATGCCTGTTCACGTCCGCTTATGAGAAGCGCTCTGCCGTCAGCAGCCAGATCATCATCAGCTGTACCTACGCCGGCCTCTCCCCTGCCAAGGGGCGCCCCGAAATCTGTGGGAGCGAAGACCCGTCCGCTCTTGTCAAGTATCACAAAAGGAGCATCATCGTCCGCAGAAGCCGTACCGTCTCCCGCAGGGATATCCGCACTCAAAAGGATCGTCATAGTTGTCTTGCTCATGCTCCCCTCCACATATCCTATATTGTGTACATTTTACCATAAAAGTCTGTATTATGCTAATCAATTTTTGTCATTTCAAACACTTTTTTTGTGCTGATGCCCGCAAACCGCTGTATCATCGCATTTGTGTCATTCATGTTTTTTTCTAAAATTTTATATAGAATAACTACACCCCATATCATTGGACTGTTTGCACAAAATCCGACGATATCGCCTGTATAAATCGTTGGAAAATACCATTGGCGAAAATCCACCTTTATGGTATACTATTCATAGATATATCATCAGTCCCGCTTTGCAGAAAGGAGATATATGGAGATACTCAGGATCAATGTGATAATAGACGAGAGCTACTCCGTCAAAGGGAAGTGCATGGTCAATATGGTGCTGTTCCACGGAGAGGCACATTCGGATCTGTTCAGCGGAAAGATACTCCCCGGCGGAGTGGATACCCAGATCTACTCGGAGGACAAGTCTCTTATTTCCGCAAAGTACATACTTGAAGGCACCGACAAAAGCGGCGGGCAGTGCAGGATATTCATCCACAACCGCACATCCTCCGACGGGAAGCTGCGCCCTGCCATTATCACAGACAGCAAGTCACTTGCATATCTTCAGGACAGCAGGCTTTGGTCAGAGATCATCCCGACCGATGACGGGGTGGATATCCGCATCTGTGAAGAGTGAGCTGCCTGCGTCCGACCTCAGACCCAAATTGTATTTTTAGCAAAAAAGCACTTGATTTTTATAACAAAATGATGTATAATGATATCTGTTGCGTCGGTATGACCTGTCTGTGACAGCGTGTCCGATGCACCTAAAGTTTCCGGGATGAAAAGGAGTATACGATGGATTATTCAGAGGTATCACTTAAAAAGCATTATCAGTGGAAGGGCAAGATAGAAGTTATCTGCCGTGCCCCGCTTAAAACAAAGGAGGATCTCTCCCTGGCATACACACCGGGAGTTGCACGTCCCTGCCTTGAGATACAGAAGGATTACAACAAGTCCTTTGAACTTACACGCCGCAGCAATCTTGTAGCAGTCATCACCGACGGCACAGCCGTTCTCGGACTCGGCGACATCGGACCCGAGGCAGGTATGCCCGTAATGGAGGGCAAGTGCGCCCTGTTCAAGGCATTCGGTGATGTGGATGCCATCCCCATCTGCGTCCGCTCAAAGGATGTGGATGAGATAGTCCGCACCGTAAGCCTTATCTCAGGCTCGTTCGGCTGCATCAACCTGGAGGACATCTCCGCTCCCCGCTGCTTTGAGATAGAGCGCCGCCTCAAGGAAGAGTGCGACATTCCCGTATTCCATGACGACCAGCACGGTACTGCGGTAGTTACCCTTGCAGCCATGATGAACGCACTCAAGCTCGTGAACAAGAACATCGAGGATGTCAAGGTGGTCACCAGCGGCGCAGGCGCAGCAGGTATCGCAATAATCAAGCTCCTCATATCCATGGGTCTGAAAAACGTCATCATGTGCGACCGTCAGGGCACTATCTATGAGGGCAGAGACGGGCTCAACCCCCAGAAGGAAGAGATCGCACGCCTTACCAACAGGGAACTTGTCAAGGGCTCCCTTGCTGATGCCATGAAGGGCGCAGATGTATTTATCGGTATCTCCGCTCCCGGCACAGTCACCAAGGACATGGTTCGCTCCATGAACAAGGATCCCATCATATTCCCCATGGCTAACCCCGACCCCGAGATCACTCCCGAGGACGCAAAGGAAGCAGGCGCTGCCATTGTCGGCACAGGCAGATCTGACTATCCCAACCAGATAAACAACGTCCTTGCATTCCCCGGCATATTCAGAGGTGCTCTCGATGTGCGTGCCCGTGAGATAAACGATCAGATGAAGATCGCCGCAGCAAAGGCTATCGCATGGTCGGTGCTTGAATACGAGCTCTCCCCCGACTACATAATCCCCTCCGCACTCGACAAGAACATCGCCGAGGTAGTGGCAGAGGCAGTTGCAGAGGCCGCCGTCAAGACAGGCGTCAACCGCATAGCAAAGGTGTATTGATACACAGCCCGACAGATACGGGCTGCGCTGATATAGAAGTTTTATGTCATAGTACTTCTGATCCAAAGTCAGAAGTACTATGGCATTTCTATTGACAGTATGGAGTTTCTATTGACAGTATGGAGGTGTTGTGATATAATTGGTATAAAGACAAATCGGAGTTTGTTGAGCAAATTTTATTCCAGTTTTTCGTTCTAAGGAGATCAGATGAACAGTTTGTTAAAAAAACATTGGATAGCGATCTGTATCGGCATAATTGCTACAGCCTTTGTAGTCTATAAAGTTATTGTTTTAAACATTGTTTGGGCAGGAATAAGTGCAGATGAAGTAGCTGCATGGAAAGAAACTGTTTTGCCATCAAATGCCGTTCAAGTTATCGAAGCCGAATCGCAGGCGGAACTGTTAAAACAGTCGTATTTTTTGATTGTTCCTTTAATAGTTGCGTTTATTGTACTGATAATAATCGGCAAAAAAAAGAACTGGTTTATGCCTTCAAAGAAAGGCTTTATTATCGGTGCCGTATCGTCGTTTCTGCTTCAGGGTTTACATGAAATGCTTCACGGTATAGCGTTTCCCACAGGTAGCACGGTGTATATCGGAATTATAAAGGGCAATTTCTCAGGATATGCTACATCAACTGATCCAATGAATATCATTCAATGCGTTGTTTATTATCTGCTTCCGGCATTCGTTCTTGGTATTGTGCCATTATTGGGATTTGTACTTGATAAGGAAAAGAAAAGTACCTTTTGTTGGTTCTGCTATGGCTTTGCACTGATTGGGCTGGTTCAGACTGCGCCGGACTGGTTCGGGCTATTCCCAATATTGCGTCAGGTTCCAAGGAATGCGATCATACAGATGTCAGGCTGGCATACATATTGGTACTTGAAATAGAGAAAATTGATATTGTTCCAGGATGACACAGCAAGACAAATTCTGATTTATCGAAGCAACTGAATAATGCAATGCCCCGAAGTGCTTTGATACGCTTCGGGGCAAAACTTCTATATGGGTATACACCTTACACTGTCGGGCGGTTTCTTTCCGCAGAAAAATGACGGGAAAGCTGATGAGCTTTCCCGTCATGTTGTTTAATCATCGCTGTCATCGTCTCCGCTGTCCGCAATAAGCATCCTCTGCCGCCCTGCAAGGAGCACTGCTCCCAGCGCAAGGGTTCCCGCAAAGAATACCGACATCTCAGGCAGGCTCACGCCCGTGGGGACAACTCCATTGATGGAGTTTGTCACATCAAGGGTGGTATCGCCCTCCAGCTCAAAAGTACAGCTGCTGCCTTGGGTCGTGACCCTCTTGGTCGTATCATCCGCCTCGGCGGTCAGGTACCTGCTGACAGTCACGTCATAGTCCCCGCTCGTCTCGGTCACGGTGATCTTATCGGCGGGCAGCTTGAGCTCGACAATATCGCCGTGTCTCATTTTGAAAGTGCCGCCGCTCTTTATCTTTGCCTGCTCGACCCCGTTGAGAGTCCATTCATATTCCGTCTCGGTGTCAAGTCCGTCGCCGACAGTGAGCATGAATTCAAACTTCTTTACCCTGTCGCCGAAGCCGCCCTCCACGGTTTTTGTGATAGTAAGCAGGGCATTTGAATCCTTCCGCACATTGGGAATGCTGATGGTTATCTCATATGTTCCCTCTTTCGTTGCAAGAAGATCCATCTGATCCTCTCTCACCATCTCGACAGTACCGTCATCGGTGATCCTGAACTGGACAGCATCCTCAAGGCTCATTGCCTCATAATTTGCAAGTGCCTGTGTCTCTACCAGATAATACACTCCGGGAGGAATCTTGGCATTGATCTTGTCTATCACTCCGTCCTTGCCGGAGATCAGCTCTTCATATCCCGTCATGGGCTTTGTATCCATGATGGTGCCCATGAGTGTGGTGACCTGTCTGTGCAGAGCAAATTTCACTCCCGACAGAGGGATGGTATTGTTTTCATCGTCCTTCTCACTGTCCACCTTTATGGCTTTGAGCACAAATTCGGGATTGTAGATATCTATCGTTGCCGTGTATACACCGTCATTCAGCTTATACTCCGCCCAGCTCCTGCCGTCGGTCAGATCAATGTCATTATCTGTGTCGTTGCCGTTTGTCCAGTGTGTCAGTGTAAAGACAGTATCCTCTTTCTCTATCGTGAAGGAAATGCTTTTCTCTGCGGCAATATATCCTGTGGGAGATTTTGTCTCTGTCAGGGTGTAAATTTCCCCCTCCTCAAAGCCGTAGAGTACCGTGACAATGCCCGTACCGTCAGAGGTATACTCCCCGACGACCGTTTCACCGCATTTCAGCTCGAAGGTGCCTCCTGCCAGCGGTTCATCATCACTGTCGGTATCATTCCATCTGTTCAGCCTTATCCGTATGCCTCCCTTGCGGTCGTTGCGGATAGTCTCGGTATAGGAATTGCCGTATTCGTTCGCAGGTGCGGCAGCCGAATATGTCACCGTGTAATCATCGGGCTTTGATCCGGTCTCCCCCTTGTCGGTAACTTTTATGGACGTGATCGCCCCGTTCATTACCCTTACGGGCGAGCCCTCGTATGTGACCGTACCGTCCGCCGCCACCACAGGCGACGTAAGGGTAACTTCATATACCTTATAGTCGGCGAGCGTCTTGCCGGTCAGCAATGTCTCAAAGAAATACTTCACAAAGGTGTCGTCATTCGTAAATGCCCTTACGGTTCCCTCCACAAGCTCATCGCCTGCATACACAGCCATGTATATCGTATCATGGGAATCCACAAAGTCGCTGTCGCTCCACTGCTTTTCCGCCTTGATACCGTAGCCCCGGCAGTTGTTTACGCTCATCTTTGCCCGAAGGCCAGCCTTTATCGTGCCTGCCGCATTGTACTTTTTCGCGGGCAGAGCTATCGTCTCACCTTTATATACATATGAGTTTGCGGGTTCATATGACGCTGTCGCCGCTGAACCGTTCTCGGTGTCCTGCTCGACTTTGTAATCCACAAGGTCATAGCCTGTGGGTATCTCTTTCTCCCTCTCATCCACGAAGAACTTCGTACCTGCCACAAGACCCGGCACTCTCACCGTATAACCTGCCGGTATCTTCGAGATAGCTCCGTAGCTTGACGTATGGAATGTGACCTGTGCCTTCTCGGTCTCGCTGAGGATATTCACAGCATCTCCTGCAACAGGCACATACGTGTCTCCGTTCTTGACCGTAAATCTCTCAAAGCTGTCGGTATACGCATTTCTCCTGCACAGATAGCCGTCGGGATCAAGCACATAGTAGCTCCTCAGATTGGCAGCCTCCAGCTCATCGCCTGTGCCGTTGGAGATATAGAGCCTGTAGTCAAAGGTGGTATTGTCCTGCTCATATGTAAGCTCCGTCGTCTTGGTCTTGTCCGTATAAAGGTGCTTCGTGATGTCAAGGGACGTTATCATGTTCGGATCTATCTTGTTTTTAAAGTTGATGGTAGGCTGCTGCTTGACCTGCTCCGATTCGGTATACAGATCCTTGATACTTCCTACGAGCGTAGTTGATCCGAGTGGGTCTTCGTCGCTGGTCTCCACAGTGTAAATGCCCGTATCCACCGCACATTCCCTGATCCGATAGTATACAGCATCATCGGGGAAGTTTATCTCAAGGGATCTTCCCGGAACGAGGAAGAATACATTCTGATATGTCTTGTCGGGATTATTGTAGGATACATATGTCTGCGCGAACCGTACCGTCTGCGTGGAGTTCTGGTATGATACAGAGGACTTATACTGGTTTTCAACAGTCGGACTGTACTGTTCGAGAAGTGTCCAGTTATCGGCATCGACATCATCCTCGGTCATTGCCCACTCTATCTGGAAGGGGAACTGCAGTCTGCTGAGGTCAACAGCGGAGCTGTCGATCGACTCGCCCTCCATGTCCGTCAGCGACTTTGAAAACAGCACATTACCTTCGGTGACGGATGAGAGGTTAAAGCGCATATGGATATTGGAGGCACCCGCACCTCTTTCCATGTAGAATACCTTCATGGTGTGGGTGGTATAGTCCTTGAACATATTCTCGTCGTCGTCAAAGAACCGTGAAAGATAATCATCCAGCCCGTCCTGTCCGTGCCTGTTCGTGTAGTTTTCCGTGAACACCTCTCTCAGTGTTTTTGTAGTGATCTTATCACCTATAGTTGTAGTTACCGTACCCGTTTTGAAGTTGACCTTGGCACCCTGTGCGGTGTGTGTACCGCCCAGGTCTATAACAAGCTCCCCGTCAACATAGAGCCAGAAGTCATCATCTCCTGTAAACTCGAATATTACATCATGTCCCCAGGGGTCAAGACCGCTGGGAGTCTGCACAAAATCAGCCTCCATCTCCATTCCGAAATAATAATCCATCGTCCCCACAGCATCATCGGGGCCGCCTGTACCGTCAGCCTTTACAAAATGATAAAGCTTTTCGTATTTTCTGGGGTCGCTGTCATCCAGCGACTTTGCCAGAGCATCATAGAGATTCTGAGGGTTTGTCTTTGAATATACACCCGGGATTATCCGGTTATATGGGAAAAACTGACCATGCTTTCTTGTATTTACGTTGGACTGGTCATGTGTTGCCAGCTCACGGTAGACTGTAAAATCCTTGTATACATTCCCGTCTTTGTCGGTGGAGGTATGTTCGGCTCCTTCCTTATCGTAGAATGATGCGGTATTCTGTGTGCTGTCAAATTCAAAATATCCGCTGGCATCATAGATGCTCTGTATAAACAGATGATTTACAGGCTGCGCTGAGGAAAAGACATCAAAGCTCTGGCCCACCTGAGTACTGTCATTGCTTTTTGCCACGGTAGGCAGTCCGGTCGTCTCATCCAGAGCGGTGGAAAGAAGTCCCTTTGTATCTTCTTTGTCTCCTCCGAAATAGTCCCATGTGACCGAGCTTGCATCTGAATCTCCCTGTTTCTTACCATCCTTCACATCAAAATCCACCATCTTCATGGATATGCCGTGAAGGTTGTTATCTACCGTGCCTACCGTATGAAGCGTGTCCTCATCATCCAGCACCGCCTGGGGGACGGCAAAGTAGAAGGATTTGTCCGTGGCGTAAAGATATGTGGCGCCAAGGGTCACAGAGGTTATGTTATTGTTTTTGTCCTTGATCGGGAAGCCCTTTATCGCCGCATAGTCATAGCTGGAATCATCCCAGTAGGTGATGTCGGTATAGTACTCGCCGTAGTTTACCGAACCGTCCTCATTCTTCTCATAGATACGCCCGGGGAAAAGCAAGCCCACCTTCTGATTCGAGAACAGCTTGCCGCTCAGCTGCGGAGCAAGGAACTTGCCGGAATATTCATTCTGAAGCTCATAGAAGCCTGTTTCGCTGCCATCGGCATTATGATACACCGTCAGCTTCCAGAGAAGGGTATTCATGGCATCGTCGAACCACATCAGCTTGTCTCCGCTGACATAGCACTGCTTCATGGTGCCGTCATGGTCAATGGCGTAGAAGTCGTATCTAAGCTCCTTCTCGTTCCATATTCTGGTGTAGACTATCAGCTCCGCACCGTCCTTGGCGTTCACGCCGTCGGACACACTGATCCTGTCGGCGGTATAGGTGATATTGTCATTCTCTGTGAGGACGGTCTTCTCCGTAAGATCCAGATACACCGCACCGGCGGCTGTTTCCGAAAGCCCGTAGCCGCTGCCCTCCGTATATGTCACATATTTTCCGCCGCATTTCAGACCTATCTTGCCGTCCTTGTGCACAACAGTAAATTTGGATGCGTCTTTCTCATCGTCGGAAAGCACCAGCTCCGTACCGTTCACCGTCAGATACTTTCCGGTGTCGGCGCACAATGTATAGCTGTCTTCGGAGATGTTCGCAAATGTCCATTCGGTTATGTCGCTCTCCTGGGGAACATACAGTATCTTGGTCACGGAGGAATCATCCTTGTTGTGCGACACGAGCCTGTACAGCTTGACCGTTGTGGTCATATCATCCGCCATTAGGGCAGTGCCGGAAACATCGTCTGCGGTGTAGACAAGGCCGTAGGTCAGACCGTCAAGCCCGTAGGGGTCGTCATCAACAGGTATCTCAACAAGGTCATGCCATGCCCGATTGTAGGACAGCTGTGCATATGTCGCATTACGGCCGAAATTGTTATCGCCTCTGTACAGCACGCTCAGATACCCGTCAAGAAGGGGCATTATCCTTATCTTGCCTGCATTATCACCTGTTCCGTTCTCGATACATACGGGAGTGGCATCCGCTTCATCGACCAAAGAGACACCTTTAAAGGTAAATTTAAGGTATTTTTCTCCATCATCGGTCTTGGCTGAAAGGGTGTAATTATTATGATCCGTCCAGTGGAATGTCCAGCCTGAAATAAATTCATTTGTGAGCTTATATGTATTCCTTGCACTGTCGTAATTCAGCTTTTTTGTTTCAAGAGATGAAGTGGCCATCATCGCATATCCGCCAGTTATACTGCCTTTATCGATATTTGGGTTAACGATGCCGTATGTTTTGCCGCCAAGACCGACAGGATCGGATGCAGATGCTTCGGGCACATCAACAAGCGTGAACCATCTTGTAGTGCTTAAATTGGTAAGGGCGTTATTACCGTAGTCAAACGATGATGCATTTCTGTTATTATATATATCCGGTTTCTGAACGGTATTAACGATCTTAATGCTGTCGTCAGTACCATTATTCACCAATGTAAGCACAAAAGGATCATCCGAAAGGGTAAGACTTTCATGCTGCAATTTAAGATATTTGGTATCACCGTTTTTATCAGCTGCGGATAATGTATATCTGTTAAAATCAAT
>JAFUHM010000083.1 GCA_017468865.1 Oscillospiraceae bacterium | reverse complement strand
TCTATTTGAATACTCTACATCTGTCATTGTGAGCTGTTCGTTTGCCATACTTATCCCGCCTTTCATGTACTACATCTATTATACACTATCGGCAGTGATTTTGCAAGGGCTTTGTCAGATTTAATCAGTGTTTCCCTAATTCTTTGGTGACATTTTATATTGCAAAGTACAGTGGTAAAGGAATTTTGTGTTATCTATTGATTTTCTGCGAAGTTTATGGTATAATGAAGAATGATGAACGGCTTGAAGGGATCGGCCGTGATCTCTGATGGGGGAGCCGAATTATGATGAATAAGGGATGACAGATGAATACACAGCAGATGAATGCACATTTGTTAAAGGAGTCCAATGCGGAAGCCGATTACAACAGGAACAGAAAGAGAATGCTCAAAGCAAAGGATCAGCTCAGATTTTCACGTTTGTTCTGCGTGTTCGGAAATTTTCTGCTTATGCTCGTTTGCATAGCAAGGTCTATATACTGGAGCGGAAATATTGCGTTTTCCGCAAGGGTGATATCACAGGTGGGAGAAGCTTCCTCAATAGGAGATGCACCATTCCCTCTTGCCATACTGCTTTGCATATATATGCCGGCTATGGGCGTTCTTGCGATAATTGCCGACACCTATGAAAGACCGCTTTTCCTGCGCATATGTGCATATGTATCGATGGGGGCGCTGGTGATAGTGCTCTTGAATACCCTTGCGCAGCTGACACCTACGACAGATAACATTCCCACACTTCTTTACCTTGCGGCAGAGACTGCATTCGCCTATATCGGACTTGCCGCATTCAATGAGATAGCTTCGCTTAAAGACTGCGAAGGCTATCCTGACTTTGACTACGCTGTGCAGCGGAATGTCACCACTGTCCAGAAAGAGTATATGGAAAAGCGTGAAGAATACGTCACTCGTCAGAATGCGGGCCTCCGCAGGAATGACCCGGAAAGGGCAAGTGATGACATAGTGACCGTATCCGGCAGGGCAGATGAGATGGATGGAGTATCCGTTGACATCGACGATCAGGAGAAGTGGTTCCGCACTTCTCAGATGGAGACACAGCTGAATAATGATGAGGAAGAGGATGCGGATATGGATACGGCTTCGGCTGATCCGTTCCTCATGCCTCATGATGAATATTACAGACGATCATATAAAGATGACATTCGCCACAGACCGCTATAAGGATGGGATGATATGAAATTTGCAGGACCTGCACCGATCATTGGAAAGAAAAACATTGCCAAGGGCATATGGGATATGATCCTCTATTGTCCGGAGATGGCAGGAGAGGCTGTCCCGGGACAATTTGTCAATATAAAGGCGGACGGCTTTACACTTCGAAGGCCTATCTCTATCTGCGGGATCGACCGTGATAAGGGAACGCTCCGCATCGTGTTTGAGGTCAGAGGTAAGGGGACAGGCGCCATTGCTGATGCCTGTGAAGGTCAGTTCCTTGACATAGTTGCTCCTTTGGGACATGGATTTGATCTGCTTTCCGATAAGAAGGCAGTCATTATCGGGGGCGGCATAGGAACTCCGCCGATGGTGCCGCTGGCACAGCATTACGGCGAAAATGCCAAGGTGATATGCGGGTTCAGGAATTCGACTGCGGTCATATTACAGGATGACATGAAGGACACGAGAGCGGAAGTCCTGCTATGCACGGACGACGGTTCGGCAGGGCGCAAAGGCTTTGTTACCGATGCTCTTGATGAGGTGCTTGCACGCTTTTCACCTGATATCATCTATGCGTGCGGACCGATGGTGATGCTCAGGCGGATAGCTGACCGTGCCGAAAAGGAAGGAATACGGTGTCAGATCTCTCTTGAGGAGAGAATGGCCTGCGGTGTCGGAGCCTGTCTCGGCTGTGCCTGTGTCACCAAAGAAGACGATAAGACCGTATATAAACACGTCTGCAAGAACGGACCGGTATTTGAAGCGAAGGAGGTGGTATTCGCATGAGCAACGTATCTGTCAACTTTGCCGGTATTGAGTTTAAAAACCCCATAGTACCTGCTTCCGGTACATTCGGATATGGTCACGAGTATGAGGAGTTCTATCCTCTGTCAAGGCTCGGCGGTATCTCGGTCAAGGGTACTACCGGAAAGCTGCGTACAGGCAATCTCCCTCCCCGTATAGCCGAAACTCCGTCGGGTATGCTCAATTCCGTCGGTCTGCAAAATCCCGGCATTGATGCCTTCATCGAAAAGGAACTTCCTTATCTGAAGACAAAGGATACCGTCATCATAGCCAATATCGCCGGCTCTGATGAGAATGAATACCGTGAGATCGCCGAAAAGCTTGACAGCACGGATGTGGATATGATCGAGGTGAATATATCCTGCCCCAATGTGAAGGCAGGCGGTGCGGCATTCGGTGTATCCTGTGAGGGTGCAGCGCTTATCACCAGAATAGTTCGCAGTGCCACATCAAAACCCGTGATGATGAAGCTTTCCCCCAATGTGACGAATATCGCCGACATCGCCAAAGCGTGCGAAGCTGAGGGCGCTGATGCGGTATCTCTGATAAACACACTTCTCGGAATGAGGATAGACATACGTTCACGCCGTCCCGTACTTCACAATAATGTCGGAGGGCTTTCGGGACCTGCGGTGTTCCCTGTGGCAGTTCGGATGGTCTGGCAGGTGGCAAATGCGGTAAAGATACCTGTGTGCGGCATGGGCGGTGTATCCACATGGGAAGATGCAGTGGAAATGATGATGGCGGGCGCATCTCTGGTACAGGTAGGCGCAGCGATATTTACCGACCCTTATGCGCCGATAAAGATAATTGAAGGACTTGAAGAATATACACGCCGTGAGAAAACGACTCTTGCGGATATCATAGGTTCGGTCAAGCCGTGGTAGGTGATGATATGGATACAGCTGAGAAGGCGGTAATGTTCAAGCATCAGGGTCGTAACTGCTGTCAGGCGGTGACAGCCGCCCTTTCACCTCTTGCAGGCCTTGCAGAAGGGGAAACGGATGCTGCATCGGCAGGGTTCTGTGCGGGCATGGGAAATATGGATGCTACCTGCGGTGCGCTCATCGGGGCTGTGATGATAGCCGGGATCAAGACAGAGGGAAAGAGGACTTTAGGTTATGCCAGGAAGATCTCGGAAAATTTCAAAGAGAGATGCGGCGGAGCGCTGCGCTGTGCCGATCTTAAAGGGGCTGACACAGGAAAGGTGCTCTGTCCGTGTGATGACTGCGTAAGAAATGCTGTGAACGCATACTGTGATGTTATGATCGGGTGATTACAATGAATGGTGTTGTGTCATTGATAGATAAATTTGGTGTTACATTCATCATTATTTCTGGTTTGATCGTTTTTGTGCTGATGATAGTAAATCAATGCCAACAGGTTAAGCACCGACACATTTTTACAATGCACTTTTGCGGGATTTGTGGAATTTTGTTTTTCTTGGTTCCTTATTTCTTGAAAAACTTCGCCTCGGTCTGACCGGACAAGGTTGATATGCACATTCTTCGATAATACCACGGCAAAAAGAGATAATTTCTTTTTTAGGGATTGCAAACACAGCCTTGGAAAGGGTTCCTTGCAGAGTAGAAACAATATTGCTCATATT
>JAFUHM010000082.1 GCA_017468865.1 Oscillospiraceae bacterium | reverse complement strand
GCACTGTATCCCCTGTCTGTCACACGATGCGCAATGGCAAGGGAAAGATGGGTCTTCCCGAGTCCCGGTCTCCCTATGAAAAGAAGGCTCTCACCCTCCCCGGTAAAGCTGTCCGCATAGGCGATGCAGTCCTCATACACCTTCTTCATGTGCTTGTACGCATCCACATTATTTACGGTGATCCCCCTGTACATTTCAAGGTCAAAGTGCTCAAAGTCCGCATCGGGCATATTCGCCTGAGCATTGAGCTGCTCCGATGCCACCTGATTTATCAGCCTCTTCATGCAGCCGCACATACCGTACAGGGTAAAGCCCGTATCTCCGCATTTGTCGCAGCGGTATTTCACCTTGTCGTAGTTTGCGGGATACCCTGCATCCGTCAGGGTCTTTTCTATCATGGCACGGCTGTCCATGCTGTTCTTCCGTATCTTCTCGAATGCCGCATCCTTCTCCTCGGGAGTACCCTTTGACAGGATATTCCCTGCAAGTTCTGCGGCGGTGAGCGACAGCATCCTGCGCAGCTCCGCCACCTGCGGCAGCTTCGTCTCTATCTCCTCACGCCTTCTTGCGGCAAGCGTCTCCGCCTGCTGCCGCCGCCTGTCCATGCGTTCATTGGCTTCATGCCTTATCTGTTCACGAGTCATTGCCATCACCCTCATCTATATATCCTCTCATGAGCCACATATCGAGCTCCGTGGGAGAATATGCACCGCTGTCGGCGTTCTCATCCCCGCTCTTCTTTGCAGGCTTTCTCTTCTCCTTTGCGCTGTCCGCCTCTTCGGGAGTGGATATGCCGTCCTTGCGCCAGTTCTTGACAATGCCGTCCATAAAGCTTATCTGAGGGCTCCCCTTCTTCTCCACGCTGATGTCATGAGCCTTCATTATAAGTTCATCGGATACCCCCCATTGATCCCAGCGGCTGAGTATCTCGATCTGAGGCGGAGTAAAGTTCCTGACATGGATAAGCGAAGAGATATGCCGTGCATAGTCGTCCGCACGGGCGATGGAGATAAGCTCCTCGTCAGCCGCTTCAAGGGTGGATATCCCCCGTGAGCTCCAGTCGATCGCCACTCTCTCTATATATGCCATAGTCGCCCTGCCTGCGGAATATGAATAGCTCAGCAGCATGGCTATGACATCTGCGGGAAGTCCCAGATGATCGTGTATCCAGATGAGCGTGCGCTGCTCGTCATGTCTGAGCGGCCGTGCGAAAATCCCCTCCGCTGCCCCGAACAGGGTGCGTATCTCCGGGGAAGACTCCATTATCTCGGCTATCTCCGACGGAAGTATCGTCTTGAACTTCGGCGGAGCCGTGACCTTTGCGGCAGTCCTGACAGCTTCATCCTCCATGACCTCCGCCCTTTTCCAGAAGCTGACAGCCTCCTCCACGTCATCTGCGGTAAAGGATCTGTCTATCTCCTTCGGATCCTCCGGCAGAGAGCGGTTCACCGCAAAGTAGAAAAGCACCTTCACAGCCTTAGGAGAGGCGAGCTTTATATATTCCGCCGCCTTCACGGGCAGTGCCAGCGCACCTTCGTTGAAATTCAGGATCATCTCATCCGTCCTTCTTGTTTATTCTCTGCGCAGTGTGATTTTTACGCATTATGCTTACATTTTAGCATATATCATTCCTCTTGTCAAGTGTTGTGCAATATGTCATGCAATGGACATTTTGCACAATTTATTTTGTGCAATATATTTCATTGCACCTATTGACAAAGACGGGATTTTATGGTACAATTTGAATAGATGAACAATCATTCATTTATTTAGTTTTTTACGGAGGTCTATATATGAAAAAGTCTTACAAGATCGAAGTTGACTGCGCCAACTGCGCCAACAAAATGGAAGATGCGGCAAAGAAGACCGCAGGTGTCAAGGACTGCACCGTCAACTTCATGGCTCTGAAAATGAGTGTGGAGTTTGAAGAAGGTGCGGACGCAAAGGCAGTCATGAAGGATGTCCTCGCCAACTGCAAAAAGGTAGAGGACGACTGCGAGATCTTCGGCATATGACCAAAAAGCAGCGCAAGACGCTTATCCGCATCATCCTCGCCGCAGTGCTGACGGTGGTGCTCCATTTCCTGCCCGTCACAGGCATACCCAGGTTCTGTCTCTATCTCATCCCCTACTTCATCATCGGCTATGACATCCTGCGCAAGGCAGTCATCGGCATAAAGAACGGACAGATGCTCGATGAGAACTTCCTCATGGCGACAGCCACCATAGGCGCATTCGCCATAGCCCTTGCGGATGATTCGGGGGACTTTGACGAAGCAGTCGCAGTGATGCTGTTCTACCAGGTGGGCGAGCTTTTCCAGGGGTACGCCGTCGGAAAGAGCAGGCGGAGCATTGCGGAGCTTATGGACATCAGACCCGACCGTGCCTTCATCCTCAGAGGGGACAGCGTGGAGGAGGTCGATCCGGATGAAGTGGAGACAGGCTCCCTCATAGTTGTCGATCCCGGTGAGAAAGTACCCATCGACGGCATCGTGGAAGACGGCATCTCCACGGTGAACACCGCCGCCCTCACAGGCGAGAGCCTCCCCCGTGACATCTGCCCCGGGGATGAGGTGATCTCAGGCTCGGTCAATATGACCGGGCGGCTCACCATACGCACCACCAAGCCCGCAGGAGAATCCACCGCCGCCAAGATAATCGAGCTGGTGGAGGAGTCGGGCGCAAAGAAATCACGCTCTGAGCAGTTTATCACAAGGTTTGCCCGCATCTACACGCCGGCAGTCTGCGGCTCTGCTCTGGCTCTGGCGCTTCTGCCTCCCGTCGTCAGGCTGATAACGGGGCTTTCCCCCGAATGGCATACATGGGTATACAGAGCCCTCACATTTCTTGTCATAAGCTGTCCCTGCGCACTGGTGGTAAGCATACCCCTGTCATTCTTCGCAGGTATCGGCGGAGCATCGAAGAAGGGCATACTCATCAAGGGAGCAAATTACCTGGAGAGCCTGTCAAAGGCATCCGTGGCGGTCTTTGACAAGACGGGCACCCTCACAAGAGGCGTGTTCGACGTATCCGACATACACCACGGCATAATGCCCAATGAGGCACTTATCCGCTATGCGGCTTATGTGGAGTCGCCCTCCTCCCACCCCATAAGCCGCAGCATACAGCGTGCCTACGGAAATGCCGTTGACCGCAGCATCATCACCGATATACAGGAGATAGGCGGACACGGCATATGCGCAAAGGTGGACGGAGTGCCTGTTGCCGCAGGCAACGGGAAGCTGATGCAGAAGATAGGCGTGGAGCATCATGAATGTCACAGCCCGGGCACCATAGTACATATGGCGGTGGACGGCGCCTATGCAGGGCATATCGTCATCAGCGACTGCGTGAAGGACACCTCCGCCGAAGCCATAAGGAAGCTGAAGGCGGCAGGCGTGAAAAAGACGGTGATGCTCACGGGCGACAACGAGAAGACAGGCAGAGCCGTAGGGGATGAGCTTGGGATAGACATGGTCTGCGCCGACCTTCTCCCTGCGGACAAGGTAGCAAAGGTGGAGCAGCTGCTCTCCGAGAAGCCCGAAGGCACTACCCTCATCTTTACGGGCGACGGCATCAATGACGCCCCCGTCCTCTCCCGTGCGGACATAGGCATCGCCATGGGCGGGCTCGGCTCCGATGCAGCGATAGAGGCGGCGGACGTGGTCATCATGGACGACGACCCCGCAAAGATAGCCGAAGGGCTGCGCATCTCACGCAAATGTATGGGCATAGTCCGTGCAAACATCGTCTTTGCCATAGGGATAAAGCTGTTATGCCTTATCCTCGGGGCGCTGGGCTTTGCCAATATGTGGCTTGCCATATTTGCCGATGTGGGCGTACTGATACTGTGCGTCATCAATGCGGCAAGGGCGCTCAGGGCATGAGCGCATCATCACGATATCAAGTCATTTTACCGATATACCTTTCCTTAAATATGCAAAAAGGACGGCAGCAAGCCGTCCTTTTTGTCCCTCTCCCCTTGCCCATCGGCAGAGGAGAGGCAGGAGCGGACGGGAGAAAAAAATCTGCAAAAGGTATTTACTTTTACATTTTAATGTGGTAAAATATATTTACAGATACTTTTACAAAAGGAGTGTCCAAATGAACAATAATTCAGATATTTCTCTTGATCTGCTGTATCAGGCCATTCTCTGCCTTGAGACAAAGGAAGAATGTGCGGAGTTTTTTAACGACCTGTGTACTCCCCTTGAGCTCAGGTCCATCTCCCAGCGTCTTCTGGTAGCAAAGCTCCTTGGTGAAGGGAAGGTATACAGCAATATTGCCGCAGTCACAGGCGCCAGCACCGCCACCATTTCCCGTGTCAACCGCACCATCAACAGCAAGTACGGCGGCAAGGGATATGAGATAGTCATGGACAGGCTCGAAGAGCTCGAATGGGAGAGCGGCACGGACGAATGAGTTACGGTGTATTTGCCCGGTTCTACGACAGCCTGACGGACGATGTGGAGCGGGACGAAATGGAACATTTCATCCGCCGTGCCGTGAAACGGTTCGGCTCGGATATGTCATCCCCCGTGACCCTGTGCGACATAGGCTGCGGCACGGCGGTGCTTTCCGTCAGGCTGGCAAAGGACGGCTTTGACGTGACGGGTGTGGATGCCTCGGAGGAGATGCTCTCAGTCGCCTATGAGCATATGACGGACGCAGGGGTGCATATCCAGCCCGTCCTTCAGGACATGACCTCACTCGACCTTGGCGGCACATGGGACGTGTTCATCTCCACCCTTGACGGGCTCTGCCACCTCCCCGACCTTTCGGCGGCGGAAGATGCCATAGGCGGAGTGGCACGCCACTGTCACAAAGGCTCTCTGTTCATCTTCGACATGAACACGCCCTATAAGCACCGTGAGGTACTGTCTGGACAGACCTTCGTCTATGACACGGATGATGTGTACTGCGTGTGGCAGAACAGCGAGGCGGACGAGAACTGCCGCATAGATATGCTCCTTGACCTCTTTGAATACAACGGGGAAAGCTACGACCGCTTCGTGGATGAGCTGAGCGAGACCGCCTTCGATCCGCAGGCAGTCGATGACATACTTATCCGCTCGGGATTTGAGATACTGGGCGAATATGACGGCTACACAGACAGCGGCGTGACAGACACCACCGAGCGGACAGTCCGCATCTGCCGCTATGCCGCAGATGAATGACGCTTCGTGAAGATGCAGAGAAAGCCGTGCAGCTTACAGGCTGCACCATTAATGGAGTTTGATATTTGATATGAGAATAGTTCGCACCATCTCACATGACGGGAGCGTTGTGGCTACTGCCTGCGATGCCCTTGACATGGTGAGCGAAATAGAAAGGATACACAAGACCTCAGCCGTCACAACGGCGGCGGCAGGCAGGCTCGCCATAGCCGCATCACTCATGGGCATAGGCCTCAAGGACAAGGAAGACAGCGTCACCCTGCGCATAAACGGCGGCGGCCCCGCAGGTACGCTCATTGCCGTTGCGGACTATGTGGGCAATGTCAAGGCATATGTGGAAAATCCCGTGGTGGAGATACCCCTCAATGCCAAGGGTAAGCTCGACGTAGGCGGTGCGGTAGGCACTGACGGCACATTCTCCGTCATCAAGGATCTGGGGCTCAAGGAGCCTTATTCGGGACAGATACCCATCGTCAGCGGTGAGATAGGCGACGAGGCGGCGCAGTACTTCGCCCTGTCCGAACAGATACCCACCGTATGCGGCGTGGGAGTGCTGGTAAACCCCGACCTGACGGTGAAGGCGGCAGGCGGCTACCTGATACAGCTTCTCCCCTTTGCCGATGACAGCGTTATCGACACCATAGAGAAGAATATAAACTCTCTTCCCTCGGTGACTACGATGCTCACCACCGGATACGACGCTGAGAAGATAGCCAAGGCTGTGCTTGAGGGGCTTTCCCCCGACGTGATGGACGATCTGGAGAGCTTCTACAAATGCGACTGCTCCCGTGAGAGGGTGGAGCGTGCCCTGATCTCCCTCGGCCGTGAGGAACTGGAAAACATGGCATCGGAAAAGGATGTAACAGAGGTGTGCTGTCACTTCTGTTCAAATAAATATGAATTTACGTCTGCCGAACTTCGCAGACTGGCAAGGTGAATGATATGGCAAAGACCAAAGTAGCGGTGATATTCGGAGGCAGATCCAACGAACACGATATCTCCCTTATCTCCGCATCCAACGTGATACGCAACATAGACAGGACAAAGTATGAGGTGATACCAATAGGCATCACCAAGAAGGGCAGATGGTACTTCTACCCCGGTGACGTTGACGGCATACAGTCGGGCGAATGGGAGACAAACACCGACAACGTGCCTGCGGCTATACTGCCCGACCCCCTTTACAGGGGCATCGCTACCGTGAACGGCGACGAGATAAACATCATCAAGGTGGATGTGGTCTTCCCCGTGCTCCACGGCAAATACGGCGAGGACGGCACCATACAGGGACTTCTCGATATGGCGGGGATCCCATATGTCGGCTGCGGCTGCTTTGCCTCCGCTGCCTGCATGGACAAGAACTTCACTCATAAGGTACTCGAATACCACGGCATCCGCATGGCAAAGTCCCATGCCATCCGTGCATCCGAGCTCGACCACCTCGACGAGTTCTGCGAGCTTGCCGAGAAGGATCTGGGATATCCCATATTCGTCAAGCCCTGTTCATCGGGCTCATCCGTGGGTGTCAACAAGGCAAACAACACCGAGGAGCTGAAAAATGCCATCAAGCTCGCCTTTACCCACGACCGCAAGGTCATCGTGGAGGAATGTATAAAGGGACGTGAGCTGGAGGTGGCTGTTCTCGGCGGTGCCAAGCCCTTTGCCTCCGAGCCGGGAGAGATCATCTCCTGCAACGATTTCTACGACTACGATGCCAAGTATGTGCTGGGAGCCACCTCACTGAAGATCCCCGCAGACATTCCTCCCGAAGTATCCTCGAAGATACGGGAGACGGCGATACTTGCCTTCAGGGCGATAGGCTGCTTCGGACTTTCCCGTGTGGACTTCTTCCTCTCCGACAAGGGGGAGGTCATCCTCAACGAGATAAACACCATGCCCGGCTTCACCAACATTTCCATGTATCCCATGCTCATGGACAATTTCGGCATACCCTACTCCGAGCTCCTTGACAAGCTCATAACCCTCGCATTTGAGAGGACACCCAAATAGAACGGCTCTGCCGTTTACCGGAGAGGATATACATATGAAACTGATGTTTGCATCGGACATACACGGGAGCGCCGCAGGCTGCGAAGCCATGCTTTCCCGATTTGAGGCAGAGAAGCCCGACAAGCTCATACTGCTGGGAGATCTGCTGTATCACGGACCGAGGAACGATCTGCCCGAACGGTACGACCCTAAGGCCGTTATCGCCATGCTCAACGCCGCAAAGCAGCACCTTCTCTGCGTGAGGGGCAACTGCGACGCAGAAGTGGATCAGATGGTGCTCGACTTCCCCGTTATGGCGGATTACATGACCATGTGGACAGACTCCCGCATGATCTTCTGCACCCACGGACACCTCTATGACATTGAGTCCATGCCCGGCATAAATGCGGGAGACGTGGTGATAAGCGGCCACACCCACCTGTACAGAGCCGAGCGAAAGAACGGCATCTTCTACATCAATACAGGCTCAGTCTCCCTGCCAAAGGGAGGAAATCCCCCTACCTACGTCATCTACAAGGACAGAGTATTTGAGGTATATGACCTTGAAGGCCGCCGCATCTGCGGTATAGTGACAGACCGGGATCACAGCGGAGCATCCCGTCAGGAGTAACATATGAAAAGACATACATATCTGATCTTAGCCGCACTGCTGCTGGCATCATGCAGCGCAAAGACGCCTGCCGAGCCGGATGCGGGGACAGAGGCTCCCGCAGTCTCCGAGACTGCCGCCTCATCAGCTGCCCCCGACTATGACAAGAACGTGGTGCGTGTGGACGGCACCAAGCTCACGGTGGACGGCAGGGAACTGTGGATAAACGGCGTGAATACGCCCTGGGACAAGTGGAACGACTTCGGCGGCTCCTTCAATGAGCAGTTCTGGGACGAGCACTTTGCCCGTCTGCATGAAGAGGGCGTCAACGCCTCCCGTGTGTGGGTCAACTGCAACGGCATGAACATCGTCAAGCTCGATGCCGACGGCAATGTGACGAGCGTGAACGAAAAGCACTGGACAGACCTTGACAAGCTGTTCGAGATAGCAGGCAGGCATGAGATATACCTTATGCCCACCCTGATGTCCTTCGACCACTTCAAGGACGGCAACAGCGGTGCGGCACAGTGGAGGAAGATGGTGCAGTCGGAAGAGGCGACCAAGACCTACATCGACTCCTACGTCGTTCCCTTCGTGCAGCGCTACGGCGGCGACCCTTATCTGTTCTGCATCGACCTGTGCAACGAGCCCGACTGGATACATGAGAATGCGGAATGCGGCAAGCTCGACTGGGAGGATCTGTGCAAATTCTTCGCCTCGGAAGCGGCTGCCATCCATGAGAACTCCGATGAACTGGTGACAGTGGGTCTGGGCATGGTCAAGTACAATTCCGATAAATACGACGGCAACTACTTCTCCGATGAATTTTTCAAGAGCCTTGCGGGAGAAAAGGCATACCTTGATGTCTATACCCCTCACTACTACTTCTGGCAGAATTCATGGATGGGGTATCCCTTTGAGACTACCCCCACCGATTTCGGACTCGACGGCACCAAACCCGTCGTCATCGGCGAATGTGCGGTGGTCAGCGAAAGCGGACGTGACATAAAGGATGACTATGCAAACGCCTACACCAACGGCTGGAACGGCGTAATGGCGTGGACATCCAACGGAGTGGACAACTGCGGCAGCATAGAGGAGCTTGAAGAGGCGGTCAACAATATGCGTGACACCGCAGGAGACAAGATATTCCCCTGACATCGTGCAAAGATATTCGGTTTTACAGGAGGGAGCGCTTATGGATCATGAGGAATATTCCCGTGCGGCGGGATACTGGAAGGAAAAGGACAAGTCTGCAAAGAAGGCAGACAGAGCCGATGTGTATGCGGCAGCAACGGACTTTCTGGGCAGGAACAAGACCTGCGCTCTTGCCACGGGACACGGCAGTGACGTGAGGTGTACTCCCGTCGATTACAGCTTTGACGGCGGTGCGTTCTACATCTTCACGGAGGGCGGAGAGAAATTCTCCAATCTGGAAAAGAACCAGAATGTCAGCATATCCGTATTTGAGGGCGGCGGCACCTTCGGTAAGCTGCACAGCGTACAGGTAATGGGCACGGCGGAGTTTGTCGAGCCGTTTTGCGCCGAGTATGAGCATATCGCAGAGATCCGCAGGATACCCGTGAATGGGCTCAAAAAGCTGAAGTATCCCATGTATCTGCTGAAAGTCGTACCCTGTGAGATTATACTCCTTGACTCATCTTTCAAGGAGAAGGGGCTTGACAGCAGACAGGTCTGGAGGAGGGATGAGGATGAGAAATGACCTCGGCTCCCTTGAAATGACGGTGCGCACGGAATTTCTGTTCGGCAGGGAATACACCGACCTTCACAGCAGGCGGTACGACCGCTTCTCCTTCCCCTCCTTCCCTGCCCTGATGGACTTTCGGGTGCGCAGATCGTGTGTCTACGGCTTCGGGAACATGATGACCATGCACACGCAGACCCCCTTCGGCATGGAGATGCTCACCTGCGCCTTCACTCCCTATGAGGGCGGCGATGTCCCATTCTTCCTCATCGACATCGTCCTTAGCAAAGGGAAGCAGACGGTATTCACGGAATACTACGACTGCACCGTATCAAAGAAACCCCATCCCCTGCTGAGTGAGGTATACGACAAGTACAGGGACATCCCCCCGTATGATGAGCGTCCTGCCTGGTATGTGGGGGAAAGGGCAGAATATTCACTTATCAAGGCTGTCCCCGAGGGAGAGGACATATCGGGCATCATCACCGACAGCGTAAGGGCTTACAGGGATGAAGCTCTTTCGGCAGGAAAGGACAGGCGAAATCTGAAAGGGCTGTGCGCCTTCCGCAGCCGCATGACGGAAGAAGGCAATCCGTCACTTCCCGTGCTCCGTCTTGTATTCGGCAGAGACGGTGCAAAAAGATTTTTCAACAGGTGCGTTATGCCCATGAGGGCAAAGTAGCAGTTCTTTCGTTGTTCGCAGTTCGTTGTTCGCAGATATAGTCAGACTCAATGAGGTGAGAGTTATGGTATTGTATTTTTCGGCAACAGGCAACTCAAAGTTCATCGCAAATATCATCGCACAGAAGACCGATGACAAGGCGGAAAACCTTCTCAGACGCATCCGCTCGGGCGACTATTCCCCCATCCGCTCCGATAAGCCCTTTGTCATCGTCTGTCCCGTCTATGTGGTGGATCTTCCCATTTTCTTCATGGACTATCTGAGAAAGCAGGAGTTTGAAGGGAATAGGGACGTATACTTTGTCTTCACCAGCGGCGGCGGATATTCGGGCGCATCAGGCAGCCACGCAAAGAGCATCTTTGACAAAAAGGGCATGAACTTCATGGGGTTCAAGGATCTGAAGATGCCCAACAACTATGTGGTCAACGACCACTATGCCGACCTTGATAAGCCCGAGATAAAGAACAGGATCAGAAACTGCCTGCATGAGGCAGTGATGACAGCGGACATCATACGAAGCGGCGGCCGTCTCAGAGGCAGGCACATCACCCTCATCGAGAAGACCCTCATCCCCGTCTGCTCCGCATGGTGGACAAAGCACAAATATCCCGTCAAGGATTTCTATACCACCGATGCCTGCACAGGCTGCGGCAAGTGTGCGAGAGTCTGTCCCCTCAACAACATATCCATCAAAGACGGCAGACCCGTATGGGACAAGCCCTGCACCCACTGCATGGGCTGCATCTGCAACTGCCCGAATGAGGCGATAGAATACGGCACGATCACACAGGTCAAGGAAAAATACAATATCAACAAGTACGTCAGGAAGTACATATAACGGAGGTGCGCTATGAAAGTCGTTCTTGCAGGAGCATTCGGACATCTTGGTTTTGAGATACTAAAGGTGCTGACAGAAAAGGGTCATGAGGTCATCGCCGCAGACATTGCAGAGGCCAAAGACAACGGTCTGGAGGGGAAATACACCTTCCGCCGCATAGATGCCACAGACAGAGCCACCATGAAGGGGCTCTGTAAGGGGGCGGACGTGGTCATCACCACTATGGGGCTCACCGGCGCATCCACTTCCCTGAATAATTACGACATTGATTTCAGAGGGAATATGCACCTCTACTATGCGGCAAAGGCGGCAGGGGTGAAGAAGTTCAACTACATCTCCGTCATAGCCTGCCGTGATGCAGGCGCTGAGAAGATACCCATGCTCAATGCCAAGCGGCTCGTGGAAGACAAGCTCATGGAGGGAGACATGGACTACGTCATCTACCGTCCCACGGGATATTTCTACGACATCGCCAAGGTATTCAAGCCCTACATCGACAAGGGCGAGATGCGTCTCCTGAAAGGATACCATGACGTGAAGGCGAATGTGGTACACTGTCCCGACTTCGCCCGTTTCATCGTGGATCATATGTGCGACACCAATGCGGTGTATGAAGTGGGCGGCAAGGAGACATACACCTACGAGGAAATGGCGAAGATGTGCTTTGATGCGGCAGGAAAGCCCACCGTCATCAAGGACAGCCCGAAATGGCTGTTTGGCATCCTTGCCAACGCTCCCGCCATAAAGAAGGCGGGAAAGCATGATATAATCCTGTTCTCACAGTGGACGCTTTCCCACGACCTGACAGGAAAGGACATAGTCGGAGACAGTTCCTTCGCCGAATACATAAAGGACTACTTCAGACCGGAGGACACGGATGAATGAGAAAAGCCTCCCCATCGACAGGGAAAAACATCGTATATATTCGGATCCTGCCCGCCGTGCGGTGAGACGTATGCTCATGCACTACGCTCCGAAGGCTCAGGTGGGCGCTCTCTGGAACAGGGTGCAGAAAAGATTCTGCGAGCTGCTTCGGGATGCCCCGCCCTTCGGGCAGATACCCCACTCAGGGCAGTTCTACGATGCGGTGCTGTTCTTCGCCTACTTCGACACGACGGAAGATCTGCCGCCCCGTGAGGTCATACAGCAGGAAGTATACAGCTCCTTCATGGCATCCTTTGACACCATTGGCAAGGCGGTAAATGCCAACAGGGTGCAGCATAACCTCCTTATTGCAGGGATATTCAAGCTGTCCGTGGCAAGCAAGCGGAAGCAGTTTGAACAGAACAGCGAATGGTTCGAGCCTACCGAATGTACCTATGATGCAGGCAGAGGCATCGTAAGATATTCCTTCCTGCGGTGTCCCATTGCGGACTTCGCAAGGAAGCACGGCTTCCTTGCCTATCTCCCCTATATGTGCAACTGCGATCATATGGGGCTCCAGAAGATACACGCAGGACTTGTACGCACATCCACCTGCGGCGTGGGCGATGTATGCAACTACGCCATTGCAGGGGACAGATCCTCATTTTACAGCGAATATGTGACGGTGAAGGACGAGAACGGCCTTCTCCTGAGCGTCCGCCGTGAGGATGCGGACGACATACCGAAGAGATACGGGAGCCTGCTGTAACTTCACTTGTCATTTGTCACAAATCAGGCGTGATTTGTCTGTGCATATGTGGCATGATATTAGAAAATGCCCGGGCGGTATTGACTTTTATGTGATGCTATGGTATCATATTATCATAATATCACGGTATCATAGTATCACTTTAATGTAATAAATCAAAAGGAAAGTTGCAATGAAAAAGAACGATCTTATCACTCCCGAAGGCACACGGGATCTGCTTTTCGGGGAAAGTGCCGCCGTAAAGGCAGTCGAAGGCAGGCTTACGGAGATATTCCGCTCAAAGGGATATTCCCAGGTCATCACCCCCGGGCTTGAATTCTATGATGTCTTCGCCCTGAAGTCACGTTATTTCCCGCAGGAGACCATGTACAAGCTGGTAGACAGCAAGGGACGCCTCATGGTGGTGCGCCCCGATTCCACCCTGCCTATCGCAAGGATGACCGCCGCAAGGCTCAGAGGAGAGGTGCTCCCTCTCAGGCTCTGTTACAGTCAGACCGTATACCGCAGCCGTCCCGGGATGAGGGGCAGGCGTGACGAGATACGTCAGACGGGGATAGAGCTCATAGGCTCATCCTCCGAGAGAGCGGATCTGGAGATGCTGGCAAATGCGGTGGATGCTCTGTCCGCCGTGAATACGGGGTACAGGCTGGAACTGGGACATATAGGCTTTTTCAAGGCTCTGCTGTCAGCGGCGGGCTGTGATGAGGACACATCCGAGCAGATACGTTCCCTTATCGAATACAAGAACTTCCCCGCACTGGGCGACCTTCTCGATGAGTATGAGAACACCCCTGCGGTCAGGGCTCTGCGCCAGCTCCCGAGACTTTTCGGCGGCGAGCGTGTGTTTGAGAAGGCATATGAGCTTTCCCACGGCATACCCGATGCGGTAGAGGCTCTGCACGAACTGGAGAGCATCTTCACCAAGGTGAAGTCACTTTCCCCCGCAGTCACAGTGGATCTGGGTCTTGTAAACCATATGAACTACTACACGGGCATCGTCGTCAAGGGCTATGTGGAGGGCAGCGGAGATGCGGTGCTCTCGGGCGGCAGATACGACGGCCTTCTGGGTGAGTTTGATTTTGATGCGCCTGCTACGGGCTTTGCGGTGAATATAGATGCCCTTGCACGGGTGATGGAAGACAAGCCCGCACCCGTCAGCGATGTCATCGTCTACGGCGAGGACGGATGCGAGATAAAGGCGATAGAGTACGCAAGGGAACTTGCGGAGCAGGGACTGCGTGCGGAATACTCCGTATTCGACAGCATCGGCGACACCATTGCCTACGCTAAGGAAAAGCACATACCCAAGATAATCACCGTGGGTGAGAATTCCACCGAGGAGGTGTCATCATGAAGCTGCGCATAGCACTTACAAAGGGCAGGCTTGAAAAGGACACCGTAGGCCTGCTGGAGAAAATGGGCTACGACTGCTCAGCCGTCCACGACAAGGGACGCAGGCTCATCCTTCCCGTGGGCGACAATATCGAGGTAGTGCTGGCAAAGGCTGCGGACGTCATCACCTATGTGGAGAACGGCGTGTGCGACCTCGGCGTTGTGGGCAAGGACACCATAATCGAGATGAACGGCAAGTTCTTTGAGCTGGTGGATCTGGGCTTCGGCAGATGCAGGTTCGCCCTTGCAGGCAAAAAGGGCGACAGGTTCTACGACGGCACCCATGTGCGCACCATCGCCACCAAGTACCCCAATGTGGCACGGAATTTCTTCGAGAAGAAGAATATGGACGTGGATATAGTCAAGATCGAGGGAAGCGTGGAACTCGCCCCGCTGCTGGGTCTTTCCCACGCCATAGTTGATATAGTGGAAACAGGCACCACACTGAAGGAGAACGGACTGGAAGTGTTTGAGTATATCTGCCCCATCTCCGCAAGGCTCATCGCCAACATGGTGAGCATGAAGCTCAGACAGGACGAGATAGAGTCACTTATCTCCGAGATAGAGAAAAACATCGGGCAGTAACAGAGCAGACGGCTTTCTGCCGCTGTGTTTTGCCCCGTCAGAAAAGAGGACCAACCAATGATACGCATTATAAAGGCGGACGGCACCGCTGAATACGAATTTCTCAAGGAAGTAGAGAAGCGAAACGGAGACACCGACAAGAAGATCTCCGCCATCGTTTCGGATATAATAGACGACGTAAAGGCTCGGGGCGATGAGGCAGTCAATGACTACACCCTGAAATTTGACGGGAAGCTCCCCGCCTTCCACGAAGTCCCCCGCGACGTGATAAACGATGCGATGACCGAGATGAGCGAGACTTCCCCCGAATTCATCACCGCAATGCTCAACGCCATGGAGAACATATCCGACTTCCACAACCGTCAGAAGGAGCAGTCATTCATAGACACACGCTCCGACGGATGTATACTCGGTCAGCGTGTGAGAGGTCTTGACAGGGTGGGTCTGTATGTCCCCGGCGGCACGGCTCCCCTCTTCTCCACCGTCCTCATGAATGCGGTACCTGCCAAGATAGCAGGGGTGCGTGAGCTTATCATGCTCACACCTCCCGGCAAGGACGGCCAGCCCAACAAGGAGATACTCTGTGCGGCTGCGGCAGCAGGTGTGGACAGGGTGTTCCTCGTGGGAGGCGCACAGGCGATAGCTGCCATGGCGTGCGGCACACAGACCATCCCCAAGGTGGACAAGATAGTAGGCCCCGGCAATATCTTCGTTGCCACCGCCAAGAAGCTGCTCTACGGCACGGTGGACATCGACATGGTGGCAGGCCCCTCCGAGATACTCGTGGTAGCCGATGACAAGGCAGAGCCGAAGCTCCTTGCGGCTGACCTCATGTCACAGGCTGAGCATGACAGGATGGCAAGTGCGATACTCATCACCACGTCCGAGGACGTGGCAAAGGACACCGCCGCAGAGATAGAGCGGCAGATGCAGAGCCTTGAGCGCCGTGACATAATCCGTGCCTCCATCGACTCCTTCGGTGCTGCGATCGTGGCACAGGATCTTATACAGGCAATAGACCTTGCCAACTCCCTTGCTCCCGAGCACCTCGAACTTGCGGTGGAAGATCCCCTTAAATACATCGGCCTCATCGACAATGCAGGCTCGGTATTCCTCGGAAAGTGGTCATCCGAACCTCTGGGCGACTACTATGCAGGCCCCAATCACGTCCTCCCCACAAGCGGCACAGCACGTTTCTTCTCCCCTCTCTCCGTCGCATCCTTCACCAAGAGATCCCAGTTTATCTACTACACCGAAGCGGCTCTGCGTGAGGCAAAGGATGATATAGTCACCCTGGCACGCAGAGAAGGGCTCACAGCTCACGCAAACGCAATATCCATCCGCTTTGAAGAGGACGAATAATGGAACTTACGAAGAAGATCCGTTCACTGGATCTGTATATCCCCCCCGACAGCACCTGCCGTATCCGTCTTGACTCCAATGAGTCTCCCTACGACATGATTGAGCTGTGCGGCGAGGACGTCATGCGTGCTGTCGCAGACGCATCCGCAAACCGCTACCCCGACCCTCAGTACAATAAGCTGATAAATGCGGCGGCGGAGTATTTTGACATATCCCCCGACCTCATCACCGCAGGCAACGGCAGCGATGAACTTATCTCGGTCATCCTGGGGACGTTCCTTGCAAAGGGGGATATGGTGCTCACCGTGTCTCCCGACTTCTCCATGTACGCATTCTACGGCTTTCTCAACGAGCTGAAGGTGCAGACTCTCCCCAAAGAGGACGATCTGAAGATAAACATATCCAAGGTCATCGAATACTGTTCCGCCAATCCCGTAAAGGCGGTCATCTTCTCCAACCCCTGCAATCCCACATCACTGGGCGTGCGCCGTCAGGACGTGGTCAGGCTCGTAAAGAACGTGTCCTGCCTTTGCGTGATAGATGAGGCATACATGGATTTCTGGGATCAGTCCGTCATAGATCAGGTGGAGCAGCTTGACAACCTTATCGTGCTCAAGACCGCCTCAAAGAATATGGGAATGGCAGGGCTCCGTCTGGGATTTGCCTTTGCCTGCAGGGATATCACCGATCATCTCAGGGCGGTAAAATCCCCCTACAATATCAGCACCCTTACCTGTGCAGCAGCCTGTGCGATCATGCGCCGCAAGGATCTGATAGACGAATGTACCGCCAGGATCACGGAGTCACGCAACGTACTGCGGCAGGGGATACTCGACCTTTCCGACAGGTACTTCACCATAGAACGTGTGTATGACAGCGTGACCAACTTCGTCTACATTCGCACCCAGAAGGCGGCAGAGATCGCAAAGGGGCTGACAGCCCATGATATATCCGTCCGTCAGCTCGGAGTATATCTGCGCATCACCGCAGGCACACCCGAGGAAACAGACGAGTTTCTCAGGGCACTTGAAGAAGTTCTTTCCATCATATAAGGAGATAATATGCGTACAGCAGTCATAGACCGTGCCACAAAGGAAACAAAGATACATATCCGCCTTGACCTTGACGGGAGCGGCAAATACAATATCGACACAGGCATAGGATTTTTCGACCATATGCTGACTGCGCTGTGCGTCCATGCAGGATTTGACATGGACGTAAAATGCGACGGCGATCTCTATGTGGACGGCCATCACAGCGTGGAAGACACGGGCATCGCACTGGGTCAGGCTTTCAGGGCGGCAGTCGGGGACATGAAGGGCATCCGCCGCTACGGTTCCTTCTACATCCCCATGGATGAGGCTCTGGGCTTCTGTTCCCTTGACATATCCAACCGTCCCTATCTTGTCTACGACTGCACCTATGCTAATCAGTCAACAGGTCAGTATGACAACTTCCTTACCGAGGAGTTCATGCGTGCATTCGCCTTTAATGCAGGCATCACCCTGCACCTGCGCTGTCTTTACGGGGCAAACGACCACCATAAGATAGAAGCCCTCTACAAGGCGCTGGCACACGCACTGAAGGAAGCCGTGAAGATCGATGGCGACACCGTGCTCTCCACAAAGGGCGTACTGTGACAGACCGCTTCCCGTTCTCAGCAAAAAGGAGAGTCACATGAAGGACAGTTTTCAGGCAAAGTGCTTTGACAGATACTTTGCGAACCGGCACAAATACGACCTGCCCGAACCCCATGAGGGATGGCTCAATCTGGTAAATATCAGCACAGATGAAAATAAGTCATTCATCAACGGCATCTTTGCCTGCCTGACACAGATGCGTGTTTCCTACACCGACAGCCTTATCATGGAGTATGAAGAACCCATCGGGACCGAGCTTGACGGTGTGAAGGGAAAGATCACCTATGTGCAGTCCGTTCGGGAAGATGACTGCTATCAGACAGAAGTCCACTATGACCTTGACAACGGCACCATGCGGCAGTTCGTGCTGTTCCTGCCCGAACTTGCGGATACCATCGCACTCTACGACAGGTTCATCAAAAGGGAGCTTCCCGACCTGGATGCGTGGGATGAGATAACGGACTTCATCTTCACCGATGAAGGCGATAAAGACGAGGAAAACGATAATGAAGACGATGACAGCGATAATTGATTACGGTGCGGGCAATATCTTCTCCGTGAAGAACGCCTGCGATGCCCTCGGCATAAATACTGTCCTCACCTCGGACAGGACAGAGATAGAGAACGCCGACCGCATCATCCTCCCCGGAGTGGGTGCATTCCCTGCGGCAATGGATAAGCTGACCGCCTCCGGCCTTGTGGACACCATCAGGGCACAGGCGCAGATAAAGCCCTTCCTCGGCATATGCCTGGGTATGCAGCTCATCTTCACAAAGGGATACGAATTTGAGGAAAGGGACGGTCTGGGGCTTATCGAGGGCGATGTCACCCTTATGCAGCCCGAGGGACTGGATATCCCCCATATGGGATGGAACAGGCTCGAGAAGAACAAGGAATGTCCCCTTCTCCACGGCCTTGACGAGCCCTATGTGTACTTCGTCCACTCCTATTGCGCCCACTGTGCGGATGAGGACGTTGCCGCCTACACCGACTACGGCACAAGAGTGACCGCACTGGTATCACGGGGCAATGTGTACGGTGCGCAGTTCCACCCCGAGAAGAGCGGAGAAGCGGGTCTTGCCATCCTGCGAAATTTCGCCGCCCTTTGACCTGTCTTCGGGAGGAGTGTGCTATGCAATACATTCTGTCACTGCTCATAATCTTTCTGATAATGTGGATACTTGGTGTGGACATTCACATCATCCTCGGCATAATACTGGGGATAGTGGCGCTGGTGGCACTTGTCACCATACTGTTTTTCATAGTCTTCCGCATCAAGCTCATCGGCGCACGCCGCATCACCGCCAGGTTCTCACGCTTCGGCAAGAACAAGTGGGGGCGTTACGACGTGGCATTCTACACATCGGATGACACCGAATATGAAAATGTCTTCCCCTGCGAGTTCGCATTCCGTGACAAGCTCTACCGTGAGGATCAGGATGTACACATACTCCTCACGAAAAAGGGCATGGTCTACGACATGAATGCGGAGCTCACCTGCAAGGTCGGCTTTGCCATATCCGTCATAGTCATCGCAGCAGGCATAATAATAGCCTCACGGCTGATATGATTTGGTCAAATTGACTGTCCGGGAGGACAGTCTTTGTCTATTCCTCCAAAGTTGAATGTTTCTCTTGCAATATTTTCATCAATATGCTAAAATAATCTCAAGAGTTTATGCAGGTTTCGGGCTGCGTCACATGACCGCACCCCGTCAGGACGGAGGAGTAATATGAAAAGGACATCAAAGAGGATACTCGCAGGCACAGCAGCCGCTCTGCTGGCTTTTTCCGCAATGGGTTTCCGTTATGCAGATCCTGTCTTCGCAGTGATAAGCGACAGCTCATACATTGCAAGCAGCACTGCCCTCGGCGGCTATGAAGCCAAGATCGGTGAATATCTGTCACAGACGAGCTATACCATTCAGGACGTTTACGGCATCACATTCTTTTATACCGTCAACGATCCCTCTCAAGGGTACGGCGGCGGCTTTATCACCCAGAACAATACCAATTCATGGAATTCCATGGAATGGGGCAACAGCGGTTCGGGCAAGACCATCACAGGCACCGACACTTCGGTGACCTACCTCTCCGATGCTCCTATCTGCTCCGCCTCGGACTCATATCTTCATGCCGTGCTCCAGGTATGGTGGGGCGACATCACCATTACCGGCTTTGACGTGCTGGATGCACAGGGCAACTCCCTTACACAGTCACCCGCCCCGACCGAAACTGAGACTGAGCCCGAACTGGGCCCCGGCATCTCCAGGAATGAATACGGCTATGTCTGGGTATTCCCCGATAACGATATATTCAATTACCCGAAGAGCACCGTTTCCGTCACCTACACCGACGATCACAACGGCTGGCAGAACATAGGCTTCGGCGCATCCCAGGACGGCTGGAAGTCCGTAAACTTCACCAATGCCGCAGGGGAACACGTCACTATGGTGTTTACCATCGAGGAATTCCTCAGCGGTGCCCTCGTGACCGACCCCGCAGCCGTATCCTATGCAAGCATCGGAGCATATAACGGCTGCATACTCGAAAATGTGACCGTCACCAAGGTGGAGAACGAAACTCCCTCGGAGTCAGAGAACGATGATCCCGAAACAGGCGACGGCGAAGACACCTCCACCGAAGGCAAGCTCCTCCCCGTAGTGGATGACGAGCCATCGGAAGGCACTCCCCCCTCGGAAGATGAATCTTCTTCAGTATCACCCACACCCGCTGATGAGCCCGAGACGCCCGCCGAAGAGCCTGCGGCACCGACCGAAAAGGAAGCATCCGCACCTGTCGCATCTTCTTCAAGAGGCCCCTCAAATGACGGCGGCTCCTCATCCTCCGCTACATCCTCTTCACAGGTGGCACAGTCCGAAGCACTCGAGCACTCCGCACTCAAATACATGGAAGCGCAGGGTCAGCCCGTTGTATGGCAGTCTGCTGAGGATGCCGTCACCATAAGCTGGGGCAGCATCAATAAGGCTGAAAAATATGCCCTCTTCGCATATGACTTTGAGAAAGACGATCTCCGTCTGCTCATAGAGACTACCGAACATTCCGTTCAGATACACAACCTTGAGCACGATGTCCCCTACGGCTATCTGATCGTTCCCATGATAAACGGTGAATGGGCAGAGCCCAGGGAGAGCGACCTCCTCATGTTCTACATCTACGACTGACACCCTTGGGGCGGACGGCATCACCGTCCGCCCTTTTTACAAACAGAACAGCCGTCACGCTCCTGCATGACGGCTGTTCTGTTTGGGAAAGGGGGGTGTCCCGACCGGGACTTATGGGAAAGGGGGTCAAGCGTTGATAAGTGCTGCAACTATCGTGTTCATCTGAGCCATGTTGAGGGGATGGCTGCTCTTTACCACATAATTGTACTGGCCGTTTGACCATGTTGCAGCGTAGTAGCCCTGGCGTGTGCCCTTGTAGACAACGGGTCTTCCGCTGACTACTGTACGGAATGTGCCGGGGTAGTTTACGGATATGCCCGTGCCGCCGACTGCCTTGCGTACTACCAACGTCTGATTGCCGTATGAGTAGTTGGCCTGAGCGATCCTTGCATTCACCTGGGATGAACCTGTGAGTACATAGCCGTTTACGAATGTAGGTATATAGAAACGGACGTTCTGATAATAGTTGTTTGTTACGGGTGTTATCGTTACGGGGGGATTGTATACTGCACCTGCGGGAACCGTAAGGATGCCGGCAGATATTACTACAGCAGCGACAGCGGACATTATCTTAGCAGACTTCTTAAACATAATTATTTCCTCCTGAGCTTTGGCTCGTTATTTTCGGGTTTTCTTACCCTTTGTACATTTAACCGAAGGTGCAGAAAAAAAGGCCAAAGATATCAAAAAAAAATTTTTTATCTGCCTTGCCCGAATAATAAATAAACCGGCAGAGGGATCTGCCGGCCTATTGTATGAGGAAAAGTATGAATTGGTTACTCGATATTATCTATTGATATCTCCCCGTCTTCAGCACCAAGGGGGATATTGGATATGAGCTGCATCGTGTCAAGGTCAAGTGTCAGTATCTCGGACTTGCCTATTATCATGAGCCTGTTCTCATCTCTGACCGCACGCTCAAATGCGTTGTCCTCAGAGTCGGCGGTGAAGATATTCTCAAAGCCGTTCTCCGTGTAGCGGAAGAGATAGTAGTGATGCATATCCGTATCTGCGGGAAATCCCACTATCGAACGGGAGGCATCCACCAGGACTGCGTTCTTGTCGCTTACCGCATCGGTCACGCTGTAACCGGGGCTCACCACATATGTAGCACACAGCATACCGTCTTCGTATGCGCTGAGGATAAGGCCGTCATCCGTGCGGGAAAGCCCCACGGAAATATTTCCGTAAAGGGTCACTGTATCGGGGAGGGCAGCGATCTCAGGTTCATCTTCCCTGTCAAGGTCGATCCTCTCTGTCTCGCCGTCAGCCGTCAGCACCGCACAGCCCTCATCATAGCTCACCGTCACATCGTCACGGTTTATGAACAGCCTGTCAGCCGTCCTTGCTACGGTCAGTGCATTCGTGAGCGTGTATATATTCGTGTAAGTCACGGCGCCGTCGCCCGTCAGAGCCGCCAGGCGGAAGTATCCGCCGCTCTCTGCAAGCGAGCCTTGTATGAGCCTGCCGTCAAGTCTGGCAGTAGCCTTATACGCAAGACCGCCTCTCAGGTCAAAGGAAGTAAGGTATGTGACATCCTTGTCATCCTCATAAGCGGAACCCGTAACATACAGGGTATTCTCGGAAAGGTAAATATCCGGTGAGGAGCCGAGCACCGCCTTGGAGTCCACCCCATCCCTGCCGAAAACGGTGGCGATGGTGTATCCTGCCGTGCTTGCCGCCTGCGGTACGAATACATCGGATGCCTCGATATAGGTCTTGTCCCCGTCAAGGGTATAGCCGGGCACGAAGCTTGCGATATCCGCAGACACACCGGGTGTCGTGTCGGACAGATCCGTCACTATCAGCAGGCCGTCCCCCTGAGTCCTTGCCGCTATGAGTCTGCCGTCTAAATGCAGACTGTGCAGCAGTACGGGAGAGCCCTCTGCTATGTCGTATATCTCCGCAGAAGTGCCGCCTTCTCCGCCCAGGAGTATAAGGGTGCTGTCGGTGATATACATCTGTGTGGGATCACATTCGCTTGCGACCTCCGACACATATTCCATGTTGGTCTTGTCTACTTCATATACGGTGCTTCCGCACAGGTAGTAGAGCCTGTCCCCTGCGCTCTTTACGATATCCGCATCGGAGAAGTCGGACTTCACCGTAACAGGAGCCGTCTCCGTCTTCTCTGTCTGAACGGGAGCCGTTACCACAGGCTCTGCCGCCGTCACCGGAGCGGAAGTCGTCTCTGCGGGGACATCATCTGTAAGTATCTCCACGCCGTCGCCGTGAGCGGGATCAAATCCCTGCACGGTCTGAGCAGGAGTATTTTCGTACAGCCCCGTGTAAATGTCGTACAGTTCGCCGTAGGACTGCACCTGCACCGCATGATAGTCCTTGCGTGACTGAACGGTGTCTATCTGTGCATTGTTGGAGTTGAGTGCAGCCATGCCGCCCGCAAGGGCAACTATCGCCGCAGCCGCAGCCGCAGTACGCACGAATACGGTGCGTGCGGAGATCATGGTGATCTTGGGCTTGGAAAGGCTGTCTGATACGGTGAGCTCAGGCACGTCCTCTGCGGAAAGCTGCTGTATATCTGCCGCACGGAGCATCTTCTCGATGCTGTCCGGGGAAAGGCTGTCAGGTATCTCTATCTCATCGGCCGCACACCGAAGCATATCATCAAAGCTCATCTTCAGACCTCCTTTCATATGATTTTACGGGATCATTCCAAATATTTCTTGAGTTTTTCCTTTGCTCTCTTGATCTTTGAACGCACGGTATTTGCAGCAATACCCGTGATGTTCTCGATCTCTTCGCTGGTATAACCCGAAACTATGTTCAGGGTCATTACCGTCCTTTCCTCCTCGGAAAGCTTTGCCATCGCTTCTGTAAGCTCCACGCTGCCGAAATGATCTTTCTTTGTATCCGGCTGCTTCTCTCTGAGATCGTCTATATCTTCCTCATTCGAGCGGGCGTCCATATATTCCTTCTGCTTGTTCTTTATCTTCACAGTAAGGATGGTCATCATCCATGACCTGAAGGATGACGGGTCTCTCAGCTTCCTTATCGTCTTGTAAGCATCAAGGACAGTGTCGCTGACCACGTCCGATGCATCAGCCTCGTGACCCAGACTCAGAAGAGCGGTGCGGTAAAGATCCTTATAAACAAGGGAATAAAGTTCGGCAAAGGCTTGTGTGTCGCCGTTCTGTGCTTTCTGCACCAGCACGGCAGGTTCCAAGCTCATAACAGCAGATCACCTCGCTAGCCCTGCAGCAGGCAGGATATCGTCTTTCTCTGATATCCGCGGGTCATCACCTGGCACTTCCGGTCTCTGTATATATAGTGACATTTTTGACCCGTTTTGTTGCATTGAAAAAAAATTTGTATATCTGCACAAAAATCATGCGCGTAACTTGTATCATTTTACTCATCGGATACTCCGCCCGATGAAATGCACATATCCCACGGCGGCGTCTCCCGCCTCTCACCGTTTCGTATGCGCCCACACTCTATTCTACTATATTTTTCCGAAAAAGTCAATAAGCGACAGAAAATCGGTCGGCGGTGCCGACAGCCGTGGGCAGTGCCCACACCCGTTTCGTTGATTAGTTTTCATCAGACATATGCAATATGGCTCGACCAGCAGGCTGAGCCTGCACCCAATTCGTTGATTAGTTTGCATCGGGCAGTCTTGATATGGCTCGACCAATTGAAATAATAACCAACAAAGAAAAGGTTCTTTATAATGCGTCAAAAAGATAATCATTAAGAGAAAAAATCGGGAAGGGAGATGGGTAAAGGAAAGAGAGTGCAGAGGGAAAACCATAAGGGAAGGGGGAAAGCCCGATTTTTTGTCGGATTTTATTTTTCCCCCTTCCCTTTTGGTTGTCCCTTTGCTCCCATGGAAGCAAGAACACAAACCGTTCCTTTTTTACAAATCAAGAACAAAGTGGGCGGTGCCCACACCCCATTCGTTGATTTATTTTCATCGGACATATACAACAAGGCTCGGCATATTCTATCAACGTTTCCTCTCCAGGTCGTACCCGGCAGGCGGTGCCTGCACCCAATCCTCATTTTTATCCTGCCGAGCCTGTCATAAAAGGCACGGCAGATCTTATCAACGAATTCGCCCCGGGTCGTACCCGGGCAGGCTCAGCCTGCCCGGAGCGGAATTTTTCCATAACTATTGCATTTTTTGGAGTAATGTGGTATAATATCCTGACAGGGGTAATGAAAAAGCTTCACTCTATTTAAATTCGGCGGCGGTCATGCCGCAGTCCGTGACGGAGGAAATAAATGAATATTGTGATAGTGGGACTGGGCAAGGTCGGAGAGACACTTGCACATCAGCTCGCACAGGACGGCAATGACATCTATGCCATTGACCTTGATGCCAAAAAGATCGAGGACATATCCAACAACGAAGATCATATCATGGGATTCGTGGGCAACGGTGCCGTACATTCCGTGCAGGTCGAGGCGAACATAAAGGACGCCGACCTCTTCATAGCGGTCACAGGCTCGGACGAACTCAATATCCTTTGCTGCATCATCGCACAGAAGAGCGGATGCAGGGCGATTGCCAGAGTAAGGGATCCCGAATACAGCGCAGAGACATCCTTCCTTAAAGAGGGACTTGACCTGGAAATGATAATCAATCCCGAATACACCGCAGCCCGTGAGATAGCACGCATACTCCGCTTTCCTTCCGCAATGAAGATAGACTCCTTTGCGGACGGCCGTGTGGAGCTGCTCAAGTTCAAGCTCCCCGAGAACAGCATCCTTGAGAACACCAAGGTAATGGAAGTGGTCACAAAGCTCAGATGCGACGTCCTCATCTGCCTTGTGGAGCGCACTGTGAACGGCGTGACACAGGCGCTCATCCCCAACGGTAACTTCGAGATACAGAGCGGCGACGTGCTGGGCATCATCGCCTCCACCCAGAATGCCCATGCCTTCTTCAGGAAGATAAACTACCGCACAGGTTCAGCCAAGGACGTGATCGTTGCAGGAGGCGGCAGCATAGGCAGATATCTGTGCAGGGAACTTGTCCGTGACGGCGTGAACGTCACACTCATCGAGAAGGACAAGCGCCGCTCGGAGGAGCTTTGCACCATAGAGCCCGACATCACCGTGGTAAATGCGGACGCCACCTCAAAGGATCTGCTGATGCAGTATCATGTGGGTGAAAAGGACGGCTTTGTGGCACTTACCAACATGGACGAGGAGAACATCCTCCTCTCCCTCTTTGCCGCATCCCAGGGCAAGGTAAAGACCATAGCCAAGATAAACCGCTTTGACTTCGACGACATCGTAAAGAAGCTCGACCTTGACACCATCATCTACCCGAAGAACATAACCGCAGATGTCATCGTCAGGTATGTGCGTGCCATGAAGTCCGCTATGGGCAGCAGCATGAAGACCCTGTACAGCATAAGCAGAGATCAGGTGGAGGCAGCCGAGTTCGAGATCACGCAGGAATCAAGGCTCACCGACCGCCCCATACAGGAGCTGAAAATGCGCCCCGAGACGCTTATCGCCGCAGTCCTCAGAGGCCGCAAGGTGATAATCCCCAGAGGCCCCGATATGCTCAAGGTCGGCGACAGCGTGGTCATAGTCACCAAGATGAAAAGGATCTCCGATATAGAAGATATACTCGGATGACCTATTGAAAGGAGAATAATCATGGTAGTAACAAAGGACACCATCATAAACGACATTCTTATGGAGGACATGGACGTTGCCCCCTTCTTCCTTGACATCGGTATGCACTGCATAGGCTGCTTTGCATCCATGGGGGAGACAGTCGAGGAAGCGTGCATGGTACACGGGATAGAGCCCGATGAGCTGGTAGAGGCGCTCAACAACTATTTCAGGCTCAAGGAAGCTCCCGAAGCTGCACCCGAAGCACCCGCCACATGAGTATAGACAAAAGACTTGCCGTCTGTGCCGATATGGTCACAGGCGGCTTTGCGGCAGATATAGGCACAGACCACGGCTATCTCCCCTCCTTCCTCATAAGGAGCGGCAGGTGCCGCCATGCCATAGCCGCCGACATAAACTCTGCCCCCCTTGATGCCGCAAGGCGCACCGCACAGGCGGAAGGCACCGCCGACAGGATGACCTTCATCCTCTCCGACGGGCTGGCACGCATCCCCCTTGATGATGTGACGGACATCATCTGTGCGGGCATGGGCGGCGAACTTATCGCACGCATCATCCTTGAGGATGAGCGCACCAAAGGCATATCCATCATCACGCAGCCCATGTCACGGCCGCATATCCTGCGGCATGAGCTTCTCTCCCACGGCTATTCCCTTGATGAGGAGAGAGCCGTCATATCAAAGGGGCATATCTACTCCGTCATGCGGTGGCATTACACAGGCGAGACTTCCTTTGATGAGAGGGACGAATACATCGGCAGGCTCGATCCCGAAAGGGAGACGGACAGGCAGTACATCCTCGATCTGATACAGCGCATGACTGCCGCCGCCTGCGGCATGGCGGACTCACGCCCCCATGAAGCCGAAAGGCTCCGCCGCATAATAAGGGACATAGGCGGCACGGACATCATCCCGTGACCGGTCGGAGGTAAATATGAAAGTTCAGGAGATCTACGACATCATCGACAGGGATGTTCCCTTCTCATCTGCGGAAAGCTGGGACAACTGCGGCATCCTTGCGGGAGACCCAATGCAGGAGACAGGGAAGGTGCTCCTTGCCCTTGACATCACCGTGCCTGTCATAGAGGAGGCGCACAGACTGGGGATACCCCTCATCATAAGCCATCACCCCGTAATATTCCATCCGCTGAAGAGCGTATATTCCTCATCCCCCGTGGGACTGCTGCTCAGATACGGCATATCCGCCATATGCACCCACACCCCCTTCGACATGGCACCAAAGGGCATGAACAAGGGGCTTTTCGACAAGCTCTCCGCACCTCTCGGACTTACGGGGGGCGAACCGCTCGAGGACATGGGCGAGGGGCGGTGCATCGGAAAGATCTACGACCTTGCAGTCCCTCTTTACCCGAAGGACATTGCCGCCCGATGCAAGGCAGCGCTCGGATGTACTTCCCTGCGATACACCGACAGCGGCAGGCTTGTCCGTCGGGCAGCCATATCCTCGGGATCGGGCGGCAGCTTTATAAGCATGGCGGCGCAGCGTGCGGATGCCCTCATATCGGGGGACTTCAAGCATGACAGCTTCATTGATGCGCTGAACATGGGATTTCCCATCTTTGACTGCGGCCACTACCACACGGAGATAATATTCATCGAGCTCATGAGGGATATCCTCTCCCCCTGCGGCATAGAGGTATATGCCTCAAAGGAGTCCACCGACCCTGCCGCCTACGAGATATGACAGCCCCGTTATAGACATTTCCTATGCGTCAGCCATAGGAAAAACGCAGGGCTTCCCCCCTTGACAGGATCTGAGCGCCGTGATATAATCAAGAGAGGGCATCGTCCCGATAACTACGGAGGTATACTATGTCTGAGATACGCAATATAGATCTGTATGAGAGCGGAGAACGAAAGATAGAATGGGTAAAGCGCAATATGCCGCTGCTCAGGTCCATCGAACGGGAGTTTTCCGAGACTAAGCCCTTTGCAGGGCTCAAAGTGGCACTGTCGGTGCATCTTGAGGCAAAGACCGCATATCTTTGCAGAGTGATGCAGGCAGGCGGCGCACAGATGTTCGTCACGGGGTCAAATCCCCTTTCCACCCAGGATGACGTAGCGGCTGCCCTTGCCCACGGCACGGGCGATAACGCAATGGAAGTCTTTGCCTGGCACGGTGCCACCGAGGAGGAATATCACCGCCACATCTCTGCGGTGGTGGCCGTGGGGCCGAACATCATCATAGATGACGGCGGCGACCTTGTGCATCTGATGCACACGGAATACCGTGACCTTATCAGCGGCGTGATAGGCGGCTGTGAGGAGACTACCACGGGCATCATCAGGCTTCGTGCAATGGACAGGGCAGGAGAGCTGAAATTCCCCATGGTGCTGGTGAACAATGCTGACTGCAAGCATCTGTTCGACAACCGCTACGGCACGGGTCAGTCCGTATGGGACGGCATCAACCGCACCACAAACCTTATCGTGGCAGGCAAGAAGGTAGTCGTGGCAGGATACGGATGGTGCGGCAAGGGCGTTGCCATGCGTGCCAAGGGGCTCGGCGCAGAGGTCATCGTGACGGAAGTCGATCCCATCAAGGCAATGGAAGCCGTAATGGACGGCTTCGACGTGATGCCCATGAACGAGGCCGCAAAGTACGGTGATATGTTCATCACGGTGACAGGCTGTGACGGTGTCATCACCAAGGACGCCTTCGTGAATATGCACGACGGCGCTATCTGCTGCAACGCAGGACATTTCGACTGCGAAGTGGACGTGGCATGGCTGAGAGAGAACGCCGTGCGCTCCTATGAGGCTCGGAACAACATCATGGGATATGAGCTTGCGGACGGCAGGAACATATTCATCATCGCAGAGGGCAGGCTCGTGAACCTTGCCGCAGGCGACGGACATCCCGCCGAAATCATGGATATGTCCTTTGCGGTGCAGGCAATGAGTGCGGCATATCTTGCATCACACAGGGAGCAGTCTTCCATGATAATCGACGTCCCCCGTGAAGTGGATCTGGAGATCGCACGCAGAAAGCTCGCCGCATGGGGCTGTTCCATCGACACTCTCACACCCGAACAGGAGGCATACCTCAACAAGGGTCTGTGATATCAGAGGGCAGAGGAAACTATCTCCTCTGCCTTTTTATTGATTTCTATTGACATTTCTGTAACAGTATAGTATAATTTAAGCAGAATATTATATGAGATATATCTCATCCGGGGAGGTCTTTCTATGAATAACGAACGTCCGCAGAGCCGCAGGAACCCCGTCAGAGGGATAGGCACGGGCGCCGCCATGGTGATATCGTCACTGGTACTGGGTATCTGCACCATAATAGCGGGAGCATCCGTCAGCGGTTCGGTAAAGAAGCTGACTGCCGCAGTGGAGAAGCAGGAGTTCTCATCCTCCTACACCTCTCCCTCCGCCCTGACCGTAAGTCAGCCCGCCGAGAAGAAATATGTCAATTCCGCAGAGGCGGCTGATTATCTGTGCATGACCTCACAGCAGATAAAGGCAGCCGTGGAGGACGGCAGGATAGATGAGTACATCAAGAACGGCGACGACTACATCATATCCCTGAGCGAGCTCGACGACTTCTTCTCGGAGGAAGCATACCGCAGATACAATGCGGACAACAGCTGATGACCCATGATACAAAGGATGCCCCGGATCCTGTCCGGGGCATCTTCTTTGTCATGTTAACGTTTACAGTCCCGCAACGAGCTGTCTGCGCTGCGCTGCGTACTCTTCCTCCGTGATCTCGCCCTTCATGCGGCGCTCGTTGAGTGCCACCACAGCTTCCTCGAAGGAGGCAAGCCCTCCTGTGTGTACCGCAGGCGTCACGCTCTTTCTCACCGGTGCAGGCTCGGGAGCAGTCTCCACTGCGGCAGGCTCAGCGGCGGTCTCTTCGGGCTCGGGCTGTACGGGTGCGGGTTCGGGTACCGTGAATACAGGCTCGCTTATATCGGGGATATCGTAGCTTACGGGCTGTTCATAGGCAGGGGATATCTCCTCGGTGGTCTCGGGAAGCTCTATCTCCGCCAGTTCATCGGGACGCTGTGCCAGTTCGGGAAGTGCGTCCGCATCGCCTGAGATCTCCTCGACCTCGTTTATCACTTCGGCAGGCGCAGGGATGTCGTTTATCGACTGTGAAGCTATCATCATCTCCTCATGGGTGAGTTCCTCCACCTCATCGGGGATGTCGCTCTTTGCCTTGCGCAGCTTGGGACGCTTCTCGGTCTGCTCTATCTCGGGCACATCATCCGCCTCGGCAGGCTTTACCTTGGGCGGCTTCTTCTTTGAAGCCCTGATCTCCTCTATGTCATCGCTCTTGCCGTCGGGTATGCCTGCGGAGATCTTTTCAAGCGCCTTGAGATCCTTTTCAAGATCCTCGTCGAGCACCGTGCGGATGTCCTTGACAGGCTCAGCTGCGTCGCCGCTCATCCTTGCCTGTACAGCCGCCTCGATCACGGGATCGAGCTTGGGCAGTGAGGGGATGACAGAAGGCTCTTCCGCCTTGGGTGCGCTGACCTGTGCGGCGGTGATCTCTTCCTTCACTTCGGGAGCCTCGACGGGCTTTTCGGCTGCCTTTTCAGCAGGAGCCGACTTCTGAGCCTTTTTCTTCTCGGCATTGGCGACTGCTGCTGCGGTCTTGCGCTTGCGCTCCGCCTCGAGTGCCTGCTCTATCTTGGCAGTATGAGCCGCACGCACCTTCTCTATCTCATTGACGATGTCCTGGGGATGTTCAAGGCAGGGAATGATTATGCGCTTGCGGTGAACTATGCCCTTGACGTCGGTATCGCACTGTATGAAAAGGGGTGTGGACTTTACGCCGTCATTCACATATACCTTGGTTATCTCCTCAAGGGGGCAAATGAACCGCTGATAGATAGGATCATTCTCCTGAGTGCCCTCCTGCTCCATGATATATGCTTCACCGAAAATATGAGCCACGGTGATGGTGAGATACACGTTTACAGGCTTGGAAAAGGATGACTCCTTGAACCAGCCCTCATATCCCGCAATTTTCTTTTCCTGGTATACACTGGTAAAACTCTGAGTATTAGCTGCCATAATTCGCTCCGATCTGTCGTAGCTGACAATAGACATTATTCTACTTTGATTATACCATATTTTTCCAATTTTGTCAAAACTTATGGAAATTATTTTATGTAAAAATATTTATTCATATTTTGTGCAACATTGACAACACTTTGCTTAGAAACAAGAAATAATTTGAACGGCGCCCCCTGTCCGTCCGCAGTACAGCTCCCGCCGCCCCCTTCCTGTCAATGTTGACCTTGACAAACACCTATGATTATGGTATAATCAAGGCAGAGATGTCCGTCAGGGGATATCCCTGCCGGACACGGATGAACAGGATGAAACACAAAGGAGATATCATGTTTGAAGCAATACGGTATGTCATAAATGAACATATCAGCAACCGCAAGCTGCTGCTCAAAATGGCAGTTGTCAATATGTCCAAACAGACACTCAGGACATCGCTCGGCGTTTTCTGGGTGTATCTGCATGATTTTTTATACTTCTTCGTATTCTGCGCATTCAGGATACTCATGTCGGGCACAGGTCAGATAGACGGCATCAACAGCGTGGTATACCTGATGAGCGGACTCATCCCCTGGTTCTTCATAAGTGAGGTGCTCAACCAGGGAGCGGCAGCAATCCGCAACAACAAACCGATAATCCAGAGCCTGAAATTCCCCATAACCATACTTCCCTCGGTGGAGGTGACAGCCATATTCCTCAAAAGGCTCCCCACCTTCCTGTTCATCTTTGCGGTGTGCATCTACTACGGCTACATAGGGAGCTTCCATCCCCTGCTGTTTATCTACTTCATGCTGTGCCTGCTTCTGCTCATGTATTCGCTGACCCTGTTCGTATCGGCGTTTATTGCGGTATCCACCGACCTTCATCAGTTCTATCTGATGTTTGTCCGTGTTATGCTGTACACTATGCCCATCGTATGGGGATACAAGCATATAGAGAAATACCCTGCCATAATGACCATAGTCAAGATAAATCCCATGGTATATATATTCAACGGCTTCAGGAGCGCATTTGTGACAGGTGTCCTGCCCACGGCGAAATATACCGCATATTTCTGGATATGCACGGTACTCCTGTTCTCAATGGGCAGCTTTGTACAGTACAAGCTGAGAAGATACTATTCCGATGTGATCTGAGGCAATTATGAGTGAGAACGCAATTACCATAAAAGAGCTTACCAAGACATTCTACCTTTTCAACAAGGATTATCACATACTCCCGTGGCTCTTCACCAAGAAGGGATGCAAGGCTGAGAAGACAGCCCTTGACCACATCAGCCTGGAGATAAAGAAGGGCGAAAGAGTGGGACTCATCGGGAAGAACGGCGCAGGCAAATCCACCCTGATGAAGCTCATCGCAGGCATCACCTTCCCTACATGGGGATCGGTGGAAGTTCACGGCAAAGTCGGCTCCTTCATCAACCTTTCCGCAGGCTTCAATCCCGACTTCACGGGAAGGAAGAACCTCTACTACAAGGGGATGCTCACGGGCAGGTCGGAAAAGGAGATAGACTCGGTCATCGATGACATAATCGAATTTGTGGACATCGGAGAATATATCGATCTGCCTCTGAGGATGTACTCATCGGGTATGTCCGCACGTCTGGGCTTTGCACTGGCGGTATTCACAGATCCCGACATACTCATCATAGATGAAGTCTTTGCCGTGGGGGACAAGAATTTCCAGGAGAAATCGAAGGCAAAGACGACCGAGCTTTTCAATGCGGGGAAGACGGTGCTTTTCTCATCGCATTCCGATGCCCTTATCCGACAGTTCTGCGACCGTGTCATATACATCAAGGACAGCAAGGTCGCCTTTGACGGCGATGTGGAAGAGGGACTGAAGATATACAACGATGACGTGCGGAAGAAGAAATGATCACGGGGGTTGCAATGAGGAATATCAAGCTGCAGATAGAAGTCTATAAGATAGACAGGAGCGGATTGTTTGACAGGGAATACTATGCCCGTCAGTTCGACAAGGTGCCCGAAGGGGATCTGATCGAATACTATCTGCTCCACGCACTCGAGGAGGACAGGGACCCGTCCCCCAAGTTTGACCAGTCATATTATCTGAAGAAATACGCCGATGTCAGGAAGGCGGGGGTCAATCCCCTTTATCACTATATCTGCCACGGCAAGGCAGAGGGACGTCTCCCCAGGCCACGCATGAGAAAGCGTCCGAAGAAGGATGATCTTCACAAGATAATGAAGACCATCCAAAACAGCGGCCTGTTCGACGAGAAGTACTACGCAGCCCAGTTCGACAAGCTCCCGAAGTGCTCCCTGCTCTCCTACTATGCCGCCAACGGCGCATACGAGGACAAGGACCCCTCGCCCTACTTTGACAATTCCTACTACCTCGAAAGCAACGAGGACATACGCTCTGCCCATCTCAATCCCCTGTATCACTACATCATTGCGGGACGGGCTGAAAGGCGGCCGTCCAAGCTGCCCGGCGGAAGGGAGAGCGACCTGTATTCCGAATGGGTGACTATGCGCAGGATGCAGACAGGCCCTGCGGTGAAGGCTCATGAGATGAAGGATCTTGCGGACATACTGCGCAGCGGTATGTTTGACGGGGGCTGGTATCTCGACCAGAATCCCGACGTGTACAAGAAGATATCCTCCACCGTCGGCTGGAAGATGCGCCTTTCGGACAACAAGATAATACAGACGGCAGGCAGGCTCATGACTACCGCCGCACTTCACTATATCAGCGAGGGGATGTATGAGGACAGGGATCCTTCCCCCGATTTCTCCACATCCTTCTATATCAACCACAATCCCGACCTTATGTCCGACCCCTATCTCGTACCCTTTGCCCACTATGTAAAGTACGGGAAGGCAGAGCACCGTGTCTGTGCGGACACTTCCCTGTTCAAGGTGCCTTTCAAGCGGACACTGACTCTCAACACCATCGAGGGGAAGACCGCCACGGTATCCGTCATCACCGTGAACGGTGCGGTATACAAGGGAAAGGCGGATGAGATCATCCCCGCTGATGAGGGCATCAAGGCCGCCATAGCAAAGGCGACGGGCGACTTCATTTTCATCTGTGACGGCACGGCAGACTTCCCCGAAGACATACTGCCGCTCCTGAAGACCGAATGCATATATGCCGCCGTGCGTGATGAGAGCCTTGTAAACGGCACCGAGAACACCGCTCTGCTCTCCTACAAGGACGCAAGATTTACAGACGGCCTTGTCAGAGGCAGATACTACGGCCTTTCCGACATCGTGCTGCGCAACCCAGCCAAGTTCGCCCTCTTTGAGCAGTTTCCCGAGATAACAGACGGGCAGGATCTTACCCTGCTCACGCTCTCCTGCATCAGAGGCGGCATCGTAGGGGCGTATGCCGATGGCGCATCAGAACAGAAATTCTCCGACGATACCGAATACTTCAAGCGGCTCGGGAAGATACTCTTCCACGGCTTCTTCAATGACACGGACAAGACGGGGGCGGCATACCGCATCTTCCGTGATGCGGCTGCCGCAAAGACAGGCTACGCCGAATTCGCCCGCAGTTTCAAAACATCCGACATCATCGGGGACGGCATGGATATCATGATAGGCATATATGCCTTCACCTTCGGCGGCGGCGAGATAATGCCCATCAGACTGGCAAACTCCCTTTACCGAATGGGACATAATGTGACGGTGCATATCCTTCAGAAGTCCGAGCGTGATGAGAAGGTCCGTGCAATGCTCCTGCCCGAGATACCCGTGGTCTACGCATCGGACAAGGCAAACACCGCCATGTATATGGCAAGTCTCGGCGTACAGGTGTATCACTCCCATCATCAGGCATCACAGCAGAGGGCGGCAGAGGCACTTGATCTCTATCCCGTGCTCAGGCAGAAAGTCCTCAACGTGGCTACATCCCACGGTATGTATGAGAACCTGCCTGAACCGTTACTGCATTATCTGCTGGTAAACTCCCCTCTCATGAGCAATACCGACCGCTGGACATATGTGGCGGACAAGAACCTTGTCCCCTTCACCGACTACAATGTTTATGACGAGAAGACCTTCCGCAAGGTGCCCAACGGCATGGAGCGGCCGAAGACTTCCCCTGTCGATCTGTCCTCATTCGGCATAGGCAAGGACAGCTTTACCGTGTGCATCGTCAGCCGTGCCAAGAAGGAAAAGGGCTGGCTCAATGCGGTCAATGCCGTGGAGAGAGCCCGTGAGATAACGGGCAGGGATATCCATCTGCTGCTCATCGGAGACGGCGAAGTCTACGATGAATACAGTCAGACACTGTCAAATGACCACATACACTTCTTAGGCTTCCGTGAGAACCCCTGCGACTATATGGTGGCATCCGATCTGGTGACGCTCCCCTCCTACTATGTGAGCGAATCTGCGCCCCTGTGCCTTATAGAGGCGATGATGTGCTCAAAGCCCTGCCTTGCCACGGACATCGGCGATGTGCGTGATATGCTCACCTTTGAGGGTGAACCGGCAGGCGATGTGTCCCCCATGGAGGACTTCACCGTGGATGACGACGATCTGACCGCAAGGCTCGTCCGCCTTGTGACGGATAAAAAGGCATATGACAAGGCGGTGCGCACCGCCGAAAAGAAGTCCCGTGTATACGAGATAGACAGCGTGACAAGAGAATATCTGTCCATTTATGCTGACTGCTTCGCCAAGACAGGCGCTCCTCTGATACCGGATATCATCCGAAGTGAAGAATGCCGCCTGGATATGCTGGTGAAGGGTGAGAACGGGACAGACCCTCTGGTGACGGTCATCGTCCCCAACTACAACCACGAAAGATTTCTCAAAGAAAGGCTTGACTGCATCTTCGGTCAGACCTACCCGAATATAGATGTCCTCCTTATGGACGACTGCTCCTCGGACAACAGCCGTGAGCTGCTGACTTCCTATGCCGAAAAGTATCCCGACAAGGCACGCATCCTCTTCAATGAGAAAAATTCCGGCGGCGTGTTCCGTCAGTGGGCGAAGGGCATACAGAGCGCTAAGGGCGATCTGTGCTGGATAGCAGAGAGCGACGACTTCTGCGAACGTGACTTCCTGGAGTGCGTCCTGCCTGCTTTTGAGGACAGGGACGTCAAGCTCAGCTACTGCCGCTACTGCTTTGTGGACGAGAACGGCCGCCGCAATGAAGAGGGATTTGACGCATACATGAGCGCTGTCAGCGATGACAAGTGGCATCACAGCTATGTCAATGACGCTGAGGACGAAGTCGCTTCCGCTCTGGGCATCATAAACACCATACCCAACGCATCGGGTGCTGTCTTCCGCAGGGATGTCTCTCTCCCCGTATTTGAGGATGAGGACTGGTATAGGATGAAGATCTGCGGCGACTGGGAATTCTACCTCAATGTGATAAAGGGCGGCAAGGTGGCTTATACTGCGGACACCACCAGCTACTTCCGCTTCCATTCAAACAATTCCTCGGCAAAGACCTACACAAACGACACCTACTATACCGAGCACGCAAAGATAGCCTCCATCATACGCAATCTCTACCACACCGAACGCAGTGTCATAGAGCGCAACAACGCCAAGATCCGCCGCTTCTACCATCAGCACGTCAGCGGCTCGGATGAGGACTTTGAGAAGCTTTACAGCGTGGACGGGGCAATGCGGTTCGTGCATGACAGAAAGACCGCCGACAGGCTCGCCGCCCGTCAGCGTGAGAAGCTCCTTCCCGGCGGCGACACGATACTGATAGACCCTATCATGGGGCTTTATGAGCATCCCGATGCGGACTCTCAGCAGAAGATGATCTATTCGGGCGGCAACTCGGGCAATATGCTGTTTGTCAAAGCCACAAGGGATCAGCTTGACTTCACCGATGCTGTCTGGTTCAACAGCAATATCCTCAAAGGCCGTGAAAAGGGCACTGTCTCCGCTGTCATACCTGCGACAAACCTCATCATCGCAGGCTCCGACAGAGTGATCGATGCTATCCGTCCCATATATGAGGGCACGGACTGCTGCATCACCATGTCGGGACTCGGAGCCCAGGCTTATCCGCCGAACGATACCCCGAAGAAGCTGGTGGCAGCCCTTTCCGAAAGCAAGAAGAACTTCTTCCGCATGGCGGGGGACAGATGCGTTTCTCTGGGCATCAGAGGCGAATTCACGGCGGAATGCCTTGACATCATGGGCATACACAACTACCGCATAATAGGCTGTCCCACGGCTTACAAGTACATGGACGGAAAATACAGGGAGCTTCCCGCTCCGAAGGCTGACCGCACCGTATTCACCGTGACGGGCAAAACCCCCATGGAGAGCGCCCTCGTCCGCTTCGGACGTGACAACGGCTCGGAGCTGCTGATGCAGATGCCTACGGAAATGCCCGAGATACTCGAAGGCGTTGTCCCGTCTGATGAAACATTTGTCAGGGGACTTCCCGATCTTGGCATGACGAAGGATGAGTACATCGAGTTCGTCAAGGCTCACGGCCATATATTCTTCAACATGGATGACTGGAACAGGTTCATGAATGAGGGCAAATTCACCTTCTCCTACGGCAGCCGCTTCCACGGGAATATGTCCGCTATGCTGTGCGGCATACCTGCTCTGTGGATAACCCACGACAGCCGCACGAGAGAACTTGTGGACACACTGCATCTGCCCCACATCACCTTTGAGAAATTCCGCAGCATGACAAATGCGGAAGAAATGCTCGAATACTGCGATTACTCCGATTTCTACAAGGCATACCCGAAGCTCTGCTCCGAATACAGATCCTATCTGGAAGAGAACGGACTTACTGTGAGGGATATATGAATATAAAGAGATTTCTCCCGAGGCTCAGAAAAGCCTCCCCTGCCCCTGAGCCCGCATGGACGTTCAACGGCTCACAGGCGGTCACCGAGGCAAAGATCGCCGAAAGGCATGATTTCATAAAGCCTGCGGGCAATACCGTGGTCATCGACCCTATCATCTCACTGAAGGATGATGAGTCACCCATAGGGGACAAACTCCGTGCGGCAGGGGCAAATACGGGCAATATGCTGTTTGTGAGCGCCGTAAAGGAACAGGTGGACATCAAGGATGTCATCTGGTTCAACGGGCGCAAGCTCCACGGATATGAGGTGTACGGCGGTGCTGTGGCGGTCATCCCCGCATCGAACTTCCTCAACCCCGGTTCGGACAGCATGATAGATGCCATGAAGTCACTGTATGAGCATACGAAGTGCAATATCACCATGGCGGGGCTTGGGGCGCAGTCCTCATCCGAATACGACACTCCGAAGAAGCTGGTGGAAGCCCTGGGAGAGAACAAGATCACCTTCTTCCGCAGAGCTGCCCAGCGTGCGGTCTCCCTTGGAGTCAGGGGCGAGTTCACCGCTGAATGTCTGGAGATAATGGGGATACACAACTACCGCATAATAGGCTGCCCCACGGCATACAGGACCCTTGACGGGAGCTTTGCTCCCCTGCCTGCGCCCTCCGCACAGAAGACCCTGATCTCGGTCACGGGAAGGTCGGAGCATGAGAGCAGGCTCCTTGAAATGGGCATGAGGAGCCGTTCGGAGATGATAATGCAGATGGCGACGGAGATACCCGACCTTACTCCCGTGGATACCGCATTCCCGGGCTGCAAGGCAAGCGTGGAGCAGTACAACAAGTATGTCTCAAAACACGGACACATCTTCTTTGACATGGACAAGTGGAACAGATATCTGAGGGAGAGCGGCTTTACATTTGCCTACGGGTCACGCTTCCACGGGAACATGGCGGCATTCAGGAGCGGCATCCCCGCCCTCTGGCTGACCCATGACAGCCGCACATCGGAGCTGGTGCAGACTCTGCATCTGCCCCACATCCCCATATCCAAAGCCGCAAAATACAAATATGCGGAAGACCTGCTGGAATTCTGCGATTACAGCAGCTTTGCGAAAAACTCAAAGAAACTGACGGAAGAGTATGTAAGATACCTTGAAGAAAACGGTATTTCTCATAAGTTCAGACTTGAGGGAGAGTGATAACATGAACGTAAAGAAGACCCTTTCATTCGTCCTTGCACTTGCAATGATGAAGACTGCCGCTTCATCGGTATTCGCCGATACGGAAAGCATCGCTGCGCAGGCTGCCGTTCCCGTGGCGGAGAGCGCAGTTTCCGAAGCCTCCGAAGAAAGCGCACCTGTCGAAGTGACCGAAGAAAGCGTCCCTGCGGAAACTTCCGAAGAAAACGCACCTGCCGAAGTCACCGAGGAAAGCACACCTGTCGAGGCGGAAGTCACACAGGAAGCTGTCGGGGATACGGAAAGCATCGATGATATCATCGCCAAGACCGCCGAGATAAGCCGAAAGCTCGACTTTGACGGGGTAGGCACATACGGTGCGGAGATCACCGACGAGGAAGCGCAGATACTTGACCGTGCCATCGGATATGTCACGGGACAGGCAGAGACGGACGGCCTTGATGTGGAGTCCGCCGTATACCTGAGCGCATCCAACTGCGAACACGGCTTTTACTACGATCAGCTCTCCGCAGACAAGCAGGCACTGTATGACACACTGGGCGATGTCTGTGAGACATATCTCAACAGCGGCACGGATACCACGGAAAGCAGCGGCTGGTTCGCATCTGTCGCCATCGACCTGAACAAGACAAATCAGGTGGATGTATCACAGGTATTCCAGCTGTTCTTCCACTCCAATCCCCGGTATTTCTTCCTCAAGCCCGTGTGGGCGATGAATACCAATTCGGGAAGTCTCAGGCTCTATCTGGCATCCTACGACAACTGCCGCAAGGCATCCGACAGACAGTCTTTAAAGAACAGCATAGACTCCCTTACATCGACATGGCTCACGGAAGTGAACAAGTGCTCCTCACCTGTGGAGAAGGCATACAAGATAATCGAGCTCATCGCTCAGAAGACCACCTACGACACGAACTATGAGTCTTATCAGTCCATACTTGCACCCATGTACTTCGGACGCTCCGTCTGCACGGGATATGCACTGACATTCTCATACCTGTGCAGCAAGGTGGGCATAGAGACGATAATCGTCACCTCTGCCGACCACGCATGGAACAGGGTAAGGTTCGGCGACAAGTGGTTCGAGACAGATCCCACATGGTTCGACACTATGGGATTTGACAGCAGCTTTGTCAACCGCTCCACCGCATCCATGCTTGCCATAGACCAGTACAACAACCATGTGGTGGAGACTGCCGCACAGAATAATATGTACATGGGCATCACCCTCCCCGACTGCCCCGATGACTACAAGCCGGGCGACGACGGAGCCGTATCTACCAGCGGCAAATGCGGCGATGACCTGCGGTGGGAATTTGCTGACGGCACCCTCACCATCACAGGCACAGGGGATATGTATGACTATGAGACTGCTCCCTGGAGCTCATATGCCTCACAGATCACCTCCATTGTGCTCCCCGACGGACTAACGGGCATAGGCAGCAATTCGTTCAGCGGATGCGCCGTCACGTCTGTGACACTCCCTGATGTGAGCTACATAGCCAATTATGCCTTTGCGAACACGAAGCTCACGAGCCTTGACATCCCTGCGGGGGCTGTGCTCGGCACGAACGCATTCTACGGATGCCCTCTGACCCATATACACCTTCCCTACGGATCGAATATTTACAGCTATGCGGGCAGATACGGGCTTCCCTCCTACACGGGATACTTCCATGTTCTCTCTGCCGACGGTCTGTGCGATGACGTGAGCTGCCCTCACAGTGCGGCTGCACTGAAGAAGGCGACTGTATCCTTTGCGGTTCAGGGCGTGTTCGGCGGAAGGAACGTGACCTTCAATTCCGCAGTAAATGGGGCAGAGATCTACTATGCCGCAGGCACTTCGGCGCTCACCACTTCCAATGCTCATGTCAAGGCAGGGGAGACGGTGCTCTTTGAGGATTTCTACGGCACGATCTACGCACGCACATACTACAAGGGCATATGGGGCACTCCCTGCCGCCTGATACTCAAGATCCCCAACATAAACACACCCACCATCAACATCACCGGCAATACTGCCGAGATAACCACGACTACTCCCCTGTGCTACATCGTGTACACCACAGACGGCACAGAACCCACTCCCGATCACGGCACGAGGGTATACAACAAGGCAGAGGTAGACATCACGGGCGTCCCCGTGCTCCGTGCAAGGGCGATACGCTCCTGCTTTACCAACAGTGAGATAGCCGAAAAGGTGTTCAGCACGAACCTTGAAGCACCCAAGTTCGCCGTAAAGGGCGTATTCGGCGGAAGGAACGTGACATTCAACTGCAACTACGGCACAGCCGATATCTACTATTCCACCACAACTTCAAACATCAAGCTCACCGATGCCCATGTGAAGGCAGGCGAGACGATACTCTTTGAAGACTTCTACGGCACACTGTATGCAAAGGCATACCTCAACGGACAGTGGTCAAACGTATCGAAGCTGATCCTCAAGATCCCTGTGGTCGCAAAGCCCACAGCATCCATATCAAACGGATATATCATCCTTACCACCGCAACCCCCGACAGCTACATCGTATACACGCTTGACGGAACTGCTCCCACCGTTGAAAACGGTGTGATAACCAACGGTACGAGAGGAAAAGCTCCTCTTGCAGTCCCCGGCAGATCGGGCATGATCTTCCGTGTGATAGCTGTAAGAAGTGCCTTTACCAACAGTGAGGAGATAAGCTTCGGTACAAGATAAGGAGGTTTGTATGCCTCGGAGAAAGATATTATCTGTATTAACAGCAGCCCTTCTGATGTCCTCCCTCGTGACATCGGTATCCGCCGATGTCACGGAGCAGGCGCCCGTATCTCAGGCAGAGGATATGAGCGATGAAGAGATACTCGAGCAGACAAGGATCATCAGTGAAAAGGTAAGCGGATCGGCTGACGGCTGCCATGGCACAGAGCTTACGCCCGAGGAATTTGAGATCCTTGAGCGTGCCATCGCACTGGCGAACGAGGATGCGGGCGAGGGCCCCCTTGATACGCAGACAGCCTTATTCATGAGCTCATCAAACTCCGTCCACGGCTTCTACTATGATTTTCTGTCGGACGATCAGAAGACGATGTATGATGCCCTGGGGGATGCCTGCGCACAGTATATGTCGGATAACACGAGTTCGGTGACAAGTCAGGGATTTTTCAACATAGTCTCCGTGGATGCCGCCATGACGTCTGATGAGCTTCTGCAGACTTACTGGGCATTTTTCTACTCAAACCCCGAATATTTCTACCTGGCATCACAGGTGGGATATTCCAACGGCAGCAACCCATCGCAGATAGGGCTGATGTCTAATACCCCTTGCAGAGACCCTGACGACAGGCACGACCTCAGGGACAGGATAGATGCAGTCGCAGAGGAATGGCTCGCACAGATAGATGCAGGCACCACCGCCGCCGAAAAGGAACTCAACATCGCAAAGGTCATCGCCGAGAACGTAGATTACAGGGCGATGTCGGACGATGGCATAGTCGATAAGAGCGGAAATCCTCTTACCTATCAGTCCATACTTACCCCTATGATATACGGGCAGTCGGTCTGCACAGGCTATGCGATGACGGTGAACTACTTCTGCCGCAAGTTGGGACTGGACAGCATTCTCGTGACTTCACACAGGAGTGCGGCGACAGCCCACGCATGGAACCGCATAAAACTTGACGGCGTGTGGTACGAATACGATGCCACATGGTATGACACCACAGGCACCGACCCCGATTGGCTCAACCGCTCCACCGCCTCATTTGAGGAACTTGACGGCAACGGTATGCACACCGTGAATGAGGACTTTGTACTGTACTCGGGGGTGACACTTCCCGAATGTAGCTATGACTACGGCGAAGCCCCCGGCGGCACAGGCGGCGATCCGGGTGATGATCCTCCCGTTGGACCGACTGACCCCGACGATCCCCCCGATGGACCTGCGGAAAGCAGCGGCTCCTGCGGCGATGACATGGAATGGTCATATTCCGAGGGGACTCTCACCCTGACGGGCACAGGTGCGATGTATGACTTTGATGAGGCACCCTGGACGGGATCTGCCGATGAGATAAAGGAGATAGTCTTTAACGGGCAGTGCAGCCGCATAGGAAATAACGCATTCTGCTCCCTCTCCCTCTTATACTTTGACATCCCCGAGGGCTGCACGGTGGGAGAGAATGCCTTTGCAGGCACATCCGTTTCCACATTATACATACCCGAGAGCGCAGTGCTTTCCGATACGGCCTTTCAGGATGCGGTGATAAGCCATATCCACCTTTACAGCGGTGCGGAAGTCTCCGCCTTTGCAGGGAAGTACGGACTGCCTGCGAATGAAAATATATTCCATGTGCTCGACCGGTTCGGCGGCTGTGACGATCCGAACTGTGAGTACAACAAGATCACCCTTGCGCATACTGCCGTGTCCTTCACGGTCAAGGGTGTGTTCGGCGGCAGGAACGTGACTTTCTCCTCCGATCACAAGGATGCGCTCATCTACTATACACAAGCCAACACCTCCACCCTCACCGAAAACGACCCCCATGTAAGGGCAGGCGATACGGTGCTGTTTGAGGACTACTACGGCACGGTCTACGCACGCACATATATCGACGGCATCTGGGGCGTTCCGTGCAGACTGATACTGAAGATACCGAAGGTAAATACCCCCGTCATCAGCCAAAACCGCAATATATGCACCATCACCACCACGACTCCCGACTGCTTCATCATCTATACCACGGACGGGACGGAGCCTTCGCTGACAAACGGCATATGGTCGAGCCGCAAGGTATCCGTGGATGTGACGGAAGTCACCATACTGCGTGCGATAGCGGTGCGGAGCTGCTTTACCAACAGCGACTGCACACAGATGAGATTTGACACCCTGTTCTATCCGCCGTCCTTCAGCGTGACAAATGCCTTCGGCGGCAGGGATGTCACATTCAAAAACTATTACTCCGATGCGGATATATACTATTCGACTTCCTCATCAGACATAGGCCTGTCATGCAGCAGCGTGAAGGCAGGCGGAACAGTCAGGTTCAACGACTACTGCACCGTATATGCCAAGGCATATTACAAGGGCAGATGGTCGGCGGTGTCACGGCTGATACTCAAGATACCCACGGTAAACAAGCCCACCGTCTCACAGGAGGGAACATACCTTGTCATAGGTTCCTCCACTCCCGAAAGCTACATCATATACACCACCGATGAAACCGCTCCCTCGATGACCAACGGCACAAGGGTAAAGGGAAAGGCAATGATCCCCGGAAGCGTGGGCATGAAGATACGGGCGGTAGGTGTAAGGAGCGGCTTTGCGGACAGTGAAGAACTCCGCATACGGCTGACAGGCTCATAATGCGATGCTGTCAGCGGTATCAAACAAGCTTATAATGTATTTTTATAATTCAATTCATGAAAGGATGGTTCGATGAACAAAAAGAAACTGGCTGCCCTGGCTGCAGCTGTCTGCGTGTGCATGAGCGCTGCCGCAGGAGTCAGAGCAGAGGGACAGGAGACACAGACTGAGGTGCTTTCCACCGATGAGGCTGTATTCAACGCTTTGGTAAAGCTGGATGAGGGTACCTGCGGCACTTCCGCCACATGGAAGCTCTACACCAACGGCGACCTGGTCATCGCCGGCTCGGGCAAGATGGAAGACTATGCTCTCCACACCTCCCCCTTCTACAAATACCGTGATATGATAAAGGTCGTGTATGTCAACGGCGTGACCTCCGTGGGCGACTATGCCTTTGCTGACTGCACATCCATCACAGATGTATCACTTCCCGACACGGTGCGCACCATCGGCAAGTACGCATTCAACAACTGCCGCAAGCTCGAGGACATAGACCTCCCCGACAGCGTGACCGTCATTGATGACTTCGCATTCGAGAACTGCGCAGGTCTTGTCAACGCACAGATACCCGATGCTGTCACAAGGATAGGAAAGTCTGCCTTTGAGAACGATTCGTCTCTTGTCAGCGTCACACTTCCCAAGAACCTGCTCACCGTTGATGAGCGTGCATTCTACAACTGCTCCGGTCTTACGGGCATAGACATCCCCGAGGGAACTACCACCATCGGCGCATATGCCTTCTATGACTGCTCCGCAATGACCTACGCAAACATCCCCGACACCGTGCAGACCATAGGCGTACACGCATTCGACGGATGCTCCTCCCTCACACAGATAAACATACCCGGCGGCATAAGCGTGCTTCCCGAGGGCGTATTTGCTCACTGCTCCGCAGTTGAGGCTCTTACCGTCCCCGCAAATATCTCAAAGATAGACAAGGAAGCCTTCGCTGACTGCTCTCGTCTGAAGTACCTCGACATTTCCTCGGGCGTGACCGACATCGGAGACCGTGCGTTCTACGGTGATCCCCTGACCCACATCCACATCCCCAACGGCACTCTCGCCTCGGATTATACCGGAGTAGGAGATCTTCCCACAAATGAGAAGTACTACTATCCCCTCAACAGGAGCGGCTACTGCTACGACATCACCTGCCCTCTGGGAATGGCTGCCCGCACCGATGCCACAGTTGACTATGATCTGACCAAGACCGATACGGGCACATCGGCTGTCCTCACTTCGGATCATCCCGATGTACGCATCTACTACACCCTTGAGAACCGCTCCACCCTTACCACGGATGACCCGAGCGTAGCAAACGGCGGCACCGTTGACTTCGGCTACTACTACGGTTCTGTATATCTGCGTGCATATGATGACGGAGCATGGGGACCTGTTACCAGAATAATCATAGACAAGCCCTATGTGGCTAAGCCCGTATACTCCGCTACTCATGTATTCGGCGGCAGACTCGTAACATTCAACTGCCCCGATCCCAGCGTGGAGATCTACTATGAGATAGGCACATCTGCGACCACCCTCAAGAGCAAGCACGTCAAGCCCGGCACCACCGTATACATCGATGACCCCGGCAAGTATGCCCTCTACTGCCGTTCCTACAAGAACGGTGCATGGAGCGACGGCGTATCCAAGTACGGCTTCAACAACATCAAGATAGTGACACCGAGAGTGGTAAAGAGCGGCACCGACAAGTACAGGATATTCTGCACCGACAAGGACTCCTTCATCATCTACACCACCGACGGCACGACTCCCGTGATAAAGCACGGCATCGACAACAAGCTGCGTGTGGTAAACGGAAAGATCGCCCTTGGCACGGACAACAAGTGGTCCAACGACTGCGTAGTTTCCGTGGGAAGCGGCAAGGAGATAAGAGCTATCGCTGTAAGAAGCGGTCTCGTGGATTCTGACGTAGTTCTCTATACTACCTGATCCAAAGTAAAGATCAAGCCCCATCGCTGTTCGATGGGGCTTATCGTATGTTCATTTTGTCCTGAACCAGAATGTGCTGCCTACGCCCTCCTCCGAGCGGACACCGAATTCAAAGCCGTGCATGATGAGTATCTGCTTGACTATGGAAAGTCCCAGTCCCGTGCCTATGACTTCACGCTTTGACTTCTCCGCACGGTAGTAGCGGTCGAAGATGAGGGGGAGAAGTTCCTTTGATATGCCCTCGCCCGTGTCGGTGACGGAGATCTCCGTCCCGTTCTCCATCCGGACTGCCGTGACATAGATCTCCTTGCCGTCGCCCGAATAGTTGACAGCATTGTTGACAAGATTGTATATCACCTGATCGAACTTGATGGGGTCGGCTTTTACGGTGATGCCGTCGGGCACGGATACATAGAAGCTGTAACCGTCACGCTCGGACAGTATGGTATAGCGTGTCATGATGGAGCTGATGCGGGAGCCTAAGTCAAACTCCTGAAGATCGAGCTCCGAACCGCCGTTCTCCAGCTTGGTCAGGTCGAGGATGTCGTTGACCAGTGCCGCCAGACGGTCGCTTTCCTCGATGATGATGCCCAGATGCTCATCACGCTTCACAGGGTCGTCACCCGACAGATCCCGTATCATCTCCGCATATGCCTTCACCATAGTCAGGGGCGTCCGCAGATCGTGGGATATATTCGCCATGAGGTCACGGCGCATGGTATCCACCTTGGTTATCTCCTCCGAGGCGAAGTTCAGGGTGCGGGCAAGCTGTTCGGTCTCGTTGTAGCCTTTGCCGTTGAACTGGACGTTGTGATCGCCCTGTCCGAGCTTCTCCGCCGAACGGGTTATCCGTGTGATGGGGGTGGAGATGAGCCTTGACAGGAATATGGATATGCCGAATCCCAGTATCAGCATGGCAAGGCTTATCTGTATCATCTGCGCCCTGATGACGTTGACGGTGGACTGGATAGGCTCGGTGGATGTGTTTATCATCAGGTAGCCCAGGGTCTCCTCGGCTCCCAGAGTGCTGACATAGAGCATATTCTCCGTGCCTGTGTCAAGGCTCCGTATCTGGGTGTAGAAGGAGCCTTTCTCCTCTGCCTTCCTGCGGTACTCCGACAGCTCTGACTCCGCCGAACCGTGGATAAGACACCTGCCGGGGGAAACATCATAGGAATAGAGAGTGATGCCGAACTTATCCTGTATGACGATACACATATCATAGCTGTAAGCAAGGTCGTACAGCTTGCGGCTGGTAAGGCTGCCGCTCTCGATATGCTCGGTTATATATGCGGCTGCGGTATTGATGTCGGCACGGCGGCGGTTCTTGTAGTTGGTCTCAAGGGTCATGATGAAGGTGATCCACATGAGCACCAGAATGGCGATGATGAATATGGCAAAGTATATCCATACCGTGAACCGGACGCTGTGTACGGCGTAGCGCAGTCCCTTGCGGGGTCTATCTTCCTGCATCGAACTTGTAACCCATTCCTCTCAGCGTGACGATGAACTTGCGGTATTCACCGATGGAATTGCGCAGCATCTTGATGTGTGTGTCAACGGTGCGGTCGTCCCCGTAGAAATCATAGCCCCATACTTCTTCGAGGAGCTTCTCACGGGAAAGGGCGATGCCCTTGTTTCGCACCATGTAGAAGAGCAGATCGTACTCCTTGGGTGTGAGCTGTGCGGTCTGACCGTCCACACGGACTTCTCTGCCTATCATGTCTATCTCAAGCCCCTCAAAGGTGAGGACTTCGTGCTGCTCTGCCGTCTCCTCCGCACTGGTGCGCTTGATGACGGCTCTCATGCGGGCAAGCAGTTCCTTCGGAGAGAAGGGCTTGGTCACATAGTCGTCCACCCCCAGCTCAAAGCCGAAGAGCTTGTCATATTCCTCACCCCTTGCGGAGAGCATGATGACGGGTATCTTCTTTATCTTGTTTATCTCTCTTACTGCGGAATAGCCGTCAAGACGGGGCATCATGATATCCATGATTATCAGGTCGAAATCATTGGTGCGGCACATATCCACGGCCTGCATACCGTCCTCCGCCTCTGCGGTCTCGTATCCCTCAAACTTCGCATACTCGGCTATGACGCTGCGTATATTCTTCTCATCGTCCACTATAAGTATTTTCTTGGGCATATTGCCTCCTTTTCGTCAGAAACAGTTGAACCTGTGCTGTATCTATTATAGCACACCGCAAATGAAAATGCAATGGATATGATATCAAAATCATATGACTATTGCATATAGCTCCCGCCCGAACATTTCCTGCTTCCTGATCAAAAACAGGTATGCCCGGTATAAATGTATGAACGGATCGGATCCGATCACTGCCTGCTTCATCACATTTTTCCAGGGAAATCAAGCTAAAATTTCACATTTTTCCGAGAAATTTCGGGAAAATCATCACATTTTTCCGACGACCGAATACAGAAAGGCAGAACGGTGTTGTCATCGTCCTGCCTTCCATATCAAAGCGGGGTCGTATCATTGAGCCGCTTCTATTATCGCGTCGGTCACTTCAGGGTGCATCCATTTGCCGCTTGAGCGGTTGTAGTAGCCGAAACATTCCGCACCGCTCTTCAGTCCTGCATTGTTGTCCCAGAGGAAGCAGGGGATGCCGTACTTCCTTGCGCCGCCGAAGAACACCTTAGCCCATGCTATGCGGTCGTCATTGTTCTTCTTGTAGGTGGCGCCTGTTTCGCCGATGATGACTGCCCTTCCCTTGGAGATGAAGATGCTGTTGAGGTCGGAGAAGAACCTTTCAAGCTCCGCCTTGTCGCTGTCGGTGAAGGAGGCAGGGCCGCTGCCGTTGAGAGCGAAGTTGTAGGGTGAGTATGCGTGAACGGATATGATGACACGGTCGTCATCGGGGAACCTGGTCTGACGGAGGATGTGGGTGGAGGAGGTAGCGCCGTATGCGGGCACGAGGATAAAGCGGTACGCATTGTTGCCGCCTGTTGCACGGACTGCCTTTACGATGGCGTCATTGAGGTCGGAGAGAGTCTCACGCTCAGCCGATGTGCCGCCGTTCCACTCATTCGCACTGCCTTCGGTGCGGGGTTCGTTGAGTGTCTCAAAGAGGAGCTTGTCGCCGTAGCTCTTGAAACGGTTCGCCACCTGTGTCCAGAGGTTGCTCATCATCTTGAGGTTGTGTTCCTTTACCTTAGGATCGGCGGTCATCTTGTCGATGTTGTAGTACTTGTTGTCGTGATGGCTGTTGAGGATGATGTAGAGGCCGTCGTCATATGCGTAGTCAACGACTTCCTGTACACGGTCGAGCCATTCCTTGTCTATATTGCCCTCGGTGTCGCAGTGCTTCCCCCATGAAGTGGGTATGCGCACGGCATTGAAGCCTGCTGCCTTGACATCGTCCATCATCTTCTTGGTGATCTTGGGGTTGCCCCATGATGTCTCAGATGAAAGGCCGCTGCCGCCTGTTGCGTCAAGGGCGTTGCCGAAGTTAAATCCTACCTTGATGTTATCACACATATCAAAAGCTGTAAGGTCGGTGTTGAAGTTTGCGGATGCCTTCCCCTTGGGGGCGGACTTGGGAGCGGCAGTCTTGGCAGCGGCGGACTTGTCTGCCTTCCCGGTGACTGTCACCTTGACGGTCGCCTTCTTTGCGGAGCCGTCGGCTGCGGTAACTGTAACGGTGGCTGAACCTGCCTTCTTTGCGGTGATGGTGCTGCCCTTCACGGAGAGAACGGACTTGTCGGACACCTTGTAGCTCAGCCCCTTGTATGCCGCATCAGAGGGAGAAACGGTGGCTTTGACGGAGTATGTGTCCCCTACTTTGAGCGTGACCGTCTGCTTTGCGGCGGTAACGGAGGAAACACGCTTGCCCACCTTGATGGTGACGGATGCGGATGCCTTCCCTGCGGAGGCGGTGATAACTGCGGTGCCGTTCTTCCCTGCAGTCACCTTGCCGTCCTTAACGGAGGCAACGTTCTTGTCGGAACTCTTCCACGCAAGGTCGGAGGACTTCACGCCGTTTAATACGGGCTTGAGGGTGACAGCCGATCCTGCGGGCACTGTGATGACCTTCTGCCTGAATGCGACGCTCATGTCTGCCGCTGATACGGCTGCTCCCGTGACTGTGAGGGAGATGAGCAGCAGCAGTGCGGTAAACAGGCACAGCACTCTTCTGACTTTTTTCATTCTTTTCACCTTCCTGCGGTCGCTGTTCCCTGTCTGACGACAGAAAAACAGCATCGCATTTTTTATATATCATACCATATTGTATCCGAAATTGCAATAGATATGACCAAATTCCATGTCCGTGCAACTTGCTAAAGATATGATGCAGGATTTGGACAATATCACCAGTAAAGGCACCGCCATAGGACGGTGCCTTCTTGTCAATATGCTCTCTCTATGAACTCAAAGCGTGCCCTGCGGTTGCCGTTGTCGTCGATGTCGTCGAGGAACTCGCTTATGGGTCGCACCCATGCACGGGGCTTGTCGGTTATCTGAAGATAGATGCACATGGGCTCAAGGGTCTCGTGGTCGGAGGCGGTGCCTGTCACCACATATTCGCCCCCCTTGAAATGGCGGTAGCGTCCGCCGATGACAAGCTGCTTCCCGTCGGGGATGCCGTAGGAGCGGCGCTTCCCGGGCTTGTCGGGAGCCTTGGGCACATCAGCCTCAGGAGCGGGCTTCGGGGAAGCGGGCTCACTTGCGGGAATGCTTTCTGCGGGAGGTTCGGATGCGGTCACGGTCGGTTCGGATGTCTGCTCCTCTGCGGTGCGCATGGATGCGTCCACAAGTATCATGGAGTGATCCTTACCCACGGTGACGCTCGCTCTGCCGCCGTCACAGGTGAATACCCTGCCTGTGAGCCTGTCGGCAAGCTTTGCGTACTTGCAGGGGAAGTTAAATGTGTAGTCGCCGTCGGAGATGTTGAGTGCGATGTACACCTCATCACCGTCAAGTTCACGCTTGTAGAGGAAGGTCTGGTTTTTCAGCTCCATCTTGGAATAGGAGCCGCTTTGCAGGGCAGGGATCGCAGAGCGTATTGCGCCCAGAGTGCAGATATGCTCATAGAGCCTGTCATCCCTGCCCGGGATGTCGTCAAGCTCGATGCAGGGTCGGATGGCAAGATCCGCATCTGCGCCCCTTCCCTTGGCGCCCCTGATGCCGTACTCGCTGCCGTAGTAGACGGAGGGGACTCCGTACATGGTATAGAGCATGGTGTAGCAGCAGTAGATGCGGTCGTAGTCGGTAAGGTGGGTGGCAAGGCGCTCCACATCGTGGTTGTCAAGGAAGTTGTACATATAGATGTCGCCGTACTGCCCCATCTGATATTCGATGGAGTGGGCTATCTCGAAGTAGTTGCGGTCGTTGTGGGATGACCAGATGCCCTTGTAGCACTGGTAATTGGTCACGCAGTCGAACATATCGGGATTTGCCCAGCGGCGGTAGTCGCCGTGGATTATCTCGCCCATGAGCCAGAAATCGGGCTTTATGGAGCGTGTGAAGTTGTGGATGCGCTTTATGAAGTCGTTGTCAAGGCAGTCTGCCGCATCGAAGCGGATGCCGTCGATATCCCAGGTGTCGATCCACATCCTGACGGCGGAAAGGAGATAGTCCACCACTTCGGGATTGCGCAGGTTGAGCTTGACAAGGTCGTAGCAGTTGTTCCAGCCCTCATACCAGAAGCCGTCATTGTAGGGACTATTGCCGCCGAAGTTGAGGTTGCAGAACCATCCGCAGTAGCGTGACCTTTCACGGTTCTGTCTGACATCGAGGAAGGCGAAGTGGTCTCTGCCCACATGATTGAAAACGCCGTCAAGCACGATGCGTATGCCGTTGTCGTGGAGTGCCCTGCATACGTCGGTGAAGTCATCGTTGGTGCCCAGACGTGCATCTATCTTCGTGTAGTCGGCGGTGTCATATCCGTGTGCGGTGGACTCGAAGACGGGGCCGAAGTAGACTGCCGAAAGGTGCATAGCTTTAAGGTGGCTTATCCAGTCGAGCACCTTGCGTATGCGGTGAGGCTGCTTTGAGCCGTCAAATTCGGCACGGGTGCGCTCGCATCCGCAAAATCCCAGGGGATATATGTGATAGACTGCCGATCTCTTTATCCATTCGGGTGAGTTCATTTCTCTTCCTCCTTTGTGAAGCCTGTTCAAAAAAATTTACGGTTAAGCGTAACATTATCGTGATACTTCTATTGACAAAAGTTACACGATAATGTATACTTAATATGTGTACTCTCTGCCTCAGATAACGTCGTCGTCGATCATGTCGCCGTTGGTGTCAAAGCGGACCTCATAGCCGCCTATGATGCTGCCACCCCTGAGTATGATACATTCGCATGAATACCACTCGCCGGGCTTGGATGTCTCGGAGATCTCACAGGCGATGCGGGTGATGCGGTAGGTGTCATCCTCTTTGCCTACGCCCCTTTTCTTGGCAAGGTCGATGGTCTTGTCACGGAGGGAGAGCCTTTCAAACAGGTCTTCGACCGCCCATACGGGGGATATCCCCCGATATATGCCCAGAGTGTTGAGTGCCTTCTCCTCCTTGGCGTGCATGATGCGCTCATCCACCTTGTTCATGTGGTCGTAGCCCAGCAGATGGAGCATACTGTGTACCGTAAGGAACGCCACCTCACGGTCTATGCTGTGGCCATATTCATTCGCCTGACGCACGGCTGTGTCAAAGGAGATGACCACATCGCCCAGCTGCGCCAGTCCGTGGGCAGGGTCGTGATCGTAGGAGCCCCCTTCTCCGAGAGGGAAGCTGAGCACATCCGTGGGACGGTCGATATCACGGAAGGAACGGTTGAGGGTGCGTATCTCCTCATCGGAGACGAATGTGACATTGACCTCCGCATCGTCGTGGAACTTTTCGTCTGCAAGCACCTGTGCCGCACAGGAGCGCACGATATCCCTGATGTCGGGAGTGATGCTCTTCTTCTGCTTGTTTGTGATATGAACTCTTACCTTGTGCATGGGATACCTCCTGTAAAAAAGCCTGAGAAGCCGTGTCGGCTCCTCTCACGGATCGTCATCTGTTCTGTGCCGCCTTGTCATATGCCTTGATTATGTCACGCACCAGTTTGTGACGCACAACGTCACGGTCGGAGAACCTGTTTATGGCTATGCCCTCTATTCCGTGGAGTATCTTCATGGCGTCCACCAGACCGCTCTTGCCCCTGTCGGGAAGGTCTATCTGGGTGATGTCGCCTGTGATGACCATCCTGCTGTTGAAGCCCAGACGGGTGAGGAACATCTTGAACTGCTCCCGTGTGGTGTTCTGCGCTTCGTCAAGGATGATGAACGCATCGTCAAGGGTGCGTCCTCTCATATATGCAAGGGGGGCGACCTCGATGGTGCCTTTCTCCATGTGCTTGTTGAAGTTCTCAGCCCCCATCATGTCGAAAAGGGCATCGTAGAGGGGACGGAGATAGGGATCGACCTTGTTTTGCAGGTCGCCCGGAAGAAAGCCCAGCTTTTCCCCTGCCTCTACTGCGGGACGTGTGAGTATGATGCGGTTGACCTCATGGTTCTTGAATGCCTTGACTGCCATTGCCACCGCAAGGTAGGTCTTGCCCGTACCTGCGGGGCCTACTCCCATGACAATGGTGTTGTCACGGATGAGATCGACATACTTCTTCTGACCTATGGTCTTTGCCTTGACCACCTTGCCCGACATGGTGACGCATATTCCGCCTTCGGTGAGCTTGAGCACCTCGTCAAGGTGATCCTCCTCCACCATGGAGAAGATGTAGTCAAGTGAGCCTGCGGTTATCTCCTCATTGCGCTCCGCCATAGCGCAGAGGGTGTCAACGCACCGTGCCGCACGCTTTACGTTCTCTTCCTCGCCGCTTATGCGGATGTCGCTCCCCCGTGAGAGCAGGGTGACATCGTACTGCCTTTGTATGCGGTTGACGTTGGCGTCAAGATGACCCAACACTGCGGCTGCTATGTCGGGTGATGTGATCTCAATTATCTGTTCCATGAATTACTCCGAATATATTGTCTTATGCGGGCAGGATGTCTATGACCACCAGCTCGGGATTGTTGAATATGCGGGGCACCTTTGACTTGGTGCGGGAAAGCCCCCTGCTGACTATCAGGGTGGTGTCCTCATAGTCAAACCTGCCGCCCGACAGCTTCGGGAAAAAGCCCTGATCGGGGGCGTAGAGCCCGTTCTGTGACCAGGGGAGCCGCCACTGTCCTCCGTGGGCATGGCCTGATAATATCAGGTCAAAGGTGTCAAAGGAGCGGTAAAAGTCTATCATATGGGGATAATGGGACAGGAGCAGAACGAAGCTGTTCTTGTCGGCACTCTCCGCACACCGCTTTACAGCCTCCTCCCAGTCATCAATGCCCTCGAGCCGCTTTGCTGCGGCGCATACGGTGATGTCGCCGAAGGTGAAGTTCTCCCCCTCAGCAACGATGATGTTGTAGGACTCGGCGATGGGCTTGTTCTTGCGCCACCGCTCCACATCGTAGAATTCGTGGTTGCCTGCGACATAGATGCAGGTATAGCGCTTTCCTATGTACTCCATGAGTGCGGATGTGTTGTTGTTGGGGAGCTTGTCATCATAGATGTCGCCTGTGAGGACGATGAGGTCCGGATGAGCCTTGTCGATGGCATCCGTGAGTTCCTTCATGTCCTTGCCGTAATAGCAGTCGTGCAGGTCTGATATCTGCACCACACGGAAGGGCTTGTCAGTCTTTTCGGTAGTCACCGTATAATTCACGGTGACAAGAGGGAAGCTGATGGCGCTTAGGACGAAGAATATCCCGAATGCCAGACAGATGAGTCCGAAAAATATATACATTCTTTTCTTATCCGCATCGGTGTATCCGGATACTTTGAGCTTCATGTTATCCTTTCAGAATGAGCATCAGCGCTCCGAATATCAAGGGCTGATGTGCAAGGTAGATGATAAGGGAATGCCGCCCGATAAACTCTATGGGGGCAGTCACCTTGTTGGTGGTGTAATAGAACAGGGCGGGCAGCTTCTTCCCCGTGACAAGGGGAGAGAGGATACAGCCTGTCAGGAACATGAATATATAGGGTATGACAGGGAAGAAATCTGCACTGCGAAATCCCTCGGGGATGATGCCGATGGGATAGAGGTATCCGTATCCGCTGAGCTCCGGCTGTATGCGTGTGAAAACGAGGTCGATGTACTGCGGAAAGTGCCGCAGGATGAACCAGAGAAGAAATGTCACCGCCGCAGTCCACAGAGGGAGCTTGGCTATCGCTCTGCGGCACAGCCCCATTATCACCATGCACGCTCCGAAACAGCTCAGGACTCCGAAGACGATAAGCTCGGAGGGCATGAACAGCTCGGTCACAAGGGTGATGCCGAAGCCTGCAAGATAGAGCACCGCTCCTCTTCTCACCGGGTCACGGGAGAGGGTCAGGCATATCCCCGACACGGAGAACAGCACCCACAGGAAGATGACGTGCGCCGCCTCGAATACGGCGTTCCCGGGACGGAGAAGCTCCGGCACGGGAAGCTCGAATATGTATCTGATGTCGAACATTATGTGGTAGAGGATGACATATATCATCGCAATGCCACGGGCAAGGTCAAGAAAGGCGATACGTTTCATACTATCCTTTCAGGGGTCAGAAATTCCTGCCTGCTTTGACTTTCTTTCTGCGGCGCTTTTTCTTCTTTTTCCTGTTGGAGGATGCCACAAGGATGATGTAGAGGAAGATAAGCACCACTGCGATGCCTGCGGCGGCAAGGAACCAGCCTGATGTGACGAAGTGCTTTGCCTTGTCCATGTTGTACTTGGCAACGGAAAGGGTGACATCGGTCTGTGCCACAAGATCCACACGGCCGACTTCCTCATCGTGGAAGGTGACAGCATAGGTGCCGAGCACCGTCCCCTGCTCCACGGGGGCGTCGATGGTGCCGTCCTCATTGAGAAGGCTCTCATCTACGGTGATGACATCGCTGAGCTTGCTGTCGTCGATGGTGTCGAGCCATACGGTGCTGTAATCGGAGGCGGTGACAAGGCGGACGAAGTCGCTGGACTCGCCGAAATTCACCTGAAGCTCCTTGACTTCCTTATCTGCGGGGATTATCTGCTTGTATTCAAGGTGATCGAATGCCCAGTCATAGAGCATACGGTGGTCTTCATAGTGGTTGTAGACAGTCTCGCCGTCCTCATTCTTCAGGGGAGAGCCGAGGGTGACAAGGAGATAATTGCAGCCGTCCTTGGAGCCGAGGGTGGCAAGGCATCTGCCCGACTCATCAGTAGTACCTGTCTTGAAGCCCTTAACATAGGGGTAATACTCGAAGGACTCGGGATTTATCATGGCATTGGTGTGGTAGATATGCGCCCATCCCTCGCTGTGCATATTGGTGGGCTGCATCTCATAGTCAACGGTGCAGGCGATCTCCACAAGGAGGGGGTAGTTATCCACGGCATAGCGGACGATGCGTGCCATGTCGTTGGCGTTGGTGAACTGATCCTTGTCATAAAGGCCGTGAGGATTGACAAAGTGGGTGCCCGTGCAGCCGATGGCCTTTGCCTTTTCATTCATCATCTCGACGAAGTTCGCCGTGCTGTGCTGACCTACGTTATAGGCGAGGATGCCCGCAGATTCGCAGGCAGATTTGAGCATGAGGGAATAGAGAAGATCCTTGACGGTGGTTATCTCATCCTTCATAAGTCCGACGGTGGATGCACCCATGCCGTAGAGTTCATCGAACACGGAAAGAGGCGCTTCAAACCTGGTGTTCTCGATGTCGTCAACATTGTCGAGGACTACCATGGCGGTGACTATCTTGGTGAGGGATGCAGGGTACATCTTCTTGTCGGCATTCTTGGCGTAAACGACCGTGTTGCGGTCAAGATCCATCATGACTGCGGCTTCGCTGGTGATGGTGAAATCCGGTGAGAATGTGACTGCACGGACAGGCACATCGCATATGAGGATCATCATCAGCAGCACGGTGAACAGCGCCGTTATTCTTTTGTACATCATTTCATCTCCTGAGATACTGCGATATATTTGATCTTTATCCCCTCATCGGAGAACATCTTCTCGTGTTCGGTCATGATGTTGTCGGGGAAGTTCTCCGCATGGAGATCCCTTGTGAGATAAAGGGTCCTGAATCCCGTTTCGGCGAAGTATTCGAGGGAGTCCTCGAATAATATGTCGTCGTCGGTCTTGAAGCGTATCTCTCCGCCGGGCCTGAGGATCTGCTTGTACTGCTCAAGCTGGCGGGGATGGGTGAGGCGGCGCTTGTTGTGCTTGCCCCTGTTCCACGGGTTGCAGAAATTGATATAGATGCGCTCTATGTTGTCGGAGATATCGAAGTGCTCGGATATGTGCGACACGTTCATGCGGGTGAGGACGATGTTGTCATGTTCACGGCCTGCCGCCTCAAATTCCTTCTCCACGGTGCGGCGTGCCACGCCCAGCATATCCGCCTTGATGTCGGCGGCGATGATATTCACGTCGGGGTACATGACAGCGTGCTTTGCGGCGAATATCCCCTTTCCGCAGCCCACTTCAAGATAGGTCGTCCTCTTCACGGGGAACACCGTCTCCCATTTGCCTTTGAGCTCGGGGTCTTCATAATAATAGGGACACACTTCCAGCTCGGGGCGTGCCCATTTCTTTCTTCTTATACGCATTTGTTTTGTCTGCTCCTTTATGCGGGTCTATTTCTTCTCTTCCGTCAGCTTCTTCGGCTTCTTGCCGAAATAGGTGGGACGGAACCACTCCACATACATCTCCTCTATGGACTCGATGGTGTAGTCATACAGGAGGAAGATCATGTTCACGAACACCAGAACACCTATGGTCATGTACTTGCCGAGGAAGGCGAAGTTGCCGAAAAAGTCGTAGATGCCCAGCACGAACGTTATCATCTTGTACCATACGAACATACAGACATTGAACATGGCAAACTTCAGCACCGGCACTATGAACCGGGGACGTATCTTCCTGAAGAAGGGAAGGAGTATGGGATAATATCCGAAGAACATGATAAACAGCGTGGATGCTTCCTTATCGGGGGTGAGGAAAAGGGAAAGGATGCTCACCGCACAGTATGCCGCCATCGCCCATGCCGCACTCACCTCATGTGCGACTATTATCATCATCGCACCTGCATAGATGGGGATGGCGAAGTTGAGCAGGGGGAACACTCCCGTAAGGAACATGAGTGCAAGACATAGTGACGATACTACGCCGCCCAGGGCAACCTTATAACTTGTTTTGTTCACGCAGTATGCACCGCCTTAGTTCTGATGACGGGCAGGAAAGTGCCCGTTTGGTCTTAGATAGATACTTTATTAGTATACCATAAATCGCAGAAAAAATCAATAGCTATGTAAGAATTCCCTGCGAATTTTGGCAGGCGGTGCCTGCACCCATTTCGTTGATTAGTCTGCATCGGACATATACAACAAGGCTCGGCAGAATAAATATACGAATCGGGTTTGGGGTCATCCTGTCTGCCGAGCCGTTTTGCATATGCCCGATACAAACGGATGAACGAATTGGCTGCAGGCTCAGCCTGCCGAAATGGGTGTGGGCACCGCCCGCCGGGTACGACCCGGGACGAGTTCGCCGATAAAATCTGCCGAGCCTGTCGGAAAAGGCTCGGCAGAATAAATATACGAAATGGGTGCAGGCTCAGCCTGCCCTGCCTATTCGGACTTGCGCTTGTATGCGAGGAATATGATGCCTGCAAGGGCAAGTACGCCGATGATGACTACGGGTGTGTAGGCAAGCACGATGCCCGTGGGAACGGTGCCGTTCTTGGTGTTCCTGTAGCCTGTGAATACGTCGCCGGTGATGCCTGTGTCTGTGTTGTTCGCCGTGGGATCGACAAATTTCTTTTCTTCCTCATTTACCGTGATGGTCTTGATAGGTGAGGCTGCAAGGGAGGAATCATCGGCTGCAAGAGAAGTGTAGTCCTCGGGATGCTCGGTGACGGTGTAGGTCGCCCCCTCGGGAAGTCCCTTGAGCCTGATATACTGCCCGTCCTGAAGATAGAAGCTGCCTGATGCCGTGCCGCTCGAATTCGCTGTGATGGATGTGGGATTGGTCATCGTTTTGTAGGAAGTAGCCGGCGTCTGAGTGGGTGATGCTACCGCATTTGTGAGATCGGCATTTACCACATAGCCATCGGTCAGGTTGTTTACGGTGACGTCGAACATGAAGTACTTGTCACGGGAACCCTGATTGCCTGTGACCTGCTTTGCAAAGTACAGATCGAAGCTGGTGTACTTGTTCACAAGGCCGTCCGCCTTGGCTTCGGTAGAGTAGGCTTCAGAGCCGCTGTCGGCATTTGGCGTCACGTCATAGCCTGCGGTGTCGTTATTGGGTGCGGAGGAGATGATAAAGGGCTTTTGGGTGTCGCTCGTTATCTCCGATGTCTGGGCAAGCCTGAGATTGCCGCTGCCGTCGTCTGTGATATACACGTCGATGTAGAGGAGCTTGTCGGAGATGGTGACGCCCTTTACAGCGGCACCGACTGCCTTCTCCCTGACGGTGTACCTGTATATGCCGGGTTCGTTGAAGGTGACGTCCTTGACACTGAACACCACATCTTCCTGCGACTTTGCGTATTTCTCATCTGTGCCGAGGCTGACTGATACGTCGCCGTTCTGAACGGTGTCATATGTGGTGAGCCCCGGAACAAAGACAGCATCGGTGACTGTGGGGAGCGTGGTGCTCGTGTTCTTCCTTATCTGCATCTTCTTGGGGGTGGATGTAATGTTGTAAGGTGTTTCGGGGCCTGCGATGACTTCAAACTTAAAGGTCACCTTAGGTACTGTGGCATCCTTGTCCATTACGAGATATTTCTTGAAGCTGACCGTATCTGCGGCCTGCCCTGTGTAGGGGGTGTAGTTGGTCTGAACCACTGCAAGCACCCTGACGGGGAGCATGACCGCCATCAGGAAAGCCGCCATGACCGCCGGTATTATCCTTGTCCTTCTCATTAGTGCCTCCTTTATATGAACAGCGAAATTGTCCAGAAAAGTATATAGTATAAATATAGCATTTTTTCACACAGATTGCAATAGTTTTTGTACACAAAATATTAATGCCGCGTCAACTTTGTAGAAATGCACAAAAAAGCGGCGCCTGACCTCACGGAAACGGAGAAAGCGGCGAGCGCTTCACACTCGCCGCAATGATACCGCAGAAAAGCGATCCCTGTCGGATCACATTCCGATGTCATCGAATATGGATTCAAGAGTATCGGTGTTGCCCGAAGTCATCTCCTTGGTGATCTCGGGGGAAAGGTACATGGTCATGCCGTACTTCACGCCCTCGGAAACATAGTCGGAAACGACTACGGCTACGCTGCCCTTTGTGTAGAGGTACACCATGTTGCCCTCATAGTTCTCCTTGACTACGAGCTTGTATCCCGACTTCTCGAGAGAATTTCTCTTGGAGGATACGCCCTCCTTCATGGTGCCGTACATCTGGAGCTTCTCGGCATCATCGAAGAGATAGAATGTGCAGTCGAGCTTTGCGTTGGGGTCGGTGGCATCACTGTTGAATACCATTATCATGGGCCCCAGGGAGAAGTAATCAAGACCTGCGAGCTTCTTCTCTACGCTGGCGGAAGACTCGCCCCATGAAACGGACTTCTTGGAAGACGACTTGGCAGCGGTCTTGGTCTTGGAAGCGGAGGTCGAAAGCTTGCCGTCCTTGCCGAAAGTATAGGTCTTGCCTGAGATGGTGCGTGTGCCTGTGCGCATAACACCGTCATTGCCGAAGTAGTAGGTGTCGCCCGACAGCTTCACCCAGCCCGTGCGCATAACGCCGTCCTGTCCGAAGTAGTAGGTGCTGCCCGAAATGGTGACAAAGCCCGTAACAGCCTTGCCGTTCTTGGCAGAGTTGAAGTAGTAGGTGTCGCCGCCTATCTTCTTCCAGCCTGTGAGAGGCTTGCCGTCCTTGCCGTAGTAGTACTTGCCGCCGTCCACGGTCTGCCAGCCTGTGAGCTTGGATGCCGAAACAGACACGTTCAGGGGCTCATCGGCAGATACAGCCGCGCCGAAGGAAGTCAGCCCGGAAAGAGCGATAACAGCGGACATGGTGATAGCAGTCAATTTCTTGTTCATATGGATTTCCCCTTCCTTAAAAAGGATCACTGTCGATCTGAGTTGATGTGTACATTATACCACACCTGCCGCCCCTTGTCAAGGTGATTAAGATTAAAAACATCCATGTCAGATTAAAAACAGATTAGAAAGGGGGCGCTGTCATAATAACGTGAAAAAATCATATCTATTTTTATGATGTTTGTTAAATTTGATATTGAAAAGTGCAGGGAAATGTGTTATAATATATATGTATGCATAATTACACTCTATTTCTATATTTACGGGAGCCGGTATGCATTTTTCTAAAAAAAGCTTTATAAACAGCCTTGTCACGCTGATATGTATGTTCAACGTACTCATTGTGATACTGTTCATAGCGATGACCTACTTCATAACAAAGTCAAACACCGACAGAAGCGTGCGCAACATGATGACCAATGCCGCATACACTTCATGCCGTTCCTTTGACATATTCACCGAGCAGATGTCCGTGTCGATGGCATACTTTGCACAGACACAGGGGGCTATCAACTTCTTTGACGGCAATGGGACAGATGAGGAGATCGTGACGGAGATCCGCAGACTTGCCAACAGCTCGGACATGATAGACAATGTGTGGTGCTTCTCTTCCCAGGGGCGCTGCTTTGACATGAACGGCGAAGCCGATCCCTCCGCCCTTCTCGGCATAAAGATGGAGAATGCCTCCAACTCCCTGACCTACACCGACGGCATGGGGCTCATTATGTCATCCCGTTATATGCGGGGGGATAACAGCGGCGCTATCTACCTGAAGATAAACATCCCCGCCCTGGGCGAGAACATTTCCGGCACCCTGTCAAACGAAGGTGCATATTCCGTTATCTATGACGACAAGGGACAGGTGGTATACTCCCCTGCCGGTGCGGATGCGCTCATGAGCGATGCGGACATCACCCTTGCGGAGATAGGTCAGACGGAATCGGCGAAGATACTCAGGTTCAAATCGGGGAATACGGAGAACTTCTTCTACGATCAGAAGCTGTCAAACGGCTGGGTGATCGCAGTCATCTTTGACGGCAAGGTGGCAATGGGCGACTTCTCCAGACTGTACTCACAGCAGATAATCATCCTTGCCTGTCTCTTCGCACTCGAGATAATAGCTACCCTCAACTCCATTAGGCATGAGGCAAAGGACATCCCCGAGATCTCCGCATCCATAGAGCAGATCTCACAGGGCAACTATAACTTCCGCATCAACTCCACCTCAGAGAATGAGATAGGCATCATCGCACGGTCGGTGGACGAACTGGCGCAGACGCTCCAGGACAAGAATGCGGTCATCGAGGACTATGTGAACCTTGATACTACCACGGGACTTTACAACAGATACAAGATGTATGAATACATCCAGGATCTGGCGGCGGTAAGGAGCGACAACCGTGACCGCTTCGCACTTCTCTTTCTGGACATCGACAACTTCAAATGGGTGACGGAGACTCTCGGACACAAGCAGGGCGACGCTTTCCTGCATGAGTTCGGTCAGCGTGTGCATGAGATAATACCCAAGGTGTTCCGCTTCTCGGGAGATGAGTTCGTGGTGGTGACGGAGCTTGAGGGCGACGACTACGCCATTATGATAGCGGAGCTGATACTCAACATCCGCAAGCAGTTCATAGAGCCCATCGAACTTCTGGGAACAAAGCTGTATGCGCAGTTCTCCGTGGGCATATCCATATATCCCGATGATGACAGAAATCTCGATATGCTCCTGCGTGATGCGGACATTGCGATGCAGAGGGCAAAGGAGAGAGGAAAGGGTCATACGGAATACTTCAAGACCACTCTCCACGAAAAGGTGCTCGGGCGCTCCACCATCGCACAGAAACTCACCACGGCGGTGGAAAATCACGAATTCTATCTTGTATTCCAGCCTATCGTATCTGTTGAGAACGGTATGCTCCACGGCTTTGAAGCCCTTATCCGCTGGGAAAACCCCGAACTCGGCTATGTGCCTCCCTCCAGCTTCGTGGACGTAGCGGAGGAAACAGGCGTGATGGAGAAGATCGGCACCTGGATCATGGAGAGCGGCTGCAAGGCTCTGCGCCGCATGAACGAATACAACAAGGACATCATCATGTCCATAAACGTTTCACCCATCCAGCTCAAGCGTGCTGACTTCATATCCAAGGTGATGCGCACCATCAGCATATTCGACATCAATCCCGCAAATCTCCAGATAGAGATCACCGAGACTTCCTTCGTGGATATGCTCGATGATGACAACGGAAAGAAGCTGCAGCAGGTGGCGGACATGGGCGTTGCCATCGCCCTGGATGACTTCGGCACGGGCTATTCTTCATTCCAGTACCTCAAGGATATGCCCATAAAGACACTTAAAGTGGACAAGTCCTTTGTGGATGAGATAAGCTCCAAGCAGAAGGATTACCAGATAGCATCCTCTATCATCGGCATGGTCAGGGAACTGGGCATAAAGACGGTGGTAGAAGGCGTTGAGAGCATAGACCAGTATAAGATACTGTCGGGATTCAAGTGCGACTACATCCAGGGATTTCTTATGTCAAAGCCCCTGCGTGAGAGCGATGCGCTGGAATTCGTGATAGAATACGATGAACTCCACAAGCCCAACGAACAGAGCCTTATAGAGAGCTCGGAAAAGCTGGCCGAGGAGAAGAAGATGAGAAGATCCTGATCGGGGGAAATATGTACTACATCACGGCTGAGTCCGAATTTGACTCCGCTCATTTCCTGAGCGGATACAAGGGAAAATGCTCAAACCTGCACGGTCACAGGTGGCGTGTGCAGGCCAAGATAACGGGAGATCTGTGTGCGGATGAACAGCATCGGGGCATGGTCGCCGACTTCGGCGACATCAAGCGTGACCTGCGTGAGATAGCGGACAGTCTCGATCACACCTTCATCTATGAGGAGGGCACGCTGAAGGACACCACCCTTGCCGCCCTTTACGATGAGGGATTTTCCCTGTACCCCGTACCGTTTCGTCCTACGGCAGAAAACCTGGCAAAGTACATATGCGGGCGTATGGCGGACTGCGGACGCTCCCACGGATATGAGGTGTACAGTGTCACGGTCTGGGAGACCCCCGGAAATGCGGCAGAATATGTGCGGTGAACAGATGCTTTATCACGTTGTTGAGAAATTTGTGAGCATAAACGGTGAGGGCGAACGTGCGGGAGAGCCTGCGGTCTTCATCAGGCTGGCAGGCTGTCCCCTGCGGTGCAGCTACTGTGACACGGGATACGCCCTTTCCTACGATTCCCCCTGCGAACTCATGACGGCAGAGGATATCTGCGCATACATCATGGAGACGGGCATCACCAATGTGACCCTGACGGGGGGCGAGCCCCTGGCGGCTGAGGGGATAGACATCCTTCTGGCGCAATTGTCGGGACTTCCCGTGAGGCTGGAGATAGAGACATCGGGTGCGGTGGACATCTCGGTATGCCGTGTGTCGCCGTCGGCGGTGGTGACGGTGGACTACAAGCTGCCTTCGTCGGGCATGGAGAGCCGCATGGTGATAAAAAACTTCACGGTGCTCGAGCCTGAGGACACCGTTAAGTTCGTGGCAGGGTCAAGAGAGGATCTTGACCGCACACTGGAAGTGATACGGGAATATCATCTGACGGAGAAATGTCATGTACACATATCCCCTGTATGGGGAAAGCTGTCCCCGTCCGAGATAGCGGACTTTATCGTGGGGAACAGGCTCAACGGCGTGCGTTTGCAGATGCAGATACACAAGATAGTCTGGGACCCCAACAGGCGGGGAGTATAGATAGGAGCAATCATGGACAAGAATGCCATTGAAGAACATATCAGGGGACTGATCCGTGCCATCGGGGACGATCCCGACAGAGAAGGACTGAAGGAGACCCCCGAAAGGGTCGCAAGGATGTGTGAGGAGATATTTGCGGGTACCCGGTACACCAATGCCCAGATCGCAGAGATGTTCTCCAAATCCTTCGACTCGCCTTCGGCGGACGACATCGTTCTCGTCAAGGATATCGAGTGCTTTTCCTACTGCGAGCACCATATGGCGCTGATGTACGATATGAAGATATCGGTCGCATATCTTCCCAAGGGGCGTGTGCTGGGGCTGTCAAAGATCGCACGCTGTGCGGATATGGTATGCAGGCGGCTGCAGCTTCAGGAACGGATAGGCGCAGACTTAGCGGAGGTCATCGAACTTGCTTCGGGCAGCGGCGATGTTGCGGTGCTTATCGAGAGCCGCCACTCCTGCATGAGCGCAAGAGGGATAAAAAAGCCCGCACTCACCCGCACCATGACCCTGCGGGGGCGTTTCAGGGACGACCCCGCCATGACGGCACGACTGATGGATATGATGAAATGAATTATCCCGACCGCAAGGTCGGGATAATGTGGTGAGAGGGGAGGGTTATGGTATTTCATTCGTCAATTTGTTCTATTTGCAAAGATAGCATCGAACCGTTTCAGTTCTTGTTCCTTCTTGTAATCCTCGAGATATTTAATGTAAGTAAATTCGGGTTCATACCCCAGATCCTCTCTTGCGTTGTCAATGTCCATAACAAAGCTTGTAAAGGATGCAGCTGTTGGTATTTCTACTATTTTTGTTTTTGTTGGTTCAGGAGCAAATACCTCTATTATACCTTGTATTTG
>JAFUHM010000081.1 GCA_017468865.1 Oscillospiraceae bacterium | reverse complement strand
TGCAGCTATACGATCGGGATCAAAGAACATATGCTCGGTTCTTGTAAGACCGATGCCCTCTGCGCCGAGTTCTCTTGCCTTCTTTGCATCAGCAGGAGTATCAGCATTTGTGCGGACCTTGAGCTTTCTGTACTTGTCAGCCCAGCCCATGATCCTGCCGAACTCACCTGCGATCTGTGCATCAACAGTGGGGATGATGCCCTCATAGATGTTACCGGTGGAACCATCAATGGAAATATAGTCGCCCTCATGGAAGGTCTTTCCGCCGAGCTCGAACTTCTTGTTCTCTTCATCCATCTTGATGTCGCCGCATACGGATACGCATCACTCACCCATACCACGGGCTACAACAGCATCGTGAGATGTCATACCGCCTCTAACTGTAAGGATACCCTCAGCAGCCTTCATACCGGTGATATCTTCGGGAGAAGTCTCCAGACGAACGAGGATGACCTTATCGCCCTTGCCTGCCCATACAACAGCATCATCAGCAGTGAATACGACCTTACCGCAAGCAGCTCCGGGAGATGCGCCAAGTCCCTTTCCGAGAGGAGTAGCAGCCTTGAGTGCCTTAGCGTCGAACTGAGGATGGAGAAGTGTATCGAGGTTTCTGGGATCGATCATAGCAACTGCTTCCTGCTCGGTCTTGTGTCCCTCATCAACGAGGTCGCAAGCTATCTTGAGAGCAGCCTGTGCAGTTCTCTTACCGTTACGGCACTGGAGCATATAGAGCTTCTTGTTCTCTACAGTAAACTCCATATCCTGCATATCATGATAATGGTTCTCGAGGGTCTCGCAAACCTTGATGAATTCAGCATATGCCTCAGGGAACTCCTGCTCCATCTGTGCGATAGGCATAGGAGTACGAACGCCTGCAACAACGTCCTCGCCCTGTGCGTTCTTGAGGAACTCACCCATGAGCTTCTTTTCGCCTGTAGCGGGATCACGGGTAAATGCAACGCCCGTACCGGACTCATTGTTGAGGTTGCCGAATACCATAGGCATTACGTTTACTGCGGTACCCCATGAATAAGGGATATCATTGTCACGGCGATATACATTTGCACGGGGGTTGTCCCATGAACGGAATACAGCCTAGATAGCGAGCTTAAGCTGCTCAACGGGATCCGAAGGGAAGTCCTTGCCGAGCTGCTTCTTGTATTCAGCCTTGAACTGCTCTGCAAGAGTCTTGAGGTCGTCAGCTGTAAGCTCAACGTCATACTGAACGCCCTTTTCTTCCTTCATCTTGTCGATGAGCTGCTCAAAATACTTCTTGCCGACTTCCATAACGACGTCGGAGAACATCTGAATGAATCTTCTGTAAGAGTCATAAACAAATCTTGTGAACTCGGGAGTAGGGTTGCCTGCGATCATAGCAGCAACAACTTCGTCGTTAAGACCAAGATTGAGAATGGTATCCATCATACCGGGCATAGAAGCTCTTGCACCGGAACGAACGGAAACGAGAAGAGGATTATTGAGGTCACCGAACTTCTTGCCGTTGATCTCCTCCATCTTTCTGACGCCTTCCATAGCCTGAGCCATGATCTCATCGTTGATCTTGCGACCATCCTCATAATACTGAGTACAAGCTTCAGTGGTGATAGTGAAGCCCTGAGGAACAGGAAGACCGATGCTGGTCATCTCAGCAAGGTTTGCACCTTTACCGCCGAGAAGATTACGCATGGTCATATCACCTTCACTGAACATGTACACCCATTTGTTTGCCATTGGGATCTACCTCCATACAATGAAATAATACGACTTGGATCGTAAATCATTGTGTACACACACAATGCCTTGATTATATTATAGCAGAAAACATTGCATTTTTCCATTGTTAGATATGTCAAATATATCTACAATATTTTGTTAGTTTTGCACAATTACTTGTCAGCCGTCGGCCGGAAACCGATAACGATATGATGATCGTCCTGATTTCTTGTATGGATCGACTCCAGAGTACACATAGCACCCGTACCGTCATCGGCTCTCCTGAACTGTGCCGAGAAGGGTTCATCCGCTCCGATCCATCCCATCAGCTCATCCTTTCCGAGCAGCTTGGTGAGCCTCTCACGATCTTCGGGAACAGCAAGAGTGGGAACTATCTCATCAATATCTTCAAAGAAATCCTTTCCGCCTGTATGTATGCGGAACTCTCCGTTGACGCCCGTGTAGAAGAGAATATAGTGGTCTGAATTGACATCGATATAGAATATGCCCTCATACTCACCTGTAAGAGCCTTGGATATGCTGACATAGTTCTTCTTGCTGTCTGCGATGTATTCAGCCCTTTCAAACCCTGCTTCTTTGATGAAGTGGTCAAATTCCTCCTTAGGTACAGGTTTCGAGAAATAGTATCCCTGAACAAGGTCACATCCGAGCGCCTTGAGGAGCAGATACTGATCGAGCGTCTCAACACCCTCCGCAAGCACGGGAACATTGAGATAATCGGCTATATCTATAATAAGCTCGACCATGCTCAAGTCCTTGTTGTCCCCAAGGGAATTATGGACAAACTCCATATCTATCTTCAGCACATCCACAGGCATACGGGAAAGCATCCCGATAGAGGAATACCCTGCCCCCACATTGCCTACCTCGATCCTCATGCCGAGCCCCATTCCCCTGAGCTCCTGTGCGGCACTGATGAGAAGTGCGCTGTCCGTATCATATGCTGACTGGGTTATCTCAAGTATGATATCATCATTTGTCAGCTGATACTTCTGCAAGATCTCTTTGAATATATCCTTGAGCAGGGGAAGCAGCATATCGATATTTGAAATATTGACCGAAACAGGGACAGAATACCCGAATTCATTTTTCCAGCGGCGTATCTGTGCTGCCGCACGGCTCCATACATAGCGGTCAAGCTGTGTGATAAGCCCGTTCTCTTCAAGGAGCCCTATAAACTTTCCGGGGCTGAGCATCCCAAGTTCGGGATGATCCCACCTTACAAGTGCTTCCGCACTGTATAGTACAGGCTTATCCCCTCTTATATCGAACTTAGGCTGATAATAGATCTTGAACCGATCGTTCTTCAGGGAATTTATGAACTCACCCAGTATCTGTTCCTTGAATACAGCCTCATCGTGCATCTGTGTGCTGTATACCCCTACCCTTCCGGTATATGTATCCATTACAGACTGTACAGCGATCTTTGCCCGTTCAAAGCGCCTGTCTATCGATACGGACTTATCCGCTTCGGGATAGACACCGATGGCCATACGGACTTTGCCTGCAACGGAGGTCACTCTCTCGACACTCTCCGAAATATCGTCTATTATTTCCTTATAACTATCCGTATGAGGGCAGTAGATAAGGAAATCGTTACCGCTCCGGCAGCTGTAACCGCCCATTTCAAATGTGATCTGCTTGACAGACTGCCCCACCGCCTGAAGCACCTCATCGCCAAATCTCTTGCCATAGTGCTTGACTATCATATTGAAATTGACAATGGCAGCAATGATCGCATCCATCGCAACATCGGGATAATGTCTGTCAAACTGATCCACATAGTATCTGAAATAATCATCATTATACAAAGCTGTCAGGCTGTCATACTCGGTCGCATTTATTATATTCCTGCTCTCTGCGAGCTCTGCGCATCTGTCGATCCTTGCACGGACAACAAGAGCATCAGGCAGCGGCTTGCCGATATGATCTGCCGCACCCGTACCCAGTGCCTTTATCAGTGAATCTTCATCAGATGTGATCGCAATGACAGGGATATTCAGCGCTGACTCATTCTTGACCGTGCGTATGAAATCAAGACCGCTCCTGTCAGCAGTGGACACATCCACAAGAACGACGGAGATGTCCTGAGCATTATCCCATATCAGAGAAAGAGCCTCTTCATTATCCGATGCCCACATCAGATGATATGATGAGCCGAGTATCTTTTCAAGCGTCCTGTTATACTGTTCATCATCATTGACTATGAGCAGGGTCTTCTTCATATCTGAGGCATTCACTTCCGAAGGTGCAGACGAAAAGCTCTCATGCACTTCCGCATTTGACACAGCCGATGATTTCTTCGGTGCTGCATTTGCAGCAACTTCGTCCTCAGCGTGATCGGGAGCCGCAGGAACACTGTCTTCTTCGCTTTCGGATGACACAGCAGCGTCCTGCACCTTTTCCGAATGATCATGCAGTTCGGACTGTACTTCGTCTTCATCGCCCTTATTGATTAATCTCACGACGAACTTGTCAAAAAGGCCCATCTTATCACTCCTCTAATGTCACATCCAATACCTGTGTAAACAGTATCAGTCAAATATATTTTATCAGATTTTTCCGCAATTGTCAATATATTTCGGTAGTTTATCTAAAAAATCATCTAAATTGCACAATCATTTATCATTACCTGTCTGCCATGTGTTCAAAAAAAGCCGTATATGAAACACGGCTTTTAGTATATCATATTCACTCAGACCGCTTTTTCTTTGCGGTTCTCAACAGCACAACGATCAATACCGGCAATACCCCTGCACATACCAGATAAAGAACAGGTATGCTCCCGAAGAACGATGACTCAAATTCATCCATCTTCTTTGCCTCTGCGTCTGTAGCAGGCGGTGCGATCTTCTTCACAAATGTTCCCACATCTATGAGTATGCCGTCTCCGAACGCAGGCGCACCTGAAGAGGGATCCTCCGGGTCATACTGCTTTTCCCCATTATCCGGGAATATCGGCTTGACAGGTATAAAAGGAGTTTCCGGGGTATCCATCTCATAGGGATCATACGGCGGCTCAGGCGGAGGATCCACGGGAGGGAGATCATTCACGATATCATCCCTGAACAGTATCGTCTCAGGCTTCTCCCCGTTAAGATCCGTCACAGACACCGCAGCTTCAAGGATATTCTTCTCATTATCAGCCTCGACATATATCGTCAGGACATACACGCTCGTATCATGCTTGATATTGTCCCCTTCGGAATACTCCTCATACACATGGTATACAAAAGTACCGGGCTGATCGATAATAAAGACAAGATCCTTCTCATGAGTTTCGGGTATTCTTATGACATCTGCCTCGGGATCGGGACAATCTTCGGCGGCCTTCTCAACAGCGACAGTATACACATAGGTCGTGGCTTTGCCATATTCCCTCACGTTCTCAGTCGAAACAGGAACAGTAACTGTGATCGCATCATAAGTTTCTGCCGATACACCTGCGCCGAAGAATAGGGCGAGTATACCGACAACAACGCTCAGAAGCCCTTTTGCTCTCACGATACTCCCCTCCTTAGTCTTTCAGATAACAAAACACTATCACTCTTGACGACGCATTTTCCTCGGAACAGGTACTGAGCGCAACTATCCGTTCTTCACTCTCTCCGAGGAATACCTCAGCGTGCGTTTTGATAAACTCACGCACATCGCCTTTGCCGGGGTCAAATATCTCCTCATCCTGGGCACTTGCCTTGCATACAGCAAAGACTTCAAGCTCATGCTTTTCTTCCCCGCGGTACCCTATAAGGAGTTCCCCGCGCTTATGCTTATTCAGATAATCCTCATCCAGATACTCATCCAGAGCACCGAACATCCTGCCATACTCCATATGATGTCCGTATATGAGGGAATAATCATCGGAAAAATCAGATGAATTCCGACAGTCAAGGAAAATACTTCCCGCCAAAGAGTAATCTCCGAACGGGTCGGTATTAAGGTAGCGCACATTATCATCGCCCTGCATCACAGGGTAGTCGATATTTGTGTCAAACAATGTGACCCACGCCACCATATCCGAAGAGATCTGCTTCTCACCCTGTATCTCCCCATTGCTCACAGCACCCGGTCTGTACCCCGATACCCTGTCTGTGGTGTGATTGAAAACATAGTAGTTGTCATACATACACCACAGCACGATAAGTAGTATCAGTATCAGCACTATGAGCAGCAGGCGCTCATACAGAATGTTCAGCCGTTTCCAGAATCGGGTCAATTATTCTTCCTCGTCTTCTTCCTTGCGTCTTCTTACAGCAAGGTAGATTATGCCGCCGATAACTACTACGCCGATCGCAGCAGGAGCAGCCACCGAGAGGATAACACCCGTGGGAACAAATCCAGTGCGTGAGTTGGTGTAGCCTGTATGTATGTCAGCGCCCTCTATACTGCCGCTTACATCATCAAGAAGCGCATCAAAGCCGCTTGTCCCGTCCCAGTTAAGTGAAGACAGGCCCTGAGCAATACGTTTGGTCTTTGTATAGTCTTCTTCATTTTCCTCCACGGAATACTCTACTCCCTTGCCAAGTCCGCAAATAGTGATGTACTGACCGTCATGGAGATAGAAATCCTGTGTCACTGTGCCGCCATCGCCTACTTCAAGTTCCTTGACATTGCTGCCGCTGACGGTGGTAGCCGCATTGGCAACAACGCTCTCATCAGCATTCGCAAATACCCGGTTTGCCGTATCCTCTTCGGACTTGAGAACCGCAACGGTGTACTTATCACCCTTGACAGCATTTCCTATCGTCACGGTAAACTTGAAATACTTATCCTTTGATGCCTGATTACCGGAAACTTCCTTGCCGATTGTCAGGTTATGCGTTTCATAGTTATTCACAAATCCCGAACTCTTCTTGCCCACACCGGTAAGAAGCTCACTTTCGTTATAGCCTACACCGTCCGCCGCAGCCTCTTCTGTCCCGAAATTGAGAGTAGCACCGCTGACCACACTATCATACAGCACATATCCCTCAATGGCAAGATTCGTATAAGTAGAGCCGCTCGTTTTAGTTTCGGTATCACCTACATATACATCAAGTGTCCTTTCCGTCTCAGTAAGCGGGGTATATGCGCCGCCGGTCGTGGGAAGTATCTCAGTGACCTTATAGCGGTAAACGCCCGGTTCCTCAAATACGATATTGGAAAAGTCAACAATAAGGCCGTCCGTTGCATACTTCTTGCTGGTATCGGATGTGATCCCTATAGTTGCAGTAGTATCCCCTTTATTATTGGTAAATGTAGCTGCGGTACCGCCGGCAGTCGTAGGCATACCTTCAACAAAGGAGGCTGTCCCGTCGGTAAACTTAGGATAGGTCACTCCTCCTACTGTTGCGGTAACTCCCTGATACAGTTCGACCTTTTCCTCCGTAAGATGAGTTGTCACAGTTGCAGGGTCGGGAACTATCGTAAATGTAAACTCAGTGTTTGGCACATTTGCGTTCTTATCCAGCACAAGATACTTATTAAACGAGAACGACGTATTAGAAGCACTTGCATTGCCATAATCGCCCGTGATCGCCGCAGCACCGGGATCTGCACCGGGTACGGGTGCAGGTTCAGGGTCAGCCGCAACGTTTACTGACAGAGCTGCTGCCGCAATCAAAGCCGCCAAAACAGATGTAATCTTTTTCATTATATCACCTACTCCTATCATTCAGAAAGTCTTTCAGATTCCCCTTCGTCTCATTACGAACACTGCCTTGCCGCAGGTCTGTTCCAACGGTACAGCACCGTACATACGACTGTCGGCAATGTCGCTGCGGTAATCGTTAAGCACAAATACACAGCCTTCCGGTACAGTATAGGGAAAAGCGATCGCTGACCCCTCTGCGGACGTCGGATAAACAGTATTCTCAAACAGACCGTATCCGTTCACACTGACGTAATCGCCCACAATATCGACTACATCACCCTCAAATGCGATGACCCGTCCGAAACGAACCTTCTCATCCTGCCTGTACACTGCAAGGTCGCCCTGTTTAAGGCTGTCAAGCCTGTAAGTAAGGACAAGATCGCCATCTTTTATCATTGGGTATGCACTGTTGTCATGGCACATGAACACGCCGCCCACATAGGTGAGCAATATCCATACTGCCAGTACCGTAAGCCCTATCTTCAGGAAGAAAGTCACAGCATAATATGAAGCAGACTTTTTCTTCTTCTTTTTCGGAGGCATCTGCCGTTCAGTCATGACCTCCTCAGAGACTGTCTGTTCATCTGCCAAATACAACACCCTTCCTGATCTGTCACAAAAGCCATTGACGTATACTTATGCCTATACTTATTATACATTATTTGCTCACAAATATCAATAGCAAATCCACAATTTCTCTTGATTGCAGTAAATTTCTACGTTTCGCACAAACTGCTTTTGTAACATATGACGAATATGCTAATAACATAGGCTTTGTCTGTGACGAGTTCCAAAAAAACTGTGCGGTCCCTGAGGACCGCACAGCGTATGTCACTTACTTATTTCTGTCTTTGATGTACTTGACACCTGTGATAGATGCTATCACAAATGCGAGGCACATGATAAGTACGAGTGTAACAGTATTTCTGTCAGCATCGGACTTTGTACCGTTATCAGCCACACCGGCTCCTGCTCCGACATCCTCGGTAGTAGGCTGTTCAGTTGTAACAGTCGTACCGTAGATGGGGCTTACAAGTGTAGGTGCTACGGGCTGAGTCTCGGGAGTGTAGGTATCATCACGACCTGCGGTAGGTACCGTCACGATGGTAGGCTCCGTAACAGGAGTATCAGGCTCATCGGGCTTAACAGGTTCAACAGGAGTGGGCTCACTGTGATTTATGATGTCCTCTCTCCAGATGACGATCTCAGTTTCCTTGCCCTCATCGTCAAGAACAGTTATCACCTGAGCGATGTCACCTCTGTCTTCGCCGCCGTTGATGATCTCATAATCGTTGTCACCGTTCACCTTGATAAGTACAGGTGTAGGTGAAAGTGCATATCCGTCAGGAGCTATCAGTTCCTTGAGGAAGTAGTAACCGGGTCTGTCAACTGTGAATGTTACATCACCGTCAGCATCCGTGGTCTCTCTCTCAAGAGCGTTGGAAGGATCAAGGATGACTTCGCCTATGGGCTTGGTCATATCAGCCTCAGTTGCTGCAAATATACCGTAGTTAGAGCCCTCAACAGGAACTATCGAACCGTCCGCATCGAATGCAGGAAGTTCTATCTTCTTGAAATGCACTCTGTAGGTATCTGCGGGAACATCTGTAGACTCATACACATTCTTGATCTCCACTGTTTCCTCAGCGTTCTCTGTGATCTCGGCTGTGCCTTCCGTTGTGGAAAGATCCGCAACAAATGTGTAGCCTTCGATCTCGGAGTTGGTCTCGGTAACAGTGTAGCTGCCTACAGGGATCTCTTCAAATGTCTTAGTCCATATCTTGGTGTTCTGGTCATACTCGAAATCAGCAAGTGTAAGTATCTGCTCATCCTCACTTACGTTGCCATCAGCGTCAAGGTACTTGCCTTCGTCATTGGTAACTGTGAATGTGAGCGCACCCTCTGCCTCTTCCTTCGTTACGTTAGCACCGTCAACAGACTTGGTTATGATAAGTGTTCCGGTCACTGCAGGCTCATCAGGAGTTTCATATACGTTCTTGATCTCCACTGTTTCCTCAGCGTACTCTGTGATCTCGTCTGTGCCTTCTGTTGTGGAAAGATACGCAACGAATGTGTAGCCCTCGATCTCGGAGTT
>JAFUHM010000080.1 GCA_017468865.1 Oscillospiraceae bacterium | reverse complement strand
GTCAATTGTGAAGTGATATAAAGGTGAACACCGTAAGCGATGTGTGAGGTCACCGGCACGTTCGGAAGTTTGAGTTTTTTCATGAATATAGGGAGAGTTTTATGAGAGTATTTATCGTTTACTATAATGTACCCCAGAAACTGAACAGCAAACAAAAAAATTATCGTGACTTTTCCGAGGAAATATGATAGAATAATAACAAAGCAATCAACAGGAGGAAAAGTCATGGGAAAGAAGAATGTATATTCAGCAGAATATAAAAGCAAAATAGTCATAGAAGCGCTACAGGGAGAGAAGAGTATTGGAGAGATCGCTACTCGTGAAAACATTAATCCAACTATGCTGAAGAATTGGAAAACTGAGTTTATCGCAAATGCTGCAAATGCATTCAACGGCTCCAAGAGTGAGAAAGAAGCAAAGCGGATAGCTGAAAAGGAGAAGAAACATAAGGAATCACTTGAACGTGAGGTAGGCCATTTGACTATGCAGGTCAATTGGCTCAAAAAAAAATCTGATGAATTGTTCGGATCCGGCTGGGAGGAGAAGTATGATTACCCGGGATAACGAATTGTCGATATCTGAACAATGCAGATTGATCGAAGTGAACAGGACATCGTATTACTATAGACCGGTGATCCCCGCAGAAGATGCAATAGTAGAGGAAGAACGCATCAAGGCAAGGATAGACTATTGGCACACAAAGCTTTGTTATCTTGGTGTCAGAAGACTCAGAGAGAAGCTGAGAATAGCAGACAATATCTATATTGGCAAGAAGCTGTTAAGGAAATATATGGCAGAGATGAATATCTATGCCATATATCCCAAGCCCAATCTATCAAAGGCAGACCAAAAGTCCATAAAGATGCCATATCTGCTGAAGAATCTGAATATAGACCATCCCAACCATGTGTGGTCTATAGACATCACATATATAAGCATGGGTAAAAGCCATATGTACCTGACTGCCATTATAGATTGGAATACACGATTTGTAGTGGGATATGAACTATCCGATACTCTGGAGACAGCCCCGGTATTAAAGGCAGTCGAAGATGCAGTCGAAAGGTATGGAAAGCCAGAGATAATCAACTCCGACCAAGGAAGTCAGTTTACAAGCGACGAATACAAATCAAAGCTAAAGGAACTTGGAGTACGCCAAAGCATGGACGGCAAAGCACGTTGGGTGGATAATGTGATTATCGAGAGATGGTTCAGAAGTCTTAAATGTGAATGCCTTTACATTACAGAATATACATCACCTTTAGAATTAAGACAGCTCGTTAGTACATATATCGAAACCTACAATTATGAAAGACCTCATGAAGCCTTAGGATATATGTATCCGGTAGATCTGTATCTTGCAAGTTAGTCCATGAAAATTGTAACCGACGTCCACCATTGACAGGCTTGCGAGATGTGCCCTGTGCCGAATATGAGGAGAAGCCCCCTCTATGCTGCAGCGGTCTTTCTACTAATGAAAGCACTAATTTGATGATTAAAGACTCTTCACTTTGTATGGGGCTTCTCCTCATATTCTATGGTGGCACATCTCGCTTCACCTATCAATGGTGCTTCGGTTACAATTTTCAGATTCTCTATTGCAAAAACCACAATAAAGTTCATATGATTTTATGTAATCATACAATCTTTGGAAGTCACGATAATTTTTTTGACAATTGTTTTGACAAGGGGGATACTTTATTTATACGGTATTGTACTGTATTTCAGTATGGTTTATCAGTATGAACGGATATGAAAAAGAACTGATACTCAAACCTATCAGCAAATTTATCAAGAGGTAGTTTGATAGATCATATGGATACTAATATTATAACAAGGGACAATTATTGGCAAAGGATCAGAGGGTGCTGTATACTTGCAGTGATTTTTATACACTGCCAGTCCGGTGCTGACGCTGCCATTGACAGCTTTAATGGCTTTTCGTATTTTATCATACGCAATCTGGTGAATTTTCCGGTAAATATATTCTTTTTTATGTCAGGATTTTTTGTAAAGCCAATAGATGATAACATATCATATTACAAAAATCGTCTTCCCAAGCTGGTTTTACCATATTTCCTGTATTCTGCCGCTTTTATGGCAATTCGGATCATATCTGGCAGCACCATCACCGTAAGAACGATCATTAGTGCAGTGTTTTTGGGAACGGCTGCTACTCCGCTGTACTATATAGTGGTACTCATTTATTTTACACTGCTGACACCGGTGCTGATCAAGGCACTGAATAACAGGATGCTTACAGTATTGGTGTTCTTATCGACGCCCATATGTCTGCTTGGTTCATATATCCTTTATTTCTTCGGACATGACTTTTGGGTGTATCTAAAATATTCACCTGTATGGCTTTCGTTCTATTTCCTCGGTATGTTTCTGAAGAAAAACAGCGTTGCATTTAATAAGGCGCTGCTTTGGATACTGCTTCCTATTGCATATATCTCAGAACTCGCAAGTACATTTTATCTGATGCGGTTAAACGGATTCAATGCTTACACACAGCTTCGTTTCAGCGGCGCATTTTATTCTGTTGTAATAGCACTTCTGCTGTATGAGTATTCAAAGAAACGGCATAATGCAGAAAAAGCTGACCTGCTAAGCCGTCTGGGTGATGATTCTTTTGGGATATTCTTCATGCACTGTGCTTTTACGAGGATCTTTGTAAATGTCATCCAGTTTAAGGAAAAAATGCCTCTTGTGTTGTATGAGGCGGCTGAGTTGGTCTTTGCAGTAGTTATGTGTGAGATCGCTATATTTGTTATCAGAAAGATCATCTCAAATAATAAGACCCGTATGATATTCGGGGTTTAGTGAGATTTCTTTGATCGATAGGATCATTAGGTATGAATGAACGTAATTATGGTTTGGATATTGCAAGAATACTTGCAATGGTTGGCATAAGTCATATTACATATAGTAAAGCCATATACTGCATAGACTGATCCGGAGCGTGATGACTTGATAAATATCACCGAGAAAAACAAATGCACGGGCTGTCATGCCTGTGCGGCAGTCTGTCCCAAGTCGTGCATAGATATGCGAAGGGACAGCGAGGGCTTTCTGTATCCTGTTGTTAATACCGATGAATGTATAAACTGCAATAAATGCGAACGTGTTTGTCCCATACTTACGGGCAGGACAGAAAATACGGATTCACAGCAGCTGGGCTATGCTGCATACAGCAAAGATGAAGAAATGAGGCTCAAAAGCTCTTCGGGCGGCATATTCAGTGAGATAGCAGAGGTCATCATAGATCGAGGCGGAGTTGTCTTCGGTGCGGCAATGGCGGAGGATCAGCGTTCGGTGCATCATATCGCAGTTGATGATAAGGAAGGACTTGAGATCCTGCGAGGTTCGAAGTATCTTCAAAGCACTGTCGGTGACACCTACAAACAGGCAAAGGAATACCTTGAAAATGGAAGATACGTCCTTTTTACAGGTACTCCCTGTCAGATAGGGGGCTTATACGCCTATCTGGGGAAGGATCACGACCGGCTCTATACTCAGGATCTTATCTGCCACGGTGCGCCGTCGCCCCTTGTATGGGAAAAATATGTTGAATATCGTGAAAAAAAGGCATCCGATGGTTCATCACCGAAGGTGATGACACGGAGAACCTTTTTCAGGGTGAAGCCCTGGAAAAGGTTCTCCGTAAGATTTGAATTCTCAAATCTTACGGAGTACCTTGCCGACCTGCGGTCGGATCCCTTCATGAGGGGATTTCTCTCTGATATATATCTGCGTCCTTCCTGCTATGACTGCAAGTATAAGACGGTACACCGTCAGGCAGATATCACTCTTGCTGACTTCTGGGGCATACAGAATGTCTATCCCGACATGGATGACGATAATGGGATATCCTTTGTGTGGGTACATTCGGATAAGGGCAGGGAGTTATTTGATGAGATAAGAGGACACCTTGTCACACGGGAATGTGATACCGGGATCGTTACATCAAAATACAACCCCGCAGCTGTAAGATCTTCTTCTCTGCCCGGCAAGAGAAAGCTATTCTTTGATAACATGGATAAGACAGATGTGGCTGACAACATCAGGATATGTACCGCTGTTCCCTTTATCAGGCGGCTTTACCGAAAGCTGCGCTCAGTTGCGGGAAAGTGTTACAGAGCGGTCTTCAAGAGATGATAAATACGATCAGCAAAGGTGTTTTTTATGAATTATCCTTATGAGATCAGGATACTCTGTGATATCCTTTTATGCACTCTGACCCATAAAAAGATCAGGGATGATATATCGTTTGATGCAGGTATTCTGGAAAGGATCATACGGTCGCAGGGCATAACTCTTTCGGTCTATCCTGCATTAAAGTCTTTTAACAGCGGCTCTCTGCATGAATTAAGGGAAAGGCTCACAGGACAGTATTATGCCGACCTTGCGCAGACTATCCGTCAGCAGAGTGAGGGAGCCGAACTGCTGGATGCCCTCGAAGAGAATCATATCGATCATATTGCATTAAAAGGCTGGGTGATGAAGAAACTCTATCCCGAGCCGACATACCGCAATATGTCGGATATTGATATTCTTGTCCGTGATTATGATTATAATATCATCAGTGATATCATGGCACAGAAGGGCTACACCTCAGAATGTGAATCATCATGGATGCATGATACATTCCTGAAGGGGAAGATAAATATTGAAATGCACAAACGCCTGACAGATGACAGCGGCGTTATCTGCCGGTGGGAGCGCAGTATGTGGGAGCACGCAAGGCTTGCCGAAGGGAAGAAGCACGAATACCTCATGTCGGATGAAGACTATCTGATCTTCCATATGATACATATGCACAAGGATTATGTCAACGGCTCTCTTGGACTGAGACGTCTGCTTGATTTGTGGTATTACCTTCAGGTGAAGAAAGGCAGACTTGACAGTAAATATCTGAATGAAACCTTCAGGGAGATGAAGCTGTTCACCTTTGTGAAAAAGATGACAGACTTGTCCCGTTCTCTTTTTGGCAGCCGCCCCTTGGATGATGACGGCCGTATACTGATAGGATACATTGCCGAAAACGGCATATACGGCACCGAACGTACATACAAGCTGGGAAGAATGGTATCAAGGTCGGCATCATCAAAACTGTTAGGGAAGATACGGTCATTTACAGATGCTATCTTTCTTCCATGGGACAGGATGAAAGCACATTTCCCGATACTGAGAAAATATCCTGTGCTATTGCCTGTAATGTGGATGCGGCGTATATTAGGTCATCTAAGGCACGCAGACAAGTATGTGTCAAAGCTCAATTACAGCAATATCAGTGATTCGGATTACCAAAAGATGAAAAAGATATTCAAAGCAGGCGGAATACTCTGAGATAAGTCGGAAGGTGCGTATTTCGGCTGAAATGCCTGCATAAAGCTGATTACCCCTATGACCGCAAGGTCATAGGGGTAAAATATCGGTCAGGAAGCGGAGGATATAAGATATCCTTTGCTGTCAAAGGTGTAGGATGTATCACCTATCTTCCATCTGCCGTTCAGAAGTTCACCTCTTCGGTAGTAACGCTTTCGGCTCGCTCCATCGGGGGCAGGGGAGGATGCCCAGCCTGAATACAAGCCTTTGCATCTTCCGTTCTTGTCAAAGTAATACGCCTTGCCGTCTATCCTGTACAAGCCGTTTATATGCCCTGCTTCAAATCCGTCGGGGATATAGTGAACGTCGGTCAGTTCATTCTTATCGGCTTTAAGAACGCTGATATAAAAGTCAAAGTCAAAAACATACTGCTTATCCGCTGCGTCTGTGCCGTCATCGAGCAGTGTTCTGAAAAGAGCGGTCAAATTCTTTCCTTCGCCTTGTATATCGTCAGATACAACATTTGTAAAGTCATCTATATATACAACATACTTCGGGATCTCAGCTTCATTGCAGATAACGGCGCACACATAAGGGATATCGCATCTTACAAAGTACACCTTACCGCCGTCAAAGAATTTTGAGGCTCTTTTGTTGAATACACGCTTAAATGTGTTGCTTCTTCTGTCTTTGGTGACATTTTGCAGGTGTGCGGTCCTATTCTTATAGCTGTATGTGACACGTCCTTTTTTCTCGGAATATGCCTCTATCTCCAGCAGTGTATCATCATCATGGGTTTGCAGAAAAACTGAAAACTCTTCTCCATTATATTCGGACAGTGACTTGCAATTATGTATCAGGGCAGAGTTTTCGGGCGATTTGATATTCTCTTCCGTTATCTCGGATATGCCTTCATTTTCTGTCATGTCATCATATTCCTGCTTTATCATGTCAAAGTCAGTCCATGCCGCTTGTTCAAAGATGAAACCTGTACTTTCAGCAGAAACAGATGTCCCGAATGAAATGAACATCACGGCAGCGCAGATGACAGTGCTGAAAAAACTCAGTAACACAAACACTCCTCCATTAAATAGGCTTTCATACGGATGTACACCTGCGATGCGTCCGCATAGCAGGTGTACAAAAGTCAGGTATCGGGTCTGTCATTTGATAACGACCATGGGAAGTTCTATCACGTCGTTTTCTATGGTGTCTTCGTTTACAGGCGGTTCTCCCTGCTCGACAGGTTCATCGGATGCACCCAGCGTCTCGCCCACATGATGCATCTCATCATATCCGTCCTCTTCAGGCTCAGCGGTAGGGGATGACGTATCAGTGCGGGAAACATAGCTGACGTGCCCTGCATTGTCGGGGGCAGCGCTCACAGGTGCGGCTGCTGTCTGTGTGCCGGGCTTTGCTGTGACCTTGACGGTTATGACCGTGTACACATCGGGGTATTTTGTCATAGATACCTTGATCTTGGCAGTACCCGTGCGCTTTGCATTTATCTTGATGCCTATGCTGTCACCGTCCCAGGGCTTTACCCACGAGGCGGTCGCTACATTCTTGTCGCTGCTCGACAGCTTGACGCCGTGTGAGCCGATGGCTGTGAGCTTGATGGTCTGTGACTTGCCCCTGACCAGTTCGACCTTTTTTGTTGAGGGCTTGAGCTTTCCGTTTACCACTGTAACATTGTATTTTTGGGCCATGCTGTCAGCCTTTGCGGTAATTACCGCCTTGCCGGCTTTCTTTGCTGTGACCTTGCCGTTTTTCACTGCGGCTACCGACTTGTCCGATGTGCTCCATGACACATCCCCCTCAGCACCTTTGACCGTGAGAGTGACGGAGTGACCCTTTGTAACGGTCACATTCTTATCCGTGCCTGCTGCTGTTGCAGGGACTGACATCATCAGTACCGCCATGATCGACACGGCGCATATGAGCAGTCTCAGAAGCCCCTTATATCTTGTTCTTATCATGATGACCCTCCTTATGGTGCGTGCCCTGTTTCATCTTCATCGGGATCGCTTACAGTCACTATGTCATCGGTCTGAAAGATGATCTCCTCTGTTTGTGGTGTTATGTATTCTTTCTTACTGTCCATAGCCGCTCCTTAATATATGTCCATGTATTTCTCAGCCGCCAGATGATATGCATACAGCGATCTGCACACATAGACCAGCCCTTCATCGGTCTTAGACTCATATACTCTGTTGTAGAGCCAGGTGGATGGAGCATATTCAAGTTCAAATGTATGACCGCTGTCCTCCGCCTCCGGACGTGAGCCTTTGTATACATAGTAGTGATGCGTGTTGTCGATGTCGTGAGGCTGTATCCGTGTGATGTCGATGTAGTAGTAATCGCCTTTTTTCACGGGACGTACTCGTTTCCCGTCAACAATGAATGAATATTCATCAGGATCACCTTGTAGCTGGAAATATTCCCGCATGGTAATGTCGCTCTTCAGCAGGAAGGAGAATCCTAAGTGGTTGTAGCCCTCGACTTCGCCCACGCCCACAGCATGGTATTTGTAGGCGGATTCGGGTATCTCCACTTCGTCAAGACGTGCCTTCACGCTCGCATCGAGTTCAGTCCCGAAGAAATATGCCTTTGCAGCCATCCCGTAATCATATGTGGTCTGCGCCATTTCCTTTGTTACTCTGTCCGCATCGGATGACAGCAGCTTCATGCAGTAGTCAGCAACTGACAGTGATCTTGTCCCTGCGACTTTGCCGTTATGTATAAGGGAGGCAGTTATTACCTTGTCGATATTCTTTGGAACGATATAGCATGAGTATTTCAGATATCCGTCCTTGTCTTTTGTGACACGCATGTTCCCGTCGGAGAAAACAACAGAGATGCTGTTCTCGTTCTGTCCCTTAGGATCAACATAGAAGTTAAGTCCCATATTGCCGCTGTCAAGGGTGAGGGAGTAACTATCAAGGAACAAGGGAGTGATCTCACGGCATCTGGCGGTGATGACCACATCCGCAACGAAGAATACAGAGTATGTATCATCTGATACCTTTGTTATCTCCCTGTTATGTCCGTCATTTGCAGTCAGTTCGTACAGTTCATATCCCTCTTCGGGGATTACCCTGAACTCCACCTCCTCATCCTGCTTTACATTAACGTACGGGTCTGCGATGACCACACAGTGTTCGGTGGCGGCAGTTATCTTTTGTGCGGTACTCCCATTGTATGTCACCGTATACTCTATTCCCTGCCACTCGAAATACCCTGCAGTGACCGATGCCTTGCCGGTCTTCTTGCTTACGTTGCCGAAGTCGTATCTCGTCACTTCGACATCTTTGCCGTCCACTCTGACATAAAGAGTGAGTGGATCATTGTTCACCCTATACCACCACAGCTTTGTGTCGGCATATTCGGCAGTCACGATGACCTTTTCTGCAGGCATGATAAATCTTATGCCTGACTTGTCGGGAAGCACCTCAGTCTCAACTTCCCTTCCGTCAATGGTCATGACGGTTAAATTTATCGCCCGATCGCCCCGACGGGCATTAAGGATATTGTACGGTTTTAATATGATTTCATCGCCCTGAACGGGTGTCTCTGAACCTTGGTTATTTATCCGGTCTCCTGCCTCGCCCTCAATAGACAGATTGCATTCGGGTTCTTCAAATACTGCTCTGATGATGAGCTTATCTACATCTGGTACAGTGAAGCGGAAATATGAATGTGGAAGTGTGTCATCCCTCACTGCGTACTCATTTCCGTCACCGTCCGTTATACTGAAGCTCTTGAACAAATACCCTATTTTTGCTGTGCATTTCACGTACATTTCCCGTCCTACGGTAAGCTGGACTTTGTTATCCCGGATGAAGCGATCGTTTTGGGTTTCGATCTCCTGCAGGGAAATGTAGCCGTTTTCTACCTCCACGTCCGCTGTCAGGGCGATGCGGTCAAAATCGACCGATACGGTCACATCACTGTCGGGCATGGTAAAGGATAATGTGGCAATATTAGATAATGTGCCAAGATTAGATAATGTGGGCAGATCAGATAATGAGGCAAAATTAGCACTCTCCCAGCTGTATGTAAGCTGATCGTAGGGGATCTGACTGCCGTCATCGGCAGTGAGGGTCACACTGCTTACGACATGATCCGTATCCGGTGTGATCTCCAGTCTGATACTGTCGCCGTTGAATCCCCATGTACTGCCGCTCACGCTCTTGATATGATCCCCTCTGACACTGACAGCGTGAATCGTGTTCCTGTCAGCATATGAATTGTCGCTGTCACCTTTAAAGTTCACCACATACCCTTCATAAGTGCGGTCCCATCCTCTCGCCTCGGATTCGTAACTGCTTTTGGATGCCTTTCCGTACCGTGCAAGATTGCGTATCCGAGCGTCGTCGAGCTGATCCACATCTGCCCCCTGATACTTTATAAACCAGAGATAGCCGTGGATAAGACCTCCCTCCGGACCGAAGCTCATCTTGCTTTTGCTATCCTCATATCCGCCCAGAGAAAGGCAGACAGGGGACGGAGAGGAAGGAACATCATCCATATTGAAGCCGACCGAGGCAAGATACTCTCTTAGGGTCATGTTCTTTGACTTTGCCCAGTTGAACACAGTGAGGTTGTCATTTGCGGACATAGTGCTCGCATTCATGACATCATCCCTTATCCTGCCGGCCACTTCCGAAGCGTTCAGGGTGTCCACTCTCTGACAGAGCATATCGGGATAGAGTATCTTCTTGGCATTGCCCTTGTTTATGTAGGTGAGCCTGTATATGTTCTTGAATTTGATGTAATGTCTCCATATGCTCTCGCCCTCGCCGAACATATTGTCGGAAAGCTTGGTCATCTGTGCCTCGATGCGCTCGATGCTCGTCCTGCTGCTGTTGTAGAGATCGGTATAATATGCCTTGTCAATGGAGCTGTATGTCTCTATCTCGGCAAGCTGATCGCGAGTAAGTGCCATCATGGTGCGCTGTGCGGAAAGAGCTTCCATAGCCACGCTGTACGAATAGACCTGCTGGAGCATCAGCCTGTCTATATACGGAGAAGCAAAGTCAAGTGCCTCTCCCGAGAACATGGCGGAAACAGTGCAGTCGTCATAGACTACCGTGTACAGATCCCTGCCGTTGGTGTCGGCAAGTGTCGTCTCGTACAGGACACGCTGATTTGTCTCAAGCATATGCATCGGTTTAGAACCATCCTGCCATGTGTCTTCAGAGCCTATCAACGAACCCATCTTGATCGTCTTCTGCACATCGGTGAGGGAACTGTCGTCCTGAATGGAAAGCATATTGTCGTGCATCTTGTCGAAGGATGTGTACATATCATCATATCTTGGACCGTATGCACTTATGACGCCTGTTGTCTGTATCTTGCTCTTTATCTCGGCTGTGGAGGTGTCTATCTTCTGATCTACCTCATTGAAGCGGATGCCTATTTCCCTGCGCATTTCCGTGATATTGTCGATGACATCCGAATTTGTAGGCCCCGACGGGAAAAGTACGCCGCCGAACATCCCGTTTATGAACGTTCCTATCGTCCTGCCGCCGGGAATGAACTCGCCGATGGCGGCTATGCCCGTATCCCATGTGGTCTTGTAAAATGTGCTTTCCAGCTTGTCATTGTCAAGGGTGCCGCCGTATAAGACCATCTCATCTTCGGTGAGGGTGTCGTCCGCATCATCTGCGGATGCGTCCTCCGCAGGGGTGGTCTCATCGGTGCCTTCCGTGTCGGGGGCATCATCCTGTATCTGATCCTGCCCTTCATCCGTCGGCAGGCCGAAGGACTGTATCACAGACTGTGTATCTTCTTCGCTTTCAGCCGACACTATCCCTGCCGGAAATGTGTATAACAGCATAATTGCTGCGGTCAGGGCTGCATATCTTTTCTTGTTGTTCTTTCTCATTCGTATACACCTGCCTTATTGTGTCTGAACGATCTGTCAATTGAAGCTGCTTATATACTGCTTATATTATACCACAAAATTTAGGAATAATCAATAGATATGAAGAATTTTTTAAGCAGAGTGTATATATCCGAATGATGAATGGTGCAGGCACGGCCTTTAATGATGACGAATGCAATAGATACGTCATATATTTAACGTGGGACAAGTAGAGTATTTTTTCAGCAAGTTGAACGCCGTGTTCAAGTGTGAAACACGGCGTTCGGTCTGCATCTTTAAACTACTCATTCATTCCTGCCTGTGACTATCTCTTTAAGTCGCTCTGCCGATCCGATGCATATGGAAGCTGCCTCCCGGAGCAATGCAGATATGAGCAGGATGAGTGCACAAAAACTGAACAGAATGCACGCATTGTCCATGCTCATTGACGGCAAACTCACCCAGCGGGCGTTCGTTTCTATATGCATGGCTGCTTCCATCACAAGCATAAGCGTTATGATCGTGCCCGCAAAAGAGAGCCATACGATACGGGTCATGATGTAACTGATGATATGTGCGTTGCTGAGCGCATTATCTATCTCGTCGATATCTTTGAATCGATCCATCTTCTGCATCATCCCGGTGACGAACTTTACTGCCTTATCATAAATACTCATCATGTATCCTCCGATCATTCATCATCATCGTAATAATTCACATCGAGCTGCTCATCATAATCGTTGTAGTAATCCCATGCGCCGTATGCACCGAACCGCTTGAAGCCGTACAGATACCAGTATTTTTCCTTGATAAAGTCGCCCTTCCTGCGGTAGAAGCGAGACAGGCTTATGGTCGCCCACGGACTTTGCCCTGAAGCAAAGCTCAGCCAGACAGAAGTTCCCACCGCTTGATATGACCGGATCTATCACTTTGCCGGCTTGTCATCCGTTCTGCGCAGTATCGCAGCAAGGACTGCGCCCGAGATATTGTGCCATACGGAGAATATGGCGCCGGGGACTGCCGCCATGGGAAGTGACGGGAAGGCACTTGCCGCAAGGGTGACTGCAAGGCCGGAGTTTTGCATACCTATCTCTATCGCAACGGCTTTCTTCCTCGGCGTATCCATCCTGCACGCACAGGCAACAAGATATCCGCACAGGTATCCCAGAAGATTATGCAGGATGACGATGACGAACACCACCGCTCCGGCGGACAGTATCCGCTCATTATTGTGCGACACCACCGATACACTGATAAGGCATATTGACAGCACCGACACCGCAGGCAGAGCGTCCACCAGCCTCTGTGTATGCTTTTTGAACAGCTTATTGATAAGAAGTCCCAGACCTATGGGGAGCACCACTACCTGTACAATGGACAGGAACATCGACTTCACATCCACATTCACGGATGTGCGCAGGAACAGATATGTCAGCAAAGGCGTGAGCAGGGGAGCGAGCAGTGTGTTTATGCTCGTCATCCCTACGGACAATGCCGTATCCCCCTTGGACAGGTATGTTATCACATTGCTTGCAGTTCCTCCGGGACACGTCCCCACAAGTATCACACCTACGAGCAGATCGTTTTCCAGACCGAACAGCTTCCCCAGTATGAAGGCGAGCAGAGGCATGACGATAAACTGCGCCAGGCATCCCGTTATAACATCCTTCGGCCTTGCGAAAACTATCGCAAGGTCGGACAGCTTCAGCGTCAGCCCCATTCCGAGCATGATTATCATCAGCAGATAGTTGATCCATTTTGTCTGTATCCACATACCGCTCTCGGGGACGAACAGAGCGAGTGCCGCAGCCGCAAGAACTATCCATGCCATGTATTTTCCGATGAACAGGCTTATCTTTTTCATACAGTGCCCTTCCGATGCACGATCAGTAGTATTCCCTCACGGCGGTTATCTTGCCGTTCTGGGTTATCACACGGGGTATCCTCTTGGATATGCCGCAGACGATCTCATATCCGATGGTATCGGTCAGAGCGGCGATGTCATCGGCGGTTATCCTTTCATTCCCGTCGCTGCCGATGAGTGTCACCGTCGTTCCCTCGCATACATCGGGTATGTCCGTAACGTCACACATGAGCTGATCCATGCACACACGCCCGACTATAGGGGCACGCCGTCCGTTGATGATGACATATCCCTTGTTTGACAGGGAACGGGGATAACCGTCCGCATAGCCGATAGGTACGGTAGCGATCACCGTCTCACGGGAAGTGGTGTATGTGCGTCCGTAGCTGATGCTTTTGCCGGCGGGGACAGTCTTTACATAGCTCACAGCCGCTTTCAGATCCATCACAGGCACCAGATCAAGCCCCAGATCGAGGGAGCGGTCGGGGGTGAGCCCGTAGAGAAGTATGCCGAAACGTGCCAGAGTGCTCCTCTTGTCGAAATGCAGTATGCTCCCCGCAGAGTTGAGACAGTGCGCATGGCGCAGGGGCATATGCTCTCTTATCTCATCGGCTGTCTTAAAGAAGAGATCCTTCTGCAAACGGGTGTAGAGAATATCATCATCATCATAGCTGTCCGCAGCGGCAAAGTGAGTGAAGATGCCGTCAAGCTCCACCCCCTTCATCCCGGCTATATCAATGGCGGCTTCAAGTGCCTTGTCAGCCGGTTCGCCTATCCTGCCCATGCCCGTATCCACCGCAAGATGTATCTTGACAGTGACTTTGCATCTGACAGCCTCATCTGACAGCTTCCGTGCGTAATCACGGGAGACGGCAGTCTGTATTATGTCATAGTCGGACAGTTCCCGTGCGTGTTCGCAGGGGGTGTGACCAAGGATAAGTATCTCACCGGATACACCGTGTTCACGCAGAGTGATGGCTTCCCTGATGTTTGACACCGCAAAGAACGATATGCCGTGCCGTTCGAGATATCCTGCGATAGTTCCGTCATCGTGTCCGTAGGCATTAGCCTTCACCACGCAGCAGACCTGGGTATCCACGGAGTTTGACAGTATCTCAAGATTATGACCGAGGCGGTCAAGGTGTATTTGCGCCCACGCACGCTTTAAATAAGACATAAGATCACCTTTTGAAGATTTTTAAGCTACGTTCCATTATAGCACATTGCATCATAAAATGCAATGGATATCGGCAAAAAAACGACAGGCAGATCACTGCGGAACGTAAAGACAGAGTGCAGGGAAACAGCGGACGGAATATCATCCGTCCGCTGTGTGTCAGATCTCATCCATGAGCTGTTTCATATCATACATACCTGCGGGCTTGCCTGCGAGAAATACCGCAGCATTGACTGCACCGACACCAAAGACTTCCTTTGAAGCCGCATGGTGTGAAAGGGTGATGACCTCATCACGGCCTGCAAATATTATGTCATGTTCTCCGACTATTGTTCCGCCTCTTACGGCAGAGATGCCAAGTTCCTTTGCATCTCTCTTCTTCCTTACGCTGTGCCTGTCATAGACATATTCATATTCGGTATCCGATGCGGAGTTTATGGCATCAGCCAGCATGAGGGCGGTGCCGCTGGGAGCGTCTATCTTCTGATTGTGATGCTTTTCAAGTATCTCTATGTCGAACTGACCACCGAGTATCTTTACCGCACGCTTAGCAAGGTCAGCCAGCAGATTTACGCCCAGAGACATATTGAACGTAAAGAATACGGGGATATCCGATGATGCTGCCTTGATCTGCTCCTTCTGCTCTGCGGTATAGCCCGTAGTTCCTATGACTATTGCCACGCTGTTTGCCTTGCAGTAGGAAAGGAGCCCGTCAAGAGCCGAAGGGTGTGAAAAATCAATGATAACATCAGGTCTTTCAGGCAGCTGGGAAGGCTTTTCCACTATGGGGAACACACCGTTTGGAGTGGTGTTGAGGTCAATGCCCGCAATAACCGTGCAGTCATCACGCTTTCCGATCACATCTGCGATGACTTTGCCCATATGTCCGTTGGCACCTGTTATGACAACTTTTACCATGATCTACCTCACTTGATAAGTCCGGCTCTTACAAGCTCATTGCGGAGAAGTGCCTTCTTGCTGTCCTCCATTTCATAGAGGGGGAGCCTGCAGGGACCTGCTGCGATACCCATCATGTTAAGGGCTTCCTTTACGGGGATGGGGTTGACATCGCAGAAGAGGGCATTTGCAAGAGGAAGGTACTTTGCCGCAAGGCTTGCAGCCTCGGGGAAGTTGTTGTCGAGACAGCACTGTGCGATAGCGTGTGTCTGTGCAGGAGCAACGTTCGACATTACGGAGATAACGCCCTTTCCGCCCAGAGCCATTATGGGAACTATCTGATCGTCGTTTCCGCTGTAAACGTCGATGAGATCACCGCACTCTGCGCATATCTTTGCAATTGCGGAAATATTTCCGCTTGCCTCCTTGACGGCAGCGATATTCTTGTGCTGACCCAGAGTCTTCATGGTGTCAACGGCAATGTTCACCCCTGTGCGGGAGGGAACGTTGTACAGTATGCAGGGGATGTTTACCGCATCGGCGATAGCGGTGTAATGTGCGATAAGTCCTCTCTGGGAGGTCTTGTTGTAGTAGGGGGTCACCAGCAGAAGACCATCAGCCCCCATCTTGTCTGCTTCCTTGGAAAGCTCGATGGCATAGGCGGTATCATTGCTTCCCGTGCCTGCGATAACGGGTACACGTCCGTGTACCTTCTCTATGGTGTAGCGGATGCACTCTCTGTGCTCCTCATCCGTAAGGGTGGAGGATTCGCCTGTGGTGCCGCAGATTATTATTGCGTCGGTCTTGCCTGCTATCTGCATCTCTATCATTTCGCCGAGAACAGCATAGTTCACACTTCCGTCGGCGTTCATAGGTGTGACGATAGCAACACCGGCACCTGTAAAAATAGTGTTTTTCATGTTTTTTCTCCTTTTATCGGAAAAGCGTTGTAATATCTCAGATTATTTGCTTTCAGCTCATCAAATGTAACAGGAACATAATCGTTTATCATTACACCTGCGTTGAATGCGCTGTCTGTTCTGTGAGTCGCCATAAATTCATATCCGTCATCACGGCCGGCGTGGATATGACCGTATATCAGATAACAGCCCCTGGGCCTTCTGTACCATTCGACCAGAGGGTAATGGTACATGAATATCATCCTGCCCTCTGATTCAATATATTTCTGATACACACATTCGGTAAAAAGGCTCTGTAGCTCTCTGCTTTCTGTTATCCTTACATCGTGGTTGCCGTAGATAAGGTGCTTTCTGCCTCTGAGTGCTTCTGCATATCGGCGGATAGTGTCATCACTTTCCTCACCATAGTAGGTGAAGTCGCCGATTATCCACACATCATCACTGTCTGCTACCTTAGCGTTCCATCTGTCACGCATCACATCAAACATATGAGCCGCATTTCTGAAAGGTCTTTTGTCCCATATCACCCTGTCTTCATGACCAAGGTGCAGATCGGATGTGAAGAAGTCCATTATCAGTCAAAATATCCCTTTGCTGCGAGAAGCTCTGCCATAAGAACGGCACCGCCCGCAGCGCCTCTGAGAGTGTTGTGCGAGAGGCAAACGAACTTATAGTCAAAGATTATGTCTTCACGAAGTCTGCCGATGGAAACAGCCATGCCGTTTTCGATCATTCTGTCGAGCTTTGCCTGGGGACGGTCGTTCTCCTCAAAATAGTGGAGGAACTGCTTGGGAGCGGAGGGAAGGCCGAGCTGCTGGGGAACGCCCGAGAAATTCTTCCATGCCTCAAGTATCTGCTCCTTAGTGGGCTTCCTGTCGAACTTTACGAATATAGCGGCAGTATGTCCGTCTGAAACAGGCACTCTCAGGCACTGGGCGGAAATATGGGGAGTGATGGCGCTCACGATGCGGTCGCCCTCGATATGTCCCCATATCTTCAGAGGCTCCTGCTCGGATTTCTCTTCTTCTCCGCCGATGTAGGGGATAACGTTGTCGATGATCTGGGGCATAGTCTCAAATGTCTTGCCGGCACCGGAGATAGCCTGATATGTGCATACCATAGCCTTGTCAACGCCGAAGTCCTTCATGAGAGGATTGAGTGCGGGAACATAGCTCTGGAGCGAGCAGTTGGACTTGACTGCGATAAAGCCTCTCTTTGTGCCCAGACGCTTTCGCTGAGCCGCAATGATCTCGATATGTTCGGGATTTATCTCGGGTACCACCATGGGAACGTCAGGTGTGAAGCGGTTTGCGGAATTGTTGGAAACTACGGGGCACTCTGCCTTTGCGTATGCTTCCTCAAGAGCCTTGATCTCATCCTTCTTCATATCCACCGCACAGAAGACGAAGTCCACCTGTGATGCGATCTTTTCGATATCGGCAGTTGCGTCCATGATGACCATATCCGCAAACTTTTCGGGCATGGGCTGATCCCTGAATGCCCAGCGGCTGCCCACAGCCTCACGGTATGTCTTGCCTGCGCTCCTGGGTGAAGCGGCAAGTACCTTCACATTGAACCAGGGATGATTTTCCAGGAGCAGCGCAAAACGCTGTCCCACCATACCCGTAGCACCGATTATCCCTACATTGAAATTCATGACACATGACCTCCTGTAAAACCTGATGATGTACGCAGGCAGCCGTCTCATACGGCTGATCTCTGCGGATACGAAAAAAGACCGAATCAAATGATCCGATCGATAAAGGCAATACTATCTCGGCAAATGAGCCGATACAGATAGCACTCCACCCGAAAGGGTGACAAGCGTAGGGCTGTTGACCGTACACTCAGGAAAGGACATTTACCCGTCTGTCCTGACCTTCGGCAGTATCGCCTTTCACCTACGCATAAACGGCGGGACACCTGAACGTAAGCTACTCATCTTTACTGCGCCTCTATCGTGTTGCAGTTATTATAACACATTAAAATATATTTGTCAAGAGGAAATTTAAATTTTTCCCTTGTTTTATGCGGCAAAGCATCGGCTTATGTTCGGATGACCATAGATATGTCCCTGAGCGTGAGGATACGCTCAGGGACATATAACTCTGTTCGGGGCGTCAGCCCGCATGAACTGTCAGGAAACTGTCAGTGTCCTTGCTGCTTCATCAAAACAAGCCGTCAGCTTTTTCTCCAGAGCGGTGCTGCGGACTTCGGAGGGATAGAACAATAACAGGACATCGCAGTCATACGCATCGGACGTATCGCTTCTCAGAACGTAGAAGTACATTATATAATCCGATGCTTCGAGCTTGGCTCTGAACATATACTGACTGCCGCTGAAAGCTTCAAATACTTCCGTGTCGGGTGTCCCGCCTGAAAGATATTCTTCGATGCACTCGGTGATCTCATCGAAATCTCCCGTGCCTTCGAGCAGGGAAACGGTCATCTCGTTCTCGTCATCCCACTCCAGTACGCTGAGGTGTTCCGGGTCATACTTGAATGAGACGGCTGAACTTGTATATCCTCCATGCTCGGTAAAATCGCCCGAGAGCATAAAGACGACATCCTTCCCGTGTGATACGGTATGCACTTCAGCGGCAGGGAGCGGCTCTGACGGATGATCGTATCTTTCGCTGCTGTCCTGTTCCATATCGCACTGTATGTTTTCGACAGCCTGCCTTGAGCCGTCGATGATCTCCTTTGCACTGTTGAATAAACTGTCAAAAAATCCCATGTCTCTTTCTCCTTTATACTGACCTGTGATGCGCCTTAACTGTCGGAAGAGGCTGCAAGGCTAATCGATGATGAAATTGGTGTAGGCAAACCATGCGATGGCGACAAACAGGATGCCTGTGAACTTCGGTATCGCCCTTTTTACGAAAATGAATACCTTTGCAGGGATGCTGCATCCCTGATAGAGCTGTCCGGCAGGGAAATAACACTTATGGGGATCGAAGGGGGATACCTTTATCGTGTAGATCCTGCCGTTTTCCAGATAAAGATTGTCATCACCCAGAAGATTGACTGCTGTCGCTATGACGGCTTTTCCGTTTTCCTCATATGTAAAGGTCGCCGATTTGACCCGAACATCACCGTCGGGCTTGCCGTACTGACCTCTTGACCTGTTTTCCGTCCTCGTCTTTGCATTGGCTGAGATGTATCTTTTACCGTTCTTTGCCCTTGCCTGTACCTCCCTGTGATACAGCAGAAATCCGGGGACATCGTAAAGAAGCGCCCACAGTCCTATCAGTCCGAAAAACAACACAACAACATATGCAAAGTTCATTGATGTACTCCTCAGAAGTTTTTATACGGCATAAATCGAACAATATCCTCTGCACGGATAAGCTCCGATACGCACGGCTTACATTATACCACAGCTTCTTATGGTTGTCAATAGAAAAACCATAGTGTTTCCGATTTTTGGTCACAAACACTATGGCTTTGTTCGTATTCTTGTTCCTGCTTATGCGGCAGGTGTCTCATGTTTGTACAGCTGCTTGAGGATTATCGGCACGGATATGCTGGATACTATGATAAGGGTGATGACACAGGCGAAGTATTTGGAGTCGAGCATCCCTACGGATAAGCCCTTCTGTGCGACGATGAGCGCAACCTCGCCTCTCGTCATCATGCCCACGCCCACTTTGAGGCTGTCACGGGCATTCTCGCCCAGAAGCCTTGCGGTAAGTCCGCAGCCGATGACCTTTGTGAGGAGTGCCACCAGTACGAAGCCCACGGAGAAGAGGACAAGCTCCCTGTCAAATCCCGAGAACTCTGTTTTAAGTCCGATGGATGCGAAGAATACAGGGCCGAATATCATGTAGGAGTTTATATCCACCTTGCGTGCGATGTAGTCCGAATCCTGGAGGGAGCAGAGGATAAGGCCTGCCACATATGCGCCTGTGATGTCGGCTATGCCGAAGAATTCCTCGGCGGCAAAGGCAAGGAACATACACAGTGCAAGTCCGAGTATGGGGACACGTCTCTGATGGGGATGACGCTTGTCTATCCATTTGAAGATATAATATGCGATAAATCCGATGCAGATGCTCATTATAATGAAAAGCGTCACTCGTCCCACTACCCTCAGGGGAGATGTACCGGGAGAACGGAGCCCTATGACAAAGGTGAGCACCACGATTCCGATGATGTCATCTATTATGGCGGAGGACATTATAAGTGTGCCTATCTCGCCTTTGAGATGCCCCAGTTCCTTCAGGGTCTGCACCGTTATCCCCACGGAAGTGGCGGTCATGATCGTTCCGATGAAAAGCGCCCTGAAAAACTTATCCGTGCCGAACCCGTCAAATCCGTAGAAGAGCAGATACAGCACAGTGCCGCCTATGAGCGGGACGAATACGCCGACGGTGGCGGTCAGCAGCGCCTTTGGCCCTGTCTTCAGCAGATCCTTCATATTTGTCTCAAGGCCTGCGGAGAACATCAGCATCACCACGCCTATCTCCGCAATGAGCGACAGATAATCCGACTGACCCACGATATTCAGCAGACAAGGCCCCACGATAAGACCTGCTATGATCTCGCCCACTACCTGCGGCGCTTTGAGCTTCTGTGCGAGAAGTCCGAACAGTTTAGCCGATACTATTATAACGGCAAGGTCACGGAAAAAACCTATTCGATCCATATTATACCTTCCTTATCTCATTTGTTCTGCTAAATCATTATAACATTATAAAGATCTTTTTGCAAGCGCACATTTGATAAAAATACACAAAAACTACTGTGAAATTTGTGCATATTTCTTGGATATGACCACTTGACTTTTCTGTATTATGTGTTATAATTGTACTATCAGTTGTAGTACAGTTATGACAAGGAGGACAAGCTATGTTCGGTATTGATCTTCAAAGCAGAGTCCCCATATATGAACAGCTCTACACAAAGATATCGGGGCTGGCAGGACGGGGGATACTTTCCGCAGGAGACAGGATCCCGTCGGTGAGAGAACTTGCCAAGGAGCTGGGAGTCAATCCCAATACTGTATCCAAGGCATATCTCATGCTTGAAAAGGACGGACTGATCTATTCTGTGCCAGGAAGAGGGACGTTCCTTGCGGATGATCTGAGCATTATAAAGATCAATGCGGCAGAGGAATTCCGCAGTGCTGTGGGAACAGCACGGGACAAAGGTCTCAGCCGCGGCGATCTTGTGGGGATAATCGATGATATGGGGGTAGAATAATGATTGAGCTAAAGGGAACATGGAAAATGTTCGGTGATATGGCTGCCCTGAACGGGGTGGATCTCACCATCGGAGAGGGGACGGCATACGGGCTTCTCGGCTCGAACGGCGCAGGCAAGTCCACCATCCTCAGACTTCTCTGCGGCGTGTATGAGCCGGATCAGGGGGATGTGCTGATAGACGGTGTGTCTGTCTTTGACAATCCAGAGGTAAAGCAAAGGGTGTTCTTCATCAATGATGAGACGGTGCAGTTCGGACAGTTCACGCTGAAGGGACTCAAAGACTATTACAAGGGGTTTTACCCGAAGTTTTCCGATGAGGTGTTCGACGGGCTGGCGAAGACGGTGGCTCTGCCTCTTGACAAGAAGCTGGACACCTTCTCAAAGGGAATGAAGCGTCAGGCGGTGGTCATCACGGGACTGGCTGCGGGTACGGATTATCTGCTGCTGGATGAGGCATTCGACGGGCTTGACCCCACTATGCGCATCATAGTCAGACGTATGCTGGTGGATGCGATGATGGACAGGAAGCTTACCACCGTGATCTCTTCCCATAATCTCAACGAGATAAATGAGGTCTGCGACAGCGTTGCGCTGATACATCAGGGGAAGATAGTATTTGCGAGAGATCTGGACTCTGTCAAGGGCAATGTGCATAAGGTGCAGGCGGCATTCACCGAAGAGATCTCGTTGGAAAGCTTCGACAGCGAGCGTCTGCTGCATCATGACAGGAACGGTTCTGTCCACTACTTTATAGTAAAGGGTACAGAGGATGAGATAAGGGATATGTTTGCTGACAAGCCGACGGCATTTCTTGATGTGATACCCATGACGCTTGAGGAGATCTTCATCTATGAGATGGAGGGGCTCGGATATGATTCGTCGGGGCTTAAAAGTACTGCGGGTGTACAGGATAAGGGGGTGAGGGCATGAGCGATACAGCGGTAAAGAACGGATTTTTCAGCCGTGAGATGCTCCATAACGGAAAGATGGAGCTTTTGAAACAGAAGAAGTCACTGATAGTGCTGACGGTGCTGCATATGGCGGGCGTGCCTATGGTGCTGTGCATCGCTATGGTCAGATGCTGGCTCGGGATGGACTACGATGAGGTGGAAGCATATGCGTTTATCGGTGCGATATCGACTATAGTAGCACTCCTCAGCGGTATGTTCTGCGCCATCAACTCCATGCCCTACCTGTTCAAAAGGACGGAGGTGGATACAAGGCTCTCCCTTCCCATGAGCGCTCCCCAGAGATTTGTGTCCGACCTGCTTGCAGGGCTCTGCCACTATATGGCGCCGTTTACCCTTTCAATGCTGGTTTCCTGGGCCATCGTCCTTCTTGGGCATATCACCTGCGACGGCAGGGTGATATACAGGGAAGGCTGGACAGAGACGATACACATATTCGTTGAAGTGGCTCCTTATCTGGCAAGGGCGATGCTCGTAGTGTATGTGATGATGCTGCTGTATTATATGCTGACCGTGCTGGTCATGAGCTGCTGCGGCTCTCTGCTCGAGACGATAGTCTACACTCTTCTCCTCAACTGCCTCATACCCGGGGCTGCCGCAGTCATCACGGGCGCTCTGACATCGGAGGTCAGAGGACTTGTATGGGATCATTATCTTCAGTTCGTCCTGCCCTTCACATCGCCGCTCGGTGCACTGATATATACGGTCCCGTTACTGGAAGATGAGCCGGCTTTTATCGGGCTCGGGCTCTGGATAGTAATTACTGTCGCTGTGGCGCTCATCTTCGGTCTGATCGCATTCCTTGCGTACAGAAGGCGCAAGGCTGAGGATACGGGCAAACCCATCGTGTTTGAGTTGTTCTATCATGTCATCATGACGCTTTCCCTCGTTACGCTCATATTCCTGTTCCTTATGATGGATGACGATCTTTTCGTTCCTGCAATCATTGTGACGGCTCTGTTCTATTTTGTGACTTCCGTGATAAAGAACAGGGGATTCAAGAACTTCGGCAAAAGTGTTGGCAGATATCTTATCACATCGGTAAGCTGCTTTGTGATGATCTTTGTCATACACGCCACCGAATCATTCGGCGCAGCAAGCCGTGTGCCTTCGGCTAATTCGGTCAGCTGTGCATATATCAGCTATACAGGCAAGGGAGGCTATGACGAATGCGGCTTCGGAGGGATGTTCTACAGCGAACCCCTCAGCAATATCACCTGCATAAAGGACAGGGATGATATAGAGCTTCTCACCGAGCTTCACCGTGAAATGGCAGACAGGAATTATATCTACGGGAGAGATACCGACCACGGAGAGGTGCATAACTTCAGGATACTCTACAAGATGAAGAGCGGCAACTGGATACTTCGTGAATACCGCATGACCGAACGGCTTTACAGCAGACTCGCTGTCCTTGATGCCAAGCCCGATATGAGGATGGCAAACGTTACAAGGGCAAAGGAATTCCTGAAGGATATGCGGCGCAATGCACAGAAGGGATCGGGACAGAGTTGTTATCTGGTGGAAAAATGGGTACACTATGAGACATACAACAACGGCGATCCCGAAGGTGTCTATAAAGCAAGTATAGATTCTCTTCCCCGTGATTTTGCGGACAAGCTGGTGAAGCATTATGAGAATGACATAATGAATATGACAGACGAGCAGTATCTGAATGAAAATGTGAAAACCTACCGTCTGGTGACCAGTTTATGGAGCGATGGGATACAGATCAGTGAGTACTGCACGGAGACACTCACCTATCTCGAATCGCTGGGTATCAGACGCCCTGATAATGTGGTTCATGAAAGACAATTGGAATGATAAAAGTTGCACAAATCTGAGGGGCAAAGATAGTCAGACTTGTACAAATATACAATTTTGCTGCCAAGGTTTCATTTCCGCTTGACTTTGAAGATGAAAAGTGGTATAATGTACAGAGAAAAAGAAAGGGATGAGCAAAGACCGGAGTGATCCGGTCTTTGTCGTTTGATTGGAGGTATCGGTTTGCCAAAGGCTAAAAAGGGCGGTAACACCGTCCGCATCGTATATGATCTGGCAAGACCCATCGCAGACGGACTGGGGCTTACCATATGGGACATTACCTTTGAGAAGGAAGGTGCGCTCAGATACCTTCGTGTGCTCATCGAGCGTGAGGACAGAGCGGTAGACATGGATGACTGCGAGAATATGACAAGACCCCTGTCGAAGGCGCTTGATGAGGCTGATCCCATTGAAGAACAGTATATCCTGGAAGTGGGTTCCCCCGGACTTGGGAGAGAACTTCGCAGGCAGGAACATTTCGAGCAGTTCATGGACTGTCCCGTGCGTGTCCGCTACATAAGGGAACATGACGGTGTTAAGGAGTTCATCGCCATTATCCGAGGATACGAGGACGGCGTGCTCACGGCGGAGACGGAACAGGGCATTGTCACGATAGATACATCCGAAACGGCATTCATACGCCTGTATGATGACGAAGACACGGATGATGAAGAATAGTCACATGATGCGAGCCTCACGGTCAGGCCTGCACAGAGCAAGATCTTAATGAACAATATCATGACGAAAAGGGAGTCGATCAGAAAAAATGAAACGCGGTAAGAAGACAGAGCAGCGTGAAGACATTTTCGCTGTACTCAGGGAACTGGCAGAAGAGCAGAATATGTCCGTCAAGGATCTTGCGGATAAGATCGCTCAGGCGATACACAAGGCGGCTACAAAGGAATATCCCGACTGTGATGAGGAGGACTTCTCCGTCATCATCGATCCCGAAAAGGAGAAGCTGGAAGTTGCTCTTCTCAGGACTGTCGTGGCGGATGAGCCTACATATTTCAATGAGGTCAACATAGATGAGGCGAGGACGCTCTTCCCGGGATGCCTTGAGGGAGATGTGGTACACTGGCCCATAAAGCCCGACCTCTTTGCGAGAGTTGCGGCTACCTATGCGAAGCAGTCCGTAAGGCATGACATCAAGGAATATGAGAAGGAGAAGCTCATTGCCGAATACGAGGGCAAGGTGGAGAATATCTCCTCCGGCACCGTTGTCAGAGTAGAACCCGGTTCGGGCAATGCTATGGTCAAGGTCGGCTCACATGAACTCTTCCTCTCGAAGAATGACCAGATCCCCGGAGAGACACTTGAGGCAGGGGATGTCATAAACGTATACATTGTGGAACTGCGCAACCTCGAGCGCAAGCCGACCGTCAAGATCTCCCGTACCTACAACGGATTTCTTCGCAGGCTCCTGGAGAGGGAAGTGCCCGAGATAGCTGACGGCACTGTCGAGATCATGGGCATCGCCCGTGAGCCCGGTTCAAGGGCGAAGGTCGCAGTCAGATCCTTAAATCCCGACGTTGACTGCATAGGTGCCTGCATAGGCCCCAGGCGTTCCCGTATAGAGAACGTGATGAAGGAGATAAACGGGGAGAAGATAGACCTTATCCTTTACAGTGACGATCCTACTGCATATATCTCCAAGTCCCTTGCTCCCGCCGATGTCGAGAGAGTCGAGCTGAGCGAGGAGAACGAAAAGGAATGTACCGCATATGTGCCTGCAAATCAGCTCTCCCTTGCCATAGGCAACAGGGGACAGAATGCAAAGCTGGCGGCTAAGCTTACAGGATTTAAGATAGATATTAAACCTCTTTGAGGATAATGATATGAAGAATATACCGATGAGGACCTGCGTGGGCTGCAACAGTGAAAAGCCCAAGAAAGAACTTGTCAGGGTGGTGAAGTCTCCCGAAGGGGAGATATCCGTGGATCTGACAGGGAAGAAGAACGGCAGGGGCGCATATATCTGCCGTGACCCCGAGTGCCTGAGAAAGGCACGGAAGGCGGGAAGGCTCGAACGCAGCTTCAAATGCAGGATAGACCTTGACGTATACGAGGCGATGGAGGCGGAGCTTGAAAAAGAAGTCGAATGAAAGATTATTCGGATCGCTTACCGTTTGCAGACGAGCGGGGCGGCTCGCCTTTGGGTTTGACAGCACAAAGGATAGCATAGCCGAAGGCAAGGCTAAGCTTGTCTTGCTTTCTGAGGACGCATCAGTAAAGACGGAAAAGGAGATCAGGTTCTTTGCTGATAGGGCGGAGGTGCCTGTGATGCGCACCGATGCCGGAATGGCGGAATTTGATTTTTATCTGGGCAAGAAATGCGCTGTTATCGCAGTTTGTGATGACGGCTTTGCCGGGGCGATCGCAGACAGGTTAACTTCGCCGATCGTTGACAGTGATATGGGGGTATAAAGCCTATGAGTACAAAGACAGTGACTAAGTTTAAGATATCAGATCTTTCCAAGGAGCTTGACACTCCTGCTCAGGATCTGATCGACGCTATACAGCAGCAGACAGGTGAGACTAAGAAGCCTTCCCAGAGCATAACCGAGGATGAGCTGAACGTCCTCCTTGAAACGCTGACACAGAAAAATTCCGTTTCTTCCTTCGATGATTATTTCGCATCGAGGGCTGACAAGCCGAAGGCGCAGCCCAAGGAGGAGAAGAAGGTCAAGAAGACCGATAAGGCTGATAAGGCCGAGAAGCCCAAGGAGGAAAAGGCAGAGCCCAAGGCTGCTCCCGCCGTGGAGAAGAAGGCAGAGCCTGCGGCTGAAAAGCCTGCCGCAGAGAAGCCCGAAGCCAAGGCAAAGGCTGAAAAGCCCGAAAAGGAGACGAAGGCTCAGCCCAAGGAAGAAAAGGCAGAAAAGCCCGAGAAGCCGGAGAAGACCGAAAAGCCTGCTCAGAAGGCTGAGGAGAACAAGAACTCCAAGGCTGACAAGGGCGAGAAGAAGGACAGCCGTTCTGCTGTGGACAAGTTCAATGAGCAGATGAAGAAGTCCGACGAGAAGAAGAAGAATACCGAGAAGACCGACAAGAAGAAAAAGGAAGAACGCCGTGAGGAGAAGTCTTCCAACAAGACCAAGATAGAGGGTACTTTCTCTGCCGAGGGCGCCAAGGTCGAGCAGAAGATACGCACTGTTGACACAAGAGGCAGCTACGTTGATGTGGACAAGTACAACGAGCGCTATGACAACATGGCGGATCAGAGGAACGGTCAGGGCAAGCATAAGGATAACTTCTCCGGAAAGAAGCAGAAGATAAACCAGAAGTCGCAGCAGCGCAAGAATCAGCAGTATTCGAGCAAGCGTGAGACGGAGGCTGAGAAGCTGCGCAGACTTGAGCTTGAACGTGCGAGAAAGCAGCAGCTGAAGGTGCTTATCCCCGATGAGATCGTCGTGAGCGAACTGGCTTCACGCCTGAAAGTGACGGCTACCGAGGTCATCAAGAAGCTCATGGGTCTCGGAGAGATGTGTACCATCAATCAGGTCATCGACTTTGATACCGCATCGCTTGTTGCCGAGGAACTCGGAGCAAAGGTGGAGAAGGAAGTCATAGTCACCATCGAGGAACGCCTTATAGATGACAGCGAAGATGAGGGCGAGGGCGTTGAGCGTGCGCCTGTCGTTGTTGTTATGGGTCACGTCGATCACGGTAAGACTTCACTTCTCGACAAGATCAGAAATGCCCATGTGACGGCTTCCGAGGCGGGCGGCATCACTCAGCATATCGGTGCGTACCGTGTCAACTGCCGTGGAAAGGACATCACTTTCCTCGATACTCCCGGACATGAGGCATTCACTTCCATGCGTGCAAGAGGTGCGCAGGTAACGGATATCGCCATACTTGTGGTAGCTGCGGACGACGGCATCATGCCCCAGACCGTTGAGGCGATAAACCATGCGAAGGCTGCGGGAGTTTCCATTATCGTTGCCATAAACAAGATGGACAAGCCCGAGGCTAATCCCGATCATGTAAAGCAGCAGCTCACCGAATACGGCCTTGTATGCGAGGAGTGGGGCGGCGATGTGATATGCGTTCCTGTTTCCGCAAAGACAGGCGACGGCATAGACGACCTTCTTGAGAATGTACTGCTCGTGGCTGAGATAGCACAGCTCCACGCAAATCCCGACCGTCTTGCAAAGGGTACTGTCATAGAGGCAAGACTTGACAAGGGAAGAGGTCCTATCGCCACACTTCTCGTGCAGAACGGTACTCTCCATACGGGCGACATCCTCATCGCAGGTACTGCTGTCGGCCGTGTCAGAGTGATGACGAATGACAAGGGCGAAGTCGTTACGGCGGCAGGTCCTTCCTATCCTGTTGAGATCACGGGTCTTGCTGAGGTGCCTTCCGCAGGTGATACGTTCAATGCGGTTGAAGACGAGCGCCTTGCAAGGGAGCTTGTGGAGCAGCGTAAGCATGAGGCTAAGCAGGAGCAGTTCAAGCAGTACCAGAAGGTAACTCTTGACAATCTGTTCAGCCAGATCGAACAGGGCGAGATCAAGGAGCTTCCCATCATCGTCAAGGCTGACGTTCAGGGCTCTGTCGAGGCTGTGAAGCAGTCCCTCGAAAAGCTCTCCAATGATGAGGTGCGCATAAGAGTCATCCACGGTGCGGTAGGTGCCGTGTCCGAGGGCGACGTAATGCTTGCGAGCGCATCCAATGCGATCATCGTAGGATTTAACGTGCGTCCCGATCCTGTGGCACAGGAGAATGCGGAGAGAGACGGCGTGGATATCAGGCTTTACCGCATAATCTACGATGCTATCGAAGAGATAGGCACTGCCATGAAGGGTATGCTCGCACCCAAGTTCCGTGAGGTACAGTGGGGCCGCATAGAGGTAAGACAGGTGTACAAGATCTCCAGCGTGGGACTTGTTGCAGGTTCCTATATCCTCAACGGCAAGGTGTCCAGAAACTGCCAGATCAGAGTAGTCCGTGACGGCATAGTTATAGCCGAGGATAAGATGTCTTCACTCAAGCGCTTCAAGGATGACGTGAAGGAAGTCAATGAGGGCTACGAGTGCGGTATCACGCTTGAAAAGTTCAACGATATCAAGGAAGGCGATATCTTCGAGGCATATATGATCGAGGAGTATCGTCCCGACTAAACCGACATACGAAGGGGAATAAAAATGCCGGGATTTAAGAATGCAAGGCTTGCAGAGGATATAAAGAGAGAGATTTCCCTGCTGATACAGGAAAGGATCAAGGATCCGAGAGTATCGGACGGACTTGTTTCCGTAGTAAGGGTAGACCTGTCCGGGGATAACTCCCACTGCAAGGTATATGTTTCACATATAAAGGGCGGTGAATACACCGCAAAGGCAGTCGAGGGGCTCAAGAGCGCCATGTCTGTGATAAGGCGCGAGACGGCTAACAAGCTGCACATGAAGAAGGCTCCCGAATTTGTTTTCATTGCCGATGACTCCATAGAACATTCGGCCGCCATATCCAGGATGATAGATGAGGCGGTCGGCAAAGAGGTGGCAGCGGATGAGTGAGAATATAGACTACAAAAAGGCGGCTGCTTATCTCAAAAACCATGATAACTTCCACATCCTTATCCATCAGAACCCCGACGGCGATGCTGTCGGGAGCGGATATGCGCTGTGCTTTGCCCTTCGGAAGATGGGCAAGCGTGCGAATGTCATGTGTTCGGACGACATACCGTCCAAGTACGCATATATCACGGATAATTATACGGCGGACAAGTTTTCCCCCGATACCATAATATCCACGGATATTGCGGATACCAAGCTCCTGGGGAAGAAGCTGTCGGCATTTGCCGATTATGTGGAACTGGCGATAGATCACCATGCCACGAACACGGGCTTTGCCAAAAGGCTTGCCATCGATCCTCATGCGTCCTCTGCCTGCGAGATAGTCTATGACATATTCAAGGCGGGGGAGATAGAGATAGATGAACTGACAGCCACCTGCATATATACGGGAATGGCTACGGATACGGGGTCGTTCAAGTTTGACTGCACCACTCCCCGATGCCATGAGATCGCCGCTGAGATCATAAGGGATTTCCATGTCCCCACGGGTCGGATCGGCCGCATACTCTTCGACATCAAGAGCGAAGAGAGACTCAGGCTCGAAACTAAGATCATAAACAGTATGCAGACCTACCTCGACGGGAAGTGCGCTATCATCTATATAAGCCTGGATGATCTGGATGCTTTCTCCGCATCGAACGAGGACGTTGAGGGCGTGGCTAATATCCCCATGCAGATCAAGGGCGTTGAGGTCGGCGTGACCATAAAGGAGAAGAAGGAAAACCAGTACAAGATCTCCATGAGAAGTGCCGAGACGATAGATGTGGCTGAGATCTGCAAAAAGTTTGACGGTGGCGGACATATCCGTGCTGCCGGATGTATGATGGACGGCGACATCGATCAGGTGCGGATGAAGATACTCTCCGCAGTGGCTGCCGAAATGGGGATAGATCTATGGCTGGCCTGATCCATCCCTACAACGGCATAATATGTATCGACAAGCCGAGCGGCTTTACATCATTTGATGTGATTGCCAAGCTGAGAGGGATGCTTCATATGAAGAAGCTGGGACATTCCGGTACGCTCGATCCTTTGGCTACCGGAGTGCTTCCTGTTTTTGCCGGAAATGCCACGAGAGCCATTGACCTCATCGTGGACAGGAACAACACAAAGGCATATCGTGCAGGCTTCAGGCTGGGCTATACATCGGATACCCTTGATATTACAGGAAAGACGGAGGCGACGGGGAGACCGCTCCCCGATGCCCGGGCGCTTTCCGGTGCGGCGGAGGGATTTGTCGGTGAGATAAGTCAGATACCGCCCATGTATTCAGCGGTGTCTGTGGGAGGCAAGAGGCTGTATGACCTTGCACGAAAGGGCATATCTGTTGACAGGCCTGCCCGCACGGTGCATATATTCTCGCTGGATATAGTATCCTATGATGCTTCATCGGGGGAGGGCGTGATGGATGTGACCTGTTCGGGCGGCACCTATATACGCACTCTTATCGACGACATAGGATCAAAACTCGGATGCGGCGGCATAATGACGGCGCTGAGACGCACCTGTTCGTCTGCCTTTTCCCTGGATGACTGCTATACGCTCGAACAGGTGCAGACTGCCTGCGATGAGGGCACGGCAGGAGATATGTTTCTTACCATCGGGCAGGCTTTCGACTATCCCTGCGTGCATCTTGACGAAAGGTGTACCAGGCTGTTCAAGAACGGTGTGCATCTGACTATGGGGCAGAACGGGATAACTGCGGATGAGTTCAGAGACGATAAATATCTGAGGGTCTGCGGCTGCGACGGCGAACTTCTCGCTGTCGGATATACAGTTGACTGCGGCAGCGGGCTAAAGGCGCTGCGGGCGAAGAAGAAATTCTATTCTAACTGATATGATAGATATTACACAGACAAACGCTGTTGCGATAGGTGTATTCGACGGGGTACACAAGGGACACCGCAGGGTGGTGGAAACTGCTGCCGCACAGCAGGGCAGGACTCTTGCCTGTACATTTGAGACAGGGAGCATCACTTCCAAGGGGGCGGATTACCGCCCCATATACGGGAGTGAGATAAAGAGACGGATACTGACTTCATTGGGTGTGGACGATGTATACTCCATGGACTTCGGACAGATACGGGGGCTTTCGGGGGATACTTTCTTCACGGAGATACTTTACTACCGCCTGAAGGCGCATACCGTGGTCTGCGGACGGGACTTCCGTTTCGGCAAAGGTGCCGCATTCGGGGTGGACGAGCTCAGGGCACTGTGCTCCTCGCACGGGGTAAAGCTCATTGCTGTGAATGAAGTCACTGACGGCGGTGAGAAGATATCCTCCACGGGGATACGCAGACTTATTTCCGAGGGGCAGATAGACCGTGCAAACGACCTGCTCGGTGAGCCGTATATGATATGCGGCGAAGTGATACACGGAAATCACATCGGCACCGAGATAGGCTTCCCTACGGCAAATATCGCAATGGATGAGAATAACATCATGCCTAAGTTCGGGGTCTACCGTTCCTATGTTATCATGGACGGGGAAAGATATGAGTCCATCTCGAATATAGGGGTGAAGCCCACGGTGGGCAGCAGGGCACCCCTGTGTGAGACTCATATACCCGGGATAAGCGGCGATCTTTACGGCAAAGCACTTGAGGTAAGGCTTACCGGTATGATACGGGCAGAGCGTAAATTTGACGGTATCGATGATCTGAAAAAGCAGATATCCGCAGATCTTGATACCCTGAAAGGATGATATTGTGAACACTTCAAATGTGAGAACAAGGTTTGCACCCAGTCCTACGGGATTTATGCATATAGGAAATCTCAGGACTGCCATATATACATATATTATCGCCAGAAAATACGGCGGCAGCTTCATTCTCAGGATAGAGGACACGGATCAGGAGAGATATGTGGAGGGCGCTGTCGAGAAGATCTATGACACCCTGCGCACCTGCGGGCTCAATTGGGATGAAGGTCCTGATGTGGGCGGAGAATACGGCCCCTACATACAGTCTGAGAGGAAGGACATATACATCAGATACGCAAAGCAGCTTGTGGATGAGGGCAAGGCATACTACTGCTTCTGCACGAAGGAACGCATAGATGCGCTCCATCAGGCTCAGAAGGAGGCTAAGCTGTCGCTCCAGACATATGACAGACACTGCCGTGACCTTCCCGCTGATGAGGTGAAGCGTCTGCTCGATGCAGGGACTCCCTGGGTTATACGTCAGAAGATGCCCGTAAGCGGCACGACCACGTTCCGTGATGTGCTTTACGGGGACATCACCGTGGAGAATGAACTGCTTGACGATCAGATACTTATCAAGGCAGACGGTATGCCCACATATAACTTTGCAAATGTTATAGACGATCACCTCATGGGCATCACTCATGTGGTGAGAGGAAATGAGTATCTGTCAAGTACCCCCAAGTACAATCTGCTGTATGAGGCATTCGGCTGGGATGTGCCCGAATACATCCATGTTGAGCATATCATGCGTGATGCACAGCATAAGCTGTCAAAGCGTGATGGTGACGCTTATTTCGGCGATTTTGTGGAGAAGGGCTTCTATGTGCCTGCCATCATAAACTACATCGCACTTCTGGGCTGGGCTCCCAAGGGAGAGAATGAGATATTCAGCCTTGATGAACTGGTGGAGGAATTTGATATATCGGGCCTTTCCAAGTCGCCTGCCATCTTTGATGAGATGAAGATGCGTGCTATCAATGCGGAGCATCTGAGAAGGCTCCCTGCTGACAAGTTCAGGGAAGTGGCGCTTCCCTATATCAGACAGGGCGCAAAGAGGGAAGATATTGACATAGATGTGCTTATCGGCGCTTTGCAGCCGAGAGTGGAGCTCCTCACGGATATCCCCGAGAAGGTGGACTTCATAGATGAACTTCCCGAATACTCCAATGATCTTTATTTCAACAAGAAGATGAAGACATCTCCCGAGACATCCCTGGAGGCTCTGAAAATACTTCTTCCCGTGCTGGAAGGAGTAAGCGACTGGAATGCGGAGAATATACATACCGCTGTATTTGATGAGATCGCAAGGCGTGAGGTCAAGAACGGGTATATGCTCTGGCCTCTGAGAACGGCTCTTTCGGGCAAGGCTATGACTCCCGGCGGAGGGATAGAACTTGCTGCGATACTGGGCAGGGATGAGACTATCGCCCGCATAAAGAAGGGCATTGAGCACCTGAGCTGACAGTCTTTCCCTTCACGTTTTTATTATCATATTCTTTTAATGATCATATCACATACTTTTCACATGAAAGGTGTACAATAACTTGATCATACTTGAAGGAAGTAATCATAATGATAGAAGTAAAGCATCTTACCAAATACTATGGAAGTAAGCGTGCGGTAAATGACATATCATTTACTGTCAGCGAAGGGGAGATACTGGGATTTCTCGGGCCTAACGGTGCGGGTAAGTCCACAACGATGAATATACTCACGGGGTATATCTCTTCATCGGACGGAGAAGTGCTCATCAACGGGGTGGACATCCTTGATGATCCTGTGGCCGCAAAGAAGAACATCGGCTATCTTCCCGAACTTCCTCCGCTGTATCTTGACATGACGGTCAAGGAATACCTCGGCTTTGTCTATGATCTGAAAAAGTGCCGTCTTCCCAAGGAAGCTCACCTTGAAGAGGTCTGCGGACTGGTCAGGATCAAGGATGTTTATGACCGCATGATAAAGAACCTGTCAAAGGGATACAAGCAGCGTGTGGGCATGGCACAGGCACTTGTTGGCAATCCGCCGATACTGATACTGGATGAGCCTACGGTAGGACTTGACCCCAAGCAGATCATCGATATAAGGAACCTTATCAAGAAGCTGGGCAAGAAGCATACGGTCATCCTGTCGTCCCATATCCTTTCAGAGATACAGGCTGTGGCTGACAGGATAGTTATCATCAATCAGGGCGAGATAGTTGCCGATGATACGATGGACAACATCACAAGGTCGGTGGAGGATGAACTCCGCTATACGCTGAGAGTGTCCGGTGCGGATGATGAGAAAAAGGTCATAGAGGTGCTCAAGGGCATCAAGGGAGTGAAGGACGTTTCTTCCCTGGGCTCTGCTGAGGAAGGCTCCTTTGACTTTGAACTTGATGTGGATGAAGATACGGATATAAGGCGTGACCTGTTCAAGCGGATAGCCGACAGGAACTGGTATATGCTGGGTCTGAAGTCCAATGAGATGACTCTGGAGGATATATTCCTCAAGATCACCATGGGATCGGATGTGAATTTCAAGGGCAGGAAGCCCGTGGATGAGCAGCTCCAGAGGCAGCTCATGCAGCAGATAGGCGGAGCAGTCGCTGCTGCGGAGGCAATGAGTAAGTCCGGGTCCGGACAGTCCTTTGAACTTGCGGAAGAAGAGGGGAGTGAGGAATAATGACAGCTATATTCAAGAGGGAGCTGAAAGCATATTTCTACTCACCTATGGCTTATATCTATCTGACGGTATTCTTCTTCATCAGCGGTTTTCTCTTCCTTATGAGCAATCTTGCGATGAAGACGTCAAATATGTCCTATGTATTTTCGGGAGTGTTCACGATCATAATGATCATGCTTCCGCTTCTGACCATGAGACTGTTTTCCGATGAGAAAAAGCTGAAGACCGAGCAGGGGCTGCTCACTGCGCCTGTCAGTCTGTCAGGGATAGTGTTCGGCAAGTTCTTTGCTGCATTCTGCGTGTTCCTGACGGGGATGCTGGTATATATACCTTATCTGTTCACGCTCAACAAACTGGCGGGAAAGATAGCAGTTCCCTCGATCATCTGCAACTTTGTGGGACTTATCCTTCTCGGAGGAGCATTCATCTCGATAGGCCTGTTCATATCGAGCCTCACGGAATTTCAGATCGTTGCTGCGATACTGACGTTTATAGTCAATCTTTTCCTGTATATGATAGATATGCTCGCAAGCAGTGTGTCCATAGATGCTGTCAAAAAGGCTATGACTGCCATAGGCTTTTATAACAGATACACCGAGTTTACGCAGGGTATACTCAATGTGACGAGTGTGGTGTTCTTCCTGAGCGTTATATTCATTTTCAACTTCCTTACGGTAAGGATACTCGAAAAACGCCGCTGGAGCTGATAAGAGGTGATTTCTATGGATAACAATGAGATGAAAAATACCGATAACGAGACTGAGGACACCGCCGCAGAAGTGACCTCCGAGGAAAACAGCGAAGCTGCCGGCACCGCAGATAACGCAGACGGGGATGAGGCTGTCAGCGGGGAGACCGAAAAGGCTTCGGATGAAAAGAAGACAGACCCCGAAAAGGCAAAGAAAAGAAAAATGGCTCTTCGCCGCATGAAGTACGGATCGGTCGCTACTGCTATCACGGTGGTGGTCATTGCCGTAGTGGTACTGGTCAATGTGCTTCTGAACATTGCGTCGGACAGAGTCGAGATGTCTGTCGATCTCACAGAGGACGGCACTTTTGAGATATCCCAGGAGACAAAGGATTATCTGGCGACGGTCAAAGAACCTGTTCACATCGTTTGTATGTCAGAGGAGAATGAGTTCAAGACTTCAAGCTATGTGTATTACAAACAGGCATATGAGGTGCTGAAAAAGTACACTATCTACGGAGATACGGTGGATCTGAAATTCGTGGATATCGTGAAGGATCCCTCCTATGCACAGAGATACAGCAGTACCTACAAGGGTGAGATCTCCCAGTATGATATAGTGGTGGAGAGTGACAAGCGCATGAAGGTGCTCTCCGTGAGAGATCTGTACAATGTGGAGATGAACTACACCACATACCAGCAGGAGCTTGTTTCCTCGAAGGCTGAACAGGAACTTACTTCGGCCATCATGTACGTTACTGACCCCGATCCCATGAAGGTGGTGCTGTTCAATTCGGAGAGCCAGTCGTATTCCTACGACAATGTGCGTGATCTTCTGATATCCAACGGATATGAGGTGACGGAGATCGATCCTCTTTCCGAGAAGATACCCGAAGAAACGGACATGGTGGTTATAAACGCTCCCCTCAATGACTATGATGAACAGATCATTGATGAGCTGTATGCGTTCCTCGACAACGGAGGGAACCTCGGCAAGAACCTTATCTACATTGCGGATAATTCCCAGAAGAAGACTGCCAATATAGATGCGTTCCTTGCGGAATGGGGCATAAAGGTGGGCGAAGGCGTCATCGGTGATGAGGATGCCGCAAACAGAGTGTCGGCTCAGAGCTATTACATCATCCGTGACACTATCAAGGAGAATGACTACTCTGTAAATGTTCCTCAGCCGAACCTTCCCGTAATAGATTATCAGTCAAGACCCATCGAGCTCCTGTTCGATACAAAGGATACACGCACTACCGTGCCGCTGCTCACTACCGCTGATACCGCATTCGTGTTCACTCCCGAGATGCAGGAGGAATATCTTAACGGAAACGAGCCTGATATCCCCAACAGCACATACAATACCTGGGTGCTCTCAAACAAGTATGTGTTTGACAAGGATAACAATTCCATACTGAGCAATGTGCTCGTTATCGGTTCGAGCGGTACTCTTGCGGCTGAATACACCGAGACGACATATGTGAACAACGGCGACTACTTCATTTCCGTCGTCAATGCGATGACGGGCAAGAATGCGGGCATATCCATCGTTGCCAAGGATCTGACATCCGAGACATTCGACCTTGATAATGCTACGTTCAACAAGTACCGCACCATTTATGTGATCGTGATACCCGCTGCTGTTATCATTATCGGCGTGATCGTATTCATAAGAAGGAGATCGAAATGAAGTCGAATGTGAAGCTGCTGATCGGCGTTACGGCGGCACTGGTGATACTTATCGGTGTGACTGTTGTCCTGCTCGTCCTTAAGCCTGCGGACACCGAAGATGATGCACAGGTGAGCGAAACTACCGCCTCTGTCAACGAATCACGGCTCCTGTATGAGAAGGCTCGCACCGACATAGAAGAGATTGCTGTAAGGAATGAGTCGGGCAGCTACAAGATAAAGAAATATGCGGATGATGCATGGTTCGTAGAGGAATTTGCGGGACTTGTGCATAATACATCAAATATTTCATCCGTGCTCGATCAGGCCTGCACATTTACGGCATCCAAGACTGCGGCAGAGGATGAGAGCGACCTGGCGCTGTACGGTCTGGATGCTCCCCGTGCCGATGTGACCGTCACATTCGGGGACGGGACGGTAAAGACCGTGTCTGTCGGTGTGGACGCTCCTTCGGGAGGACTTACCTACGCTTCCACGGGCGACGGAAAGGTATACGCTGTCAAGTCCACAGAGGTGGATACTTTCCTGAAGGATAAGTTCTATTACCTGTCAAAGACGGTGTATACGGCAAAGACCGCCGAGAGCGAGAGCGATACCACTGATTACCGCAAGATAAACTCCATCACCATAAAGCGCAGCGACATTGACTATGATATCGTGCTCACCTATGATGTAAGGCAGGACTCCGATGAGATCATCAGCGGCAACTCCTCGACACATATCATGACTGAGCCTGTGAGACTTGACCTTAATCCCGACAAGGCATACAATGTGCTCAACAACGTGTTCGGGCTTACGGCAAGAGAGGTGGCGGTCATTGCGCCCTCGGATGAGACACTGACCAAGATGGGATTTGACGATCCTATCTGCACGGTGGATTTTGACATCGTAGGCGGAAATCTTCACTTTGTTGTGGGGAGCGAGGCAGAAGACGGGTACTTCTGCATGGCGGACGGGTTCGACATGATCTTCCTCTTTGACAAGGAGACTGTGCCCTGGGTGACTGTGATGCCTACGGACATCACCATGCCCCTTATAACCAGCACATACATATATGCGATAAATACCCTTGATGTGGCTGTGGGCGATGATGATACGACTCGCTTCACATTGAGCGGAGACAAGGATGACTTTGCTGTCAGCTATACCCGCGAGAAAACGGGAGCGTCGGAGAATACCGCTCTTGATGCGGATCTGTTCAAGAACTTCTATCAGTATTTCCTCAAGGCACCCGCCGAAGAGATATATCTGACGGAATGTACCGATCCTGCACGGCTCACAGTCACGGTCAATTCCGACATGGGTACGGATGTGGTGGAATTCATCCCCTCGACCGACCGTATGTCCGTGGTAAGGCTCAACGGCAGGACATCTTTCAGATGCCGCACCGTTTATGTTGACAGACTTGCGGAAAACCTTGACAATCTGCTTGAAGGAAGGGACATTATAACAACTTGGTAACGTGAAATACAGGAAGGAGAGATCTTATGAGCGAAAAGAAGTTTTTTACATACAAGGGTTATCCTCTTGTCAGGAAGGGTAATGAGATCTACTATGGCAATATGTACGACAACTATGTTGTAATGATGCAGATAATGGATAAAGAGAAGATGGGCGATCTTGAGGTCGCTTCAAAGGTGAAGCTTTATAAGATGGCTACAGATCCTTCACTGGATCCCATCAAGGCCATCGTAAAGCAGAGTGAACGTCCTTCGCTGTACAGTGCGCTTGATATGGCGTATGCGTGGCTTGGGAAGCAGACAGTATGAATAAAGGCGTTCCCGCGCTGCAAACAGGAGCTCATGCCGCTGCGGCATGGGTTCGTGTTTTAGAATAAGGCGATGACATCCGTGATTTGCGGACAGTGACTATGACAAGAAGGTGAATGATGGAAAAGATAGAAAGACAGAGGCTGACAGGTGAGAGAGCCTTGTTCAAGTCGTCAGGCCTTGAAATACGGGACACCATATTTGACGACGGCGAATCACCTCTTAAGGAAAGCCGTGATATAGCCCTCTACGGGTGTATGTTCAAGTGGAAGTATCCTCTGTGGTACTGTGAAAACATCACTGTGGACAACTGCACTGTCTTTGACATGGGCAGAGCAGGCATATGGTATACGAACAATATTTCCGTCAAGGATACTCTCATTGAGGCTCCCAAGAATTTCAGGCGCTGTGTGGGACTGAGCATCGAGAATACGGATATGGTGAATGCGGCTGAAACGCTGTGGCACTGTGAGGACGTGCGGCTGAAGGATGTTACCGCAAAGGGCGACTACTTTGCGATGAACTGCACGGACTTTGAGGCTGACGGACTCAGGCTGGCAGGGAACTATCCCTTTGACGGATGCTCTGACATAGTTGTGAAGAATTCCACGCTGCTGAGCAAGGACGCTTTCTGGAACTGTGAGAGAGTACGGGTCGAGAACAGCTTCATCAGCGGTGAGTATCTGGGATGGAATTCAAGGGACATGACCTTTGTCAACTGCACCATAGAGAGCCTTCAGGGGCTTTGCTATATCGAAGGGCTGAAGCTGGTCAACTGCAAGCTGATAAACACTACCCTTGCATTTGAATATTCAACCGTTGACGCAGAGGTGACGGGAAAGATAGACAGCGTGAAAAATCCAATATCCGGCAGGATAGTCTGCGGCGGCATAGACGAACTTATCATGGATGATGCGGATGAAGCACGCACGGAGATAATATACAGATGACGGTCGATTTTGACAGGATAACAGACAGACACGGCACATATGCTGAAAAATGGGATATTAGAGACGGGGAACTCCCCATGTGGGTGGCAGACATGGAACTTGAGACTGCGCCCTGCGTGAGGAAAGCCATCGAAAAACGTGCATCTCACGGGATATACGGCTATACGGGGCTCCCTGACAGCTTCTATGAGGCGTATATCTCATGGTGGCGGGACAGACACGGTCTGGTATTCTCCCGTGAGCATATGATCTATTCCACCGGAGTGGTGGCAACTCTTTCGAGTGTGGTCAGAAAGCTGACCACACCGGGGGAGAATGTGCTCATACTTACGCCGTGCTACAATATTTTCTACAACAGCATACTCAATAACGGAAGGGTGCCGTGGGAGTGTGAGCTTTCCTATGCGGACGGTGAATACTCCATAGACTTTGAGCTGCTTGAGCGGGGGCTCTCCGATCCCCAGACATCCCTCATGATCCTTTGTGATCCGAATAATCCCACGGGAAATATCTGGGACAGGGATACGCTTGCAAGGATAGGCGAGCTTGCCTACAGGTACGGAGTGACGGTGGTATCCGATGAGATACATTGTGACCTGACCTCGCCGGGGGTGGGATATGTCCCGTTTGCGTCGGTGAATGACCTTAACAGGGAGATAAGCGTTACCTGCCTTTCCCCCGGCAAGACCTTCAATGTTGCGGGGCTTCATACATCCGCAGCGGTGGTATATGACGAAAGGCTGCGGCACAAGGTATGGAGAGGCCTTAATACGGATGAATGCGGAGAGCCTAATGCCTTTGCGGTGGATGCGGTCATAGCTGCGTTTACCGAGGGCGGTGAATGGGTGGATAAGCTGAGGGAGCATTTGCAGAGAAACAGGGACATCGCAGAGGAGTTCATCGGACGTGAGATGCCCCGTGCAACGGCGGTGAAGAGCCGTTCCACATATCTGCTGTGGATAGATCTGAGGTATGCGGGACTTAGTATGCCTGCCGAAGATATACGCAGCAGGACGGGCCTTTTTCTGTCGGAGGGGAGCATCTACGGCAAGGGCGGCAAAGGATTTGTACGGATGAACATTGCTTGTCCTCTTGCTTACCTTGAGGACGGACTTCAAAGACTGAAGCGGTGGGATGGGCTTGTCAAGCCCGAGCAGACCGTGTGAAGAGATATCCTTTATGGCGATTTGACGGATTTTGCCCCTGAAATTCGGGCTAAGTACGTCTAAAACGCTGATTTATTGGGAAATTATTAAAAAAGCCTTGAATTATTGCGGCTTATGGTATAATATATATATGCTTAGGTTTGAAAAGCTGAATGGAGTGGGATGTATGAAGTCCGAACTTGTGGATTTTGAATTCAAAGACAGATATGATATGGACGATCTGCTGTACATCATGAAGATACTCCGTTCGGAAAAAGGCTGTCCCTGGGACAAGGTGCAGACGCACAAGTCCATCCGCATGGACATGATAGAAGAAGCATATGAGGCCTGTGAAGCGATAGACAATGATGACAGCCTGCATCTTCGTGAGGAGCTGGGAGACGTGCTCCTTCAGGTGGTGTTCCACAGTACGATAGAAGAAGAACAGGGGAATTTCACCTTTGCGGATGCGGTAAACGATCTGTGTCAGAAGCTCGTGGGGCGTCATCCTCATGTGTTCGGCGATGTGAAGGCTGACACTGTGGGAGAAGCTCTCTCCAACTGGAACGACATCAAACAGGCAGATCACGGGCAGGAAACTTATACGGATACTCTCAACGGAGTGAGCAAGGCTTTTCCCGCACTTATGCGTGCGCAGAAGGTGGGGAAGCGTTCGGCACGGGCAGGACTTGATTTCAGGTCAGCGGAGGATGCACTTGCATCGCTTGAGAGCGAGATCGCCGAAGTCAGGAGCGCCGATAAGGAACATGAGGCGGAAGAGCTCGGAGATATGCTGTTTGCGGCTGTGAACACAGTAAGGCTGAAGGGCTATAATGCGGAGGAACTCCTGACACGGGCAACGGAAAAGTTCATCGGCAGGTTTGCTGCCGTTGAAGACATGGTACGCTGTGAAGGGCTCGACATGAGATCCCTTGACATAGATACGCTTGATACCTATTGGGAAAAAGCGAAAACAACATATGGAGGTAATCTAACATGACAAAGCAGGAACTCGTAGCTGCAATAGCTGAGAAGACCCAGCTTACCAAGAAGCAGTCCGAAGAGGCTCTCAAGGCTACTATCGAGGCTATCACCGATTCTCTTACAAAGGGTGAGAAGGTACAGCTCGTTGGTTTCGGTACATTTGAGGTCAGAGAGCATGCTGCTAAGAACGGCGTTAACCCCAGAACTCATAAGCCCATCACTATAGCTGCAAGAAAGTCCCCTGCATTCAAGGCAGGTAAGGCTCTCAAGGACGCTGTAGACGCTAAGTAAGTCTTTTATCCGGCTGTATCCGATATGGATACAGCCGTTTAAAAGGCCGGTTATCCGAAGGAGGTCAGTATGCGTCTTGATAAATACCTGAAGGTGACAAGGCTCATCAAAAGGCGCACGGTCGCCAATGAAGCCTGTGACGCAGGCAGGATCACGGTAAATGATAAGGTCGCCAGAGCATCCTATGATGTGAAGGTGGGAGATATTATCGGCATTGAGCTCGGAGCCAGGGTCGTGAAGGTCAGGGTGGTATCGGTCAATGAATATGCTACCAAGGATAATGCGTCGGATAACTACGAGATCATAGAGGGTTAATATCCCTAACCGTTCTTTTTGTGCAATTTGATGAAGAAAAGGTTACAAGCTATTTACACTGCCCTTTTCAACGGAATTCAAGCGGTTAAAAAGGTAAACATTCTTGTACAAGATGCACAAATCATAAACTTAAAAACTGTTGATTGTGACTATTTTAGTTTACAACATTTTCAAAAGCATTGACATTTACGTGCAAAAGTAGTATATTTAGTATGTTGAATGTCACGAAGAGGTCCGGAAGGTGGACAAGGCCGGTGCGATAAGCGCTGTTCAGGCTCTTATGCAACGGTATTGCCGGATCCTGGAGGACAGTTCACGTGATATGAGACGGCTCACAGGCACCGTGCCGGAACTGAGGGTCAACTTTTGCTGCGGGTGATCTGTAGCATTGAGGGATGCGTCCCGATATGCGGACTGTTGCCGGCTGACAGCAGGGAAGACCGTTGGCGGAAATGTGAGATTGCTTTGCTTAGTATATTCCACAAGGGAATATATATTTTAAGGAGGAAAAGTAAAATGAAGAGTATGAAGAAGACACTTGCAATGGTAGCTGCCGTTGCAATGGCAGGTTCTGTTTTTGCAGCTTGCGGCTCAAACACAGGCTCAAGCTCAATAACAACTGCTGCAACTACTGAAGCTGCTGCTACCGAGGCTGCTTCTACCGAAGCTGCTGCTGATACTGAGGCTGCTGCCGATACCGAAGCTGCTGCTGAGACCGAGGCTGCTGCTGAGACTGAAGCTGCTGCTGAGACTGCAAGTGACGAAGGCAAGGTACTTAACATCCAGGTATGGAATGAAGAGTTCAAGAGCCGTGTTACCGATCACTATCCCGGATATGAGGAAGTTGATGCTACTCACGGTAAGATCGGCGATGTAGACGTAGTTTGGACCATCACTCCTTCTACCGATAACGCTTATCAGAACAACCTCGACACCCTGCTCCCCGGCAATGCTGATGCAGCTGCTGACAGCAAGGTAGATATCTTCCTCGTAGAGGCTGACTACGCTCTCAAGTATGTTGACGCTGACGTTAACGTTGCTATGAAGCTCTCCGACCTCGGTATCACCGATGCAGATCTTTCCGATCAGTATCAGTACACCAAGGACGTTGTAACAGACGCTAACGGTGACCTCCGCGGTGCTTCCTGGCAGGCTTGCTCTGCTGGCCTTATCTACAACAGAGAGATCGCTAAGGCTGTTATAGGCTCTGATGATCCCGCTGATGTACAGGCTGCAGTTGCTGACTGGGATACATACAACGAGACCGCAGCTAAGATGGCTGATGCAGGTTACTACATGACTGCCGGTTATGCAGATACTTATCGTGTATATTCCAACAATGTTTCTGCTCCCTGGGTACAGGATGGCAAGGTAGTTATCGATCCTAACATCAAGGCTTGGGTTGACGCTACAAAGGTTCAGGTAGATGCCGGTCAGACTTCCGCTTCTGCAGACCTCTGGGGCGATGAGTGGGCTAAGGGCTTCTACAGCGGTCAGGGTACCAAGGATGTATTCTGCTACTTTGGGCCTGCTTGGTTCTTCAACTTCTGTATGCACAGCGACGACGATGCTTCTATCGCTGCTAACGGCGGTTGGGGCTTCACAGTTGGACCTCAGGGTCACTTCTGGGGCGGTACTTGGATCTGTGCAGCTAACGGCACCGATAATCCTTCTCTCGTAAAGGATATCATCCTTGCCATGACAACTGACAAGGACGTTCTCAAGGACATCGCTACAAAGGATTCCGACTGCGTAAACTCCAAGTCCGTTCTTGCTGACCTTGCTTCTTCCGAAGATGGCAACATCGCTCTCCTCGGCGGTCAGAACCCCTATGCAGTTCTCGCAGAGGGCGCTGAGAAGGTAGATATGTCCAAGCTTTCCATCTACGATCAGGGCTGCAACGAGGAATTCCAGGCAGCTATGAAGAACTACTTCTCCGGTGCTGGTTCTTATGAGGATGCTCTTGCTCAGTTCAACAGCGCTATCGTTGAGAAGTATCCTGAGCTCACTACTGACTGATAATTCTCTTGGTCAACAGATCGTTTGAGCAAATGATCGGTCTGAGCGTTTAAAATCAAAAAGAGCCCATTCTTTAATGGGATGGGCTCTTTTTTTTAAACACTTTTGATCGAAAGTAAAATTCAGCCCTTTTATGGTGCTGAATTTAGTGCATTGTATACAAGGTGGAGGAGAGTATGCCGAATAAGGATCTGAATGTTGAATTTACAACAAGGAGAAAACCCAATAAAATTGACAGATTAAATATATGGGGGTACATTTTTCTGCTCCCGTTTACGATAGTATTTATCGTTTTTCAGCTTATCCCGCTTGTAAATACCATTTATAACAGCTTTTTTGAAAATTATATGGCGGGTCTTAAACAGGTCGGACCTAACTTTGTAGGACTTGGTAATTTTAAAGAATTGATGACCGGAGGCGACCTCACAAAATACTTCGGCAACACAATGATAATGTGGATACTGGGCTTTATCCCGCAGATCGTACTGTCATTGCTTCTTTCATCGTGGTTTACTAATCCTTCATTAAGACTCAAGTTCCAGCGTTTCTTCAAGACAGTCATCTATCTGCCCAACCTTATCATGGCTTCGGCTTTTGCGATGCTGTTCTTTACGATGTTTGACATCACAGGACCTGTAAACAGTCTGCTCGTCAAGATGCACCTCATTGATCAGCCTTTTTCTTTCTTCACATCTGTTGGAGCTACAAGAGGCCTCGTAGCATTCATGAACTGCCTGATGTGGTTCGGTAATACTACTATCCTTCTTATGGCAGGTATGCTCGGTATCCCTGTGGATATTTTTGAAGCAGCAGATGTTGACGGAGCTACACCCACTCAGGTATTCTGGAAGATCACACTTCCTCTGCTCCGCCCTATTCTCGTATATGTAATGGTAACATCACTTATCGGTGGTCTTCAGATGTTCGATGTTCCCCAGATTCTCACAAACGGTAAGGGCGACCCCATGCGTACATCCATGACTCTGATCATGTACCTGAATAAACATCTTTACAGCAAGAACTACGGTCTGGCAGGTGCTCTTTCTGTTCTCCTGCTCATTATAACCGCAATTCTTTCATTTGTTGTATTCAAGATCACAGGTGAAGAAGAACTTAATAGGAAAACGAGGTAAGCAGTATGGCTAATATCAAAACAGGTTCCTCTGAGACCGAATTCAAGAGTGCATCGGGAACTTTGAAGGCAAGAAGAGCGGTTTGCTATGTAGTGCTGGTGATAATTTCATTCCTCTGCTTGTTCTGGTTCTATATGCTGTTTATCAATGCTACCCGTTCCAATGACGAACTGGGTCAGGGATTTACACTTCTGCCTTCTTCTCATCTTGGCGAAAACCTGAAAAACATATTCAATAACGGTACCATCCCCATTGTATCCGGTATGGCAAACTCCGTAGTGATCGCAGGTCTTACTGCATTGCTCAGCACCTATTTCTCCACCATGACAGCATACTCCATCCAGGTGTATAACTATAAGGGCAAGAAGGCGATCTTCACATTCATCCTTGCTATCATGATGATACCCACTCAGGTATCCGCACTTGGTTTCGTAAACTTGGTAAAGGGCATGAAGCTTGAGGATAATTTCATACCTCTCATAGTTCCGTCTATCGCTGCTCCCATTACTTTCTTCTATTTAAAGCAGTATATGGCAGCAAACCTTCCTCTCTCACTCATAGAGGCTGCACGAATAGACGGTGAGAACGAGATCGGTATCTTCAACAAGATAGCACTTCCTCTTATGATACCTGCTATCGCTGTTCAGGCTATATTCACGTTTGTTTCAAGCTGGAACAACTACTTCACTCCTTCCCTCATACTTCATGAGTCGCAGAAGAAGACACTTCCTATCCTTATCGCTCAGTTGAGAAATGCGGACTTCCTGAAGTTCGATATGGGTCAGGTATATGCTATGATAGCATTCTCTATCTTCCCTGTTATCGTAGTATATCTGCTTCTTTCCAAGTTCATAGTTGGCGGTGTTACTGCCGGCGGCGTAAAGGAATAACAGCAGTGGCGTACACTAAGGTGTACGCCATTTTTTTATTGTCAAAATTGCTTTATTTTATTCATATTGTGCGGATTTGACTGTGATTTCTCACGAATTTTACCTCAGTCTATTGACAAAACTGCACAAAAAAGTTATACTATATAAAGTAAAACAATTCCTACAGGAGGATGGTACAATGGCTAAGAACACTACCAAAACCAAGAAGCCCGCTCAGTCGGAGGCTCTCACATATGATACCATAATCGACGCATTCAGGCAGAAGGTGGCCAAGGCTACTGCTCCTGTTGATGCTTGTGTAGCTACTCAGATCACACTTTACGGATCTGTTGAAGGCGTTCTTTATATAGTGATCGCCAACGGCATCGCAAAGGTCGAGCCTTTTGACTACAAGGGCGCTGATATTGAAGTGGACGCTGATGCTGATACATTCATGTCGGTACTTTCCGGCAATAAGGCACTCTCTACTGCTATTGCTGAGGGTGACATCAAGATGCAGGGCAATGCAGGCAAGGCTATCATACTGGGTACTACCGCATTCTTCCACAACTGATCCTATCAGACATTGCTACGGCTGTTACGCTTATGTGTAAACAGCCGTTTTTATTTTTGTCTAAAAATGATGAATTTTTTATGTTATATAGAAAATGCTATTGCTATTTTGTCCAAGATGTGATATAATATAATGTGTATGTTTAACCACAAGCCATGTGGTCCTGTCTTACGGAACGGTAGGTTCTGTCGTCACGGGATGGGAGCCATGTTTCTTTGAAGTGGGGATACGTTCTCCATTTTCTCGAAAGGCAAGTGTATGCTTGCTGCCTGCTTGTTGAAAGTGTGCTTCGGAGCTGCTTTCCTGCGAAAGGACATAATATGCGTAGAATTAGAATAGCTGTTATAGCAGCAGCGTTACTGATAGTATGTGCAGTTGTGTTTATAGTTGTCAGCAAACACAGTTCGGGCGGGGATCTGCTGATCTCGTTCTCGGAGGGTGATGTGACTGTTACCCATACAGACGGCACGGCTGAGAGCGCTGTGGAGAATATGACTTTGCGTCAGGGGGATATCATTACCGCAAATGACGGTGCGTCATGTACGCTGCTGTTCACGGTCAAGGGCAGGGATGAGGATTATATTTATATCGAGCCTTTTTCCCAGGTGTTCGTGACGGATGACCTTAAACAGAAGGACAATGAGCTGTATCTCAACAGGGGAGCGGTCATTGTTGACGGCGTTGGTGCTAAAAGATCCTCCATCATTATCAGGACGGACAGTGCATCCTTTGCCACAAAGAACGCTGTGGTAAGAGTTGCTTACGACCTCGGAGAAGGAGAGCCTTCTTTGAGCCATGTTGCTACTTTCAGCGGATACTCCGATGTACAGCTTTATAACTCCATGGGTGAGAAGATAGACCTTTACGGAAACATAGGCGGAAAGTCTGAGCCTATGGATACGGGGGCAGGAGGTCTTGTCAAAAGTTCCGATCCTCCGAAATTCGTGTATCTCAATACGGAGATAAAACTTGACGAATTTAACGCCGCTACCCTTAAAGACCTGCTCACCATCTCCTCAATGAATGAACTGGTCTTCTCATCGGCGGATATCAAGTCTGCCTTTGATGCCGTAAAGCCTGAGGAGACCGAAACTTCTGTGCCGGAGACAACAGAGACGGAGTCCGAGACTTCCGTGACGACAGAGGTGACTACCGAAGAGACTACCGAGGTCACGACTGAGGAGAGCACCGAGGATACTTCCGAAGATACCGAGACCGAGCGTGAGACTGAGACAGAGCCTGTGACGACGACTGCGCCTCCTCAGACGGTAATGACGACAACGACGACTGTACAGACTACAACGGTACATACGACCGTTCAGACGACAACGACAGAGGGAGAACTCATTCCTGTTTATATCGTTATCGATGATGAGATACTTGAGCAGGAAGTTCCCTACGGCGGAAGTGCTGATATCCCGAATGATCCCGTGATAGAAGGCAAGAGATTTATAGGATGGGACGACAGCTTTGACAATATAACCGGGGAGAGGACTATCTCCGCTTTGTTTGAAGATGAGATAAGCGTGACCGAACCTACGTCATCTTCCGATGAGATCATCGACTGGGGGACGTATGTGGAAGTAACGGTGGAGTCAAGTCAGTATATATCGACATCGGCTCATACTGTTACCTTCATAGTTGACGGACAGTCCTATACGGTAGTTGTCAACGACGGTGAAGCTGCTGCTGTACCCATCGTACCGCCTCCGATTGATTCCAACGGGCAATCATTTATTGCATGGGATCAGAATTTCCAGAATGTTACATCCGATATGACCGTGTATGCGGTCTACGGATGATCCGATAGACAAGGAGACATGAAATGGCACGCAAAAAGGCTGTCCAGCCTAAAAAGAAAGAGAAACAGAACGCATATATTGCAGGGTCGGGCGAGGTGGTAGAGGAGCAGATCACTGACACGCTCGTGACAAATTATATGCCCTATGCCATAAGTGTCATCGTTTCACGAGCACTGCCTGAGATAGACGGATTCAAGCCCTCTCACAGGAAGCTCCTTTATACCATGTATAAAATGGGGCTGCTTACGGGGAACAAGACAAAGTCTGCCAATATAGTGGGACAGACGATGAAGCTCAACCCTCACGGCGATCAGGCGATCTATGAGACGATGGTCAGACTTGCGAGGGGAAATGAAGCACTTTTGCATCCATATGTGGACAGCAAGGGCAATTTCGGCAAGGCATATTCCCGTGATATGGCGTATGCCGCTCCCCGTTACACCGAGGCTAAACTTGATCCTATATGTGCGGAGCTTTTCCGTGACATAGACAAGGAGACGGTGGATTTCGTACCCAATTATGACAATGAGACTGTTGAGCCGACTCTGTTCCCCACCACATTCCCCAATATCCTTGTGAATAATAACATGGGCATTGCGGTCTCCATGGCGAGCAATGTATGCTCATTCAATCTGAAAGAGGTATGTGAGGCGGCTATCGGCCTTATCAAGGATCCCGATTTCAATATCTCTTCTGTCATACAGGGGCCTGATTTCCCGGGCGGCGGTTATATCGTCCGTGACGATGTGGAAATGGAGAAGATACTCCGTACAGGAAGAGGTCAGGTCAGAGTCCGCTCCAAGTATAACTACGACAGGGACGATCATTGCATCGAGGTCACGGAGATACCTCCCACGACTACCATCGAACAGATAAAGGACAAGATAGTCGAGCTTGCCAAGGGAGGCAAGCTTTCTGATGTCAACTATATCCGTGATGAATCCGATCTTCATGGCCTGAAGATAGCCATAGACATAAAGAAGTCAGCCGATCCCGATGAGCTGATGAGAAAACTCTTCCGAATGACTCCCCTTGAAGATACCTTTACCTGCAACTTCAATATCCTTGTGGCAGGCTATCCCAAGGTGATGGGAGTGTATGAGATACTCACCGAATGGACGGCTTTCAGACGGAGCTGTGTGGAGAGGCGTATCTTTTTCGAGCTTACAAAGAAGAAGGAAAAGCTCCATCTGCTCTACGGTCTGCGCAAGATACTTCTTGACATAGACAAGGCAGTCAGGATCGTCCGTGAGACGGAAGAGGAAAGTGAAGTAGTGCCCAACCTTATGATAGGGTTCGGCATAGACGAGAAACAGGCGGAATTTGTGGCGGAGATAAAGCTGCGCCACCTTAACAGGGAATATATCCTCAAGCGCATCTCCGAAGTGGATGAACTGGAGAAGGACATCGCTCAGATGCAGGCAACTCTCGATGACAGGAACAAGATCTATGATATCATCATAGAGGAACTGAAGGAGGTCATCAAGAAGTACGCCCAGCCGAGGAGAAGTATGTTCTACTTCCCCACCGAGGAAGATGAGGTGGATATAACCGTCGATGACACTCCCGATTATCCTGTAAACCTTTTCTTCACGAGGGAGGGCTACTTCAAGAAGATAACTCCCCAGTCGCTGCGTATGTCGGGAGAGCAGAAGCTCAAGGACGGCGACAGCATCGCCGTCCAGATCGAGACTACTAACCGTGCCGAGCTTTTGTTCTTCACCGACAAGGCGACTGTGTACAAGGCGAAAGCCGCAGATTTCCCCGATACAAAGGCATCCGCAATGGGCGATTATGTTCCTGCCGCCCTGAAGTTTGACGAGGGCGAGAATGTCATTGCGATGATACCCGCTGCCGATTATGAGGGGTATCTGTTTGAAGTGTTTGAAAACGGCAAGGCTGCCAAGGTGCCTGTTTCCGCATATCAGACGAAGCTCAACCGCAGGAAGCTGGCAAACGCATACAGTGACAGATCTCCTCTTGCGGCGATCTATCGCATAGAGGATGATGTGAATATCGCACTTGCATCGGATAAGGGACGGATGATCGTGTTCAATACCGCTCTTATCCTGCCCAAGACTACAAGGAACACACAGGGCGTTCAGGCTATGAACCTGAAGTCAGGTGCAAAGATAACGAGTGCGGTGATAGTATCTGATGAGCAGCTGCCCTTGTATGAGAGGTATTGCGTGAAGAATATACCTGTAATGGGTCTTGCTGTAAAGGACGGAGATGACCCCGATCAGATGAAGCTTATCTGAGAGGGTCTGACTTTTGATTAAGGTGGAACATATGAAGATCAGAGTACCTGTGTACGGTGTGGAGCTTGATCCTGTGATGGCGTTCAGGCACCTTAACACCGTAAACAAACACAGACTGTATGTGTGCATACACTGCTTCAGGGCAGGGCTTTACTGGCAGGGGCTTACACATGACCTGTCCAAGTATTCCCCGGAGGAATTCTTTATCAGTTCAGCCATGTATCAGGGGACGAGAAGTCCCAACGAGGGCGAGAGAGAGGATAAGGGATATTCACTTGCGTGGATGCACCACAAAGGACATAACAAGCATCATTTTGAATACTGGACGGATTATGACGTCAGGACAAAGCTCATGACCCCCGTTAAAATGCCTCTCATATATGTTATCGAGATGTTCTGCGACCGGGTAGCCGCAAGCAAGGTGTATATGGGAGAAAAATATACGGATGCCTCGCCCCTTGCGTATTTTGAGCAGGGGAGAGGGAGACGTGCGATACATCCCGTTACGTCCAGACTGCTTGAAAAGCTGCTCACCATGCTGCGTGATGAAGGTGAGGACGAGACTTTCGCCTATATAAGAAGGCTTTTGAATGAGGCGACAAAGTAAAGGCGCAATATAGCGTAAGATTATGTGATTTTCACTATTGACAAAAGTCACATAAAAGTGTAGAATATACTATGGATGATCTCTGCACAGGCGGAGATATTGAAATCGTTTTGGAGGAATCATAATGCAGAAAGCAATTGGTGTGCTCACGAGCGGCGGAGATGCTCCCGGCATGAACGCAGCTGTCAGAGCGGTTACAAGAACAGCTATCAGCAAGGGATATAGAGTAATAGGCATACAGAGAGGGTATAACGGTCTTCTTAACGGCGAATGTGTGGAGCTCGATCAGCGTGATGTTTCCGACATAATCCAGAGGGGCGGCACCATACTCTATACTGCACGCTGCAATGAATTCAAGGAGGAGCCTTATATAAAGAAGGCTGCTGAAAAGTGCAAGGAACTCGGCATAGAGGGGCTTGTGGTTATCGGAGGCGACGGTTCATTCAGAGGAGCTGCCGATCTGTCAAGAATAGGCGGTATCCGCTGCATAGGCATTCCCGGCACCATCGACAACGATATCCAGTGTACTGAGTATACCATCGGCTATGATACAGCAATGAACACCTGCCTTGAGATGATAGACAAGCTCCGTGATACATCCCAGTCCCATGACCGCTGCTCCGTTGTCGAGGTAATGGGCAGACACGCAGGCTGGATAGCTCTCAATGTGGCTATGGCATCGGGTGCGATAGCGTGCGTTATCCCTGAGATCCCCTATGATATCAACAAGATAGCCCAGAAGATAACCAATGCCCACAATTCCCAGAAGGAGCACTTCATTGTTGTGGTCGCTGAGGGCGTTGAGAATTCACAGGGTATCACAGACAGCATACAGAAGCTCACGGGCATTGAAACAAGACTTACCGTTCTCGGCCATGTTCAGAGAGGCGGTATGCCCACACTGAGAGACAGAGTTGCTGCCAGTCGTCTCGGCTACCGTGCAGTTGAGCTCATAGATGCAGGTGCTACCAACAGGATTGTCGGCATCAAGCATAATCACATCATTGACGTTGACATTCAGGAGGCACTTTCCATGAAGAAGCCTTTTGATGTGGAGCGTTACAAGGTCTGCGATGAGATAACATTCTGATCGCATATGCGCATTACAGAGTAGACGAATGAGCGTTAGTGCCCTGACGACGGGGAGTTGTGTCGGGGACGAATTGCAAAGGTTCTTTGCTGCGGTTCATTTGTCGCATCCCGCTTAATGCATTATAAAAAGAAACCTTTCATTCTTCTTATAATGCGAGACATTTAAGGAGGTAAATATGAAAGGTTTTTTTGCACTGTTCAAGAAGTCGTTTGAAGAGATGTTCACCGGAGGTATCGGGAAGTCACTCCTAAATCTTGTCATATGTGCAATGCTCATAGCTTTGTCGGTGGTTATCGAGTCAATGGCTATTGACATAGGGGCAGTAAGGATCAATTTTGCGTTCCTTGCTGTGGCGGCTATCGGTATGCTGTTCGGCCCCACAGTCGGCTTGGTCAGCGGCGGTATCTGTGATGT
>JAFUHM010000008.1 GCA_017468865.1 Oscillospiraceae bacterium | reverse complement strand
TCCTTGCGGCATTGCGGCGGTTCCTCCTTTCTATCCTCTTCTTTTCCTGTGCCTCTTTCTTCCTCTGTTTGATGGCTCTCTTTACCTGCTTTTCATACTGATCCTTCCTGCCTGCAAGCACAAGTGCAAATGCACCTACAAGCAGCAGCACTACCAGGGAATAGAGCCACGCCATAGCAGAGGCATACCCGTATCCCTTTTCCTTTGTGCCGGAAAACATGGATTCCTTGATAAGCACTATTATGGGGTTCTCACTGTTGTTGGAAATGAACACCACCGTATATATGGTGTTTAACAGGATCATTGAACGCAGATTCGGGAGAGTGATCTTCCAGAAGCATTCCCAGCCTGAACCGCCGTCTATCTTGGCAGCCTCGTACATGGACTTGTCTATTTTCTGAAGTCCCGACAGGAATATAAGTATCTGCACGCCCGAATACCAGAGGGTAGTTATCATGTTGCTGAACAGATCCGATATGGGCTCAGCTATTATAGGCGGCAGGACTGAACCTATTGCACCGGATATTGCCTGCACATCCACAGCCGATATGCTCCCTGCTCCTTCGGCATTGAGCATCCCCAGTATGGGACCGCTTACAATAATTACCGGCAGGAAGAAGATGAGCCTGAAAAAGCCCTTTCCCTTTATGTTCATATTCAGCATCATGGCTATGATAAGTGCAAACACCACGATGATGGGAACAGAGAGGATCGTGGATGTGAGATAGTTCACAAGTTCCACCACAAAATCAGGATCCTGAATGAGTATCTGAGTAAAGTTGCCGTAGCCTAAAAATGTGAATTTCTGCCCGAGAGGAGTTATGCGTATGTTATTGAGAGCATACCAGAAGGACATACACAGCGGATATGCCAGAAACAATGCCGCACCTATGAACCAGGGTATCATAAAGACATATCCCATGCGGGCGTATCGCCTTTCAAGCTTCCCGGACTTTAAGTGCTTCATCCTCTCACGGAGAGCCTTTTTATCCGCAGCGGTCATTTTCTTTTCTTCCATACCGTCACACGCCCTCCTCTACTGCATAGGAAAGTGCCTCAACGGTCATGTCCTCAGCGGTAAGAGGAACTTCACCGTAATTGACATATACCTTGGTGCCGTTGGAATAGCTCACACGACACAGACCGTTTTCAAGCACCTCATGGTCAGTGATAAAGGCTCCCTCCGTCTGCTGTGCAAGGGCACGGAGTTTTGCATCATAGTCGGTGATGGTGTCCTTATAGCTTGTGTATTCAAGGGAATACAGATCGCTCGAATTGGTGTAGATAAGCTTTGAGGAATCCTGTGCTGTCACATAGAAGGATGGATACACGCCTGATTCTACCATTTTAAGGAAGTTTTCTGTCTTATTGGCTTCAAAGTTTACATATCCCGAATAAGTGGGGACAATGCCCTTGAGGACAATGGAGAAGAACGGTATCTCCCTGTCGATATAGAGGTAATCAGAAGAATCAAGGGGCATATCTGTGAACGCATCCCCTCTGTCCCAGAGATAGGCATTAGGGGTCTCAAGTATCACAGTACATCTTTCATCTGCATATTCAAGCGCACTGTCGTAGATATCCATCGTGTCCGTGCGGGAATAGAAGGATCCCTTGTAGCTGTAGGAAAACAGCTTTTCACTGACACCGGAGAATGCAATGGTGTCTATCCCCCTCTTACCGGCTTTGTCCACAAGCCCGGATATGTTGGTGCTGCTGCGCCCCGGCATGAGGTAGTAGAACAGGTCATACACCTGTCGGTTGTGTTCTTGCTTGAATGTCCTCTTGTTCACCATCTTCATCACATTATATGTGGTAGAGTGGGTCTTTGCATTTACTGAAAGGGCATCATCATAGACATATATACTGTTGCCCTTTTCTGCCTGTTCGGTAATAAGGCGGTCAAGGCCTGCGATCCCTCCGATGTTCCCATCGGCAGTGTAATCTGTCACAGGGAGGTTGTAAAGTCCACCCTTCTGCCAGCCCTTGTATACGGAAATAACATTCTGCACCCCGCTTTGGCTCAGTTCATCGAGGATATCGCTTATATCGTCAGCGGTAGTCATAGCGACTGCCTTTGTGCCCATGAGGAATTCCTCACGCTCTGTACCCAGAAAATCTACCCGTGTGTGATATGAGGTATCCCTCTGCTTTACAGCACCATTTTCAAGAAGATAATCCCGATAAGCACCTGCCATTCCCGTATAATCCGCATCATCTCCCTCAAGGAAGATATAACGCACGGTGAGGTCTGAATGGAGCCTGTCCTTCTCTACTGTTGTCACCGTTCCTGAATTTGACTGGTTGAGCGGCTGTACGAATACATCCCTCAACAGGAACTTAGCAAAGCATCGGTTGTAATCGACCATAATACCGTTGGGCACTACCTCTATGCTGCATCTTTCGTCACCGGATTCAACGATGCCGAGATAGGCAAGCTCATCGTCTGTATGCGCCATGCCGAAAACAGGTGCAAGCACTGTTGACGGTTCTGTTACAGTTTCATAGCTTTCCCAGATCACAGGCACCGCAGAGCTTGAGGTCATGCCCTCATCTGCACCGTATACAAGCCCGGAAAATCCTGTGGAATAGCGGCCTTCCTTGTTGTCGAGCTCAATAAGTGCTCCGTTGCCGTCAGGAACGAGCATATAGCCCTTTTCATCGTCAAGGTAAGTGTAACCCATAAAGGGCAGTACGCTTATGGTGGAAATGTAAGTGCCCTCTTTGTTTTCCTTTACGGAACCATCGGGTATGCGAACAACAAGCTCATTACCTTCGAGCCGCACCTCAACACCTATATCAAACATATAATCGCCGAGAAAGCTTATCTTGGCATATATCCCGTTGTCTATGGCATAGGTCTCTATCTTGGAGGGAACTGTATTCAGATCGACCTGATAGGTATTGAGCGTGCCGATTATAGCATTTATAACGATGCCGCTCTTGATGTAGCCCGTCCAGCTCTTGTTGTTCTTGCCGTCATCCTTTTCATCACTGACGGTGCTCTCCATGACAGCGCCGTTATTCTTGTTCACGACCTTGAGCGAGAACCTGGGTTCGTAATAGTACAGCTCATAGTCATCATTCTGAGCCACTAGAAGAAAGTCATCAGCTGCACTTATACGTTCTCCAAGGGAAGGGATCTCCTTGCTGTGGCTTTTATCTGTTGAAAGCTGCATCGGCTTTGATGACCCGGCCACGGCCACAAGGACCACGCTTACAATGATGATCAAGGCTGCAGCCGCCCCGATAATAAGGGGCAGTCTTTTCTGCTTATTAGCTTCCAAGTCTGTATACCCCCTCGCTGATTATGGCGTAAACGAATTCAAATACCTGTGCCCACAGAACATAGATTATAAATATGAGAAGCGCCAGTATAAGAGCCGCAAATACAGTGAGCAGTATGACTTTTAATGTCTCTGCGGCTGTAAAGTTATTTACTTCTTTGAGTCCTATGACCATAATGACAGCCACCCAGCCCCATATGAGGATACCAAGCATCACTACCAGAAAATCTTCATTTGTTGTGAGCACATGGGAAAGGATATATGTGATCGGTGTCAGCAGTATGTATGGCATAAGTGAGTAGCAGAAGAAGGTGTAAATCTTCTTTATCGTACCCTCGCCCTCATTAATGGTACACACAAGATATGTGCAGAGAGTGACTGCAACAGCTATCCCTGCGATCATTCCTATGTCACTGAGTATCTCATAGCGGCCGTCCATAACGGACTTTGTAAGAAAACCTCTTGTATATTTCAGGATGATAAACTCTGCCATGAATACAAGGAGCAGGAATGTGGATGCCAGCCATGAGGCACGTCCCTCTGCGGCAATGCCGTATGCCGCATCAGAAGGCTTTTTCATATAGTATGCCGCATAGCATATATCGGAAACAAAAGACTTCCTCTTGAATTTCTTTATCGCTTTCCTTGGGGTGTCAAGTATGTGCCTTTTACTGTCAGCTCTTTTTAGGATAGTGACTGCGATCCAGAGTATTACAAGTGCCATGATCACGGTCATTATATTCTTTTTAAGCCAGGAGTTTCGTATCTCCCAGAAGGCATCGGAGTATCCCTTGTGATCCTTAGCAAGCCTTGCATATTTAAGTGCCTGAGCGTAGTTCTCCTCCTGAAAATAGCATGAACCCATTGCCTTGTTTGCGTAGTCATACATAGAGTTCATTTTGAGAAGCTGTGTCAGGGGTTCCTTAGCCTCTGTATACCGCCCCTTTGAGTAGAGGTAAAGTGCATTATGCAGAAGGTCCGTAAACTCCGTGGGAGCGTATATCTGTATCTGCGCCTTATCCGAGTCAAGAACATAGATGCGGTCGCTGTCATCTACAGCCACGCCGCTTACAAGTCTTGAAAGGCCTACACGCTGTGTGCCGTCATCGGGACCTCCAAAGACGAAAAGCATCTCTCCTTCGTTATTATACTCAAAGATATACCCCTGCTGATCCGCAACATACACATTGTCGTGATTTCCCGCAGCAACAGCCGCAGGAGTTGCAGCATAGGTATCGTCATGGTTGCTTATCATGTTGGTGCCTGCAATGTTCAGTCGTTTGAGAGTATCGTTCTTGCTGCCCCTTGTAACAGTGTAGACAAGGCCCTTGTCATCTATGGTGAGATTTGTGGGTGTGGCAGGGATATTGCTGACCATTTTCGCCCGCTGTGCATCAGTGAGTATGGCACGGTAGATTATGCTGGTAAGGCTTGTAGCAGCATAGTTTGTACCGAAGTACCCGAGGAATGTGCCGCCCTCATTGGGTGAAAGCTCCACTATACCGTTGGTATTCGACTCACATACCACAAACATTATGCCTGCGTCATTGACAGCGATCTTTATGGGTAGAAAGCTCACCTCATCCCCGTACAGCGGACTGTCAGGCTTGCCGTATTCGCATTTCTTGGAGCCGTTCTTGTCAAATACAAATATCTTCTCGGCATCCCTGTCTGCAACATAGACATCATAGTTGTCTGTTACAAACACGCCTCTGGGAGTCTTAAGCTCCCCTTCTCCAATTGTGCCTATCAGCTCTCCGTCAGCACTTCCGATCATTATCCTTGAATTCTTGGAGTCCGCCACATATATATCGCCGTTTTCGGCAATACATATGTCTGATGGTTCACTCATGGCCTCGCTGCCGAACTTGGTCAAAGTTGCGTGAGCAAGATACGCACACTGTGTCTGCCTTATCTGTCCGTATCCGTTTATAGTATAGGTCACATAGGGGGTATCCGCTGACACCGAAGGCCGCATCTGCATAACCAGCACGAATACCACAAAGCAGATCAGAAGCCGTTTAAGCCTTTGCATCGCAGTTTTCCTCCTACTTGATACCGGAATTTGCCATAGTATTCATGACCTTGTTCTGTAATATCACAAACAGAATGAGATTTGGCAGGAACATTATCAGTGACGCAGCTGCAGCCATGCCCTGACCTGCAACAGTATTGTTCGCATTCACGAGGGTGTTCATGTAGAATGTAAGGGTCTTCATGCTGTCATCACTGAAAAAGTAGTTCGATGTCTCCATATTTGTCCATACCTGCTGGAAAACAAGTATAGCGGCTGTTGCAACAGCTGGTCTTATCATGGGGATAATGACCTTCAGATATATATCAAGATCAGAAGCCCCGTCCATATAAGCGGCTTCCAGCAGTGAATCGGGTATCTGCTCCACGAACTGCTTTACCAGAAAAAGCGCCACGGGCATTGCCACAAGAGGAAGGATATGCGCCAGAACATTGTTTATAAGGTGCAGGTTGCATATCACAAGATACCTTGGGATCAGCACCGCCGTGCTTACAAACATGATGGCGATCTGATTTATCTGGGTGAGAAGATTTCTGCCCTTGAACTTTATCTTTGCAAGTGCAAAGGCGGACAGCGTTGTGAGCAGAAGTGCCAGCCCCACGGTCACAACAGTAACGATAAGACTGTTGAATATATAACGGCTGAGAGGGATACCGCTGCTGTTCGAAAACTTGACCAGCTTTGAAAAGTTTTCAAGGGTAGGATCCTTCACAAAAAATGTGGGAGGGAAGGCAAACAGTTCTACCATGGGCTTGAAGGCATGATTGATGATGAATATTATGGGCATACCCATGAATATCACCAGCGGAAGGATAAGTATTATTATCTTTAACTGACCCGGCTCAAAGTTCCGGGGGTTAATTTTCTTCCCCTTGTTCCCCATCTTCACTCACTCCTTTTTTACCGTAGGGATCCTTGTCTGTAAGCAGAACATTTGCGCCCTTGCTGAAAAGCTGTACTATAAGCAGGAGCACCACCGATACCGCTGCGGCATAGCCCATTTCATAGCGCAGAAAACCGTAGTCCTCAATGTGATTGACAAGCAGCTGTGAGGCATAGCCCGGTGAAGGGTTCCCCACAAGCAGGGATGTTATGGTACCGTTCTGGAATGCCCCGACGATAGCCATTACCGCTGCAAAGAGCATCTGCGGCTTCATCTGGGGAATAGTTATGTATATCATTTCCTGGAAGCGGTTTGATATGCCGTCTATGGATGCCGCCTCATAAAGAGAGGCATCTGTATTGAGGATACCTGCTATCATGGAGAGAAAGCCTATACCCATGGACGACCACAGCCCTATGACGATAACTATGGGCAGCAAAAACCTCGTGTCCGTGAGCCACATAACAGGCTCGGTTATTATGCCGAGTTCCATGAGCCAGCTGTTGAGAAGCCCTGACTGATCCCCCGAGAAGATGACCTTCCACAGCACTGTCATGGCAACGCCCGTAGTCATGCTCGGTGAGTAGAGTATCAGTGCAAACACAGTTCTCACAGGCTTTGTCAGGTTGCATAGAGCCCATGCCAGCACAAAGGAAAGGATATATCCTCCTATGCCTACTATCACCGCATATACTACCGTGTTCGGAAGCACATACTTCATAAACTCCGCATCATTTGTCAGCAGGTTTATGTAGTTTAAAAAGCCGACTGCCCTCGGGAACTCAATAGCATTGAAATTTGTAAAGGAAAGTATGGCCGCCAGTGCAACAGGTATCAGGATGAATATGGCAAATATCAGGGCATAGGGGCCTATGAACAGCCACCCGTGCCAGTTGTTCTCACGGCGGGATATCCTGTTCTTCTTTTTCTTTGCAGGAGCAGGCGCCTGTGCGCTGTTCACCTGTACGTCCATAAAGTCACCTCATATCTCGGCTTTGATACTTAAACAAAGCCTCATTCCCTGCCCAGTATCTCCTTTACCCTGTCCATATCCGGGATAACATATTCTTTCACAGTTTTGCCGTCGCTGTCGGTAAAGCCGAATTCCTCAAGCTTTCGCTCCATTTCACGGTCTATCACCTTAACGGCATTGTCTATCCTTGTCTGAGCATTGTCCCCGTCCACCACTATGGAATTGAAGGCGTTGCTCATCTCACGTTCAAGCATATATGTGCCGGGAACTCTTGCAACATCCACCACATTAGAGGCAAATTCAAGTATCACCTGCTTATGGGCAGTGTCCACGGGAAGCTGCGCAAACGCCTCTACATTAGCAGTAGGCCACAGGTATTCGTCTCCGTTGCACGTCTGTATGGTCTGACCGAATTCAGCCTGGACCTCGGTGGATGACCACCACTTTATAAACTCCCAGGCCTTAGCCTCCCTGTCCGCATTGCTCTTGAATATGACTGTAGACTCGGCACAGCCGCAGGTGCTTCGGTCAATGGTGCCATCATCCTTCACGGTACCGGGCACTACGGATATATCCCATGAGCCTGCCAGCTCGGGGGCCGCATTGGCGATAAGATTGTACATACCGAAATCGCATATGCCTATGGGAAGATCACCGTTGCGGAAATGCTGATAGAAGTTATCAACATCAACGGGCATATTATATACCGTGAACAGATCTGTAAGTGTGGTAAAGCCCTTTACTGAAGCCTCACTTCCAAAGGTGGTGCCATCCTGTGCTATACCGGCATATAGAGCTCCACCGTTTTGCACCAGCAAAGGGGTGGTGCCGTGGAAATTCCTCATGGCTCTCATTCCGGCTGTGGGATAGTAGAAGTTAAGTCCTCTCATCTGGAGTTCAGGAAGCATATCCACTACATCCTGCATAGTGTCAGGGGCTTCAAGCCCCAGTTTCTCAAGCACATCCGTGCGATATATCAGCACCCAGAAGTTCATGGTCTCAGGCATGGAATACACTCCATCCCCTATGGTGCCCGTCAGGAAAAACCCGGGCTCATATACAGATGCCGTTTCACGGAAATCCGGATACTCCGCCATATTGGCAAGAGCGCCTCTTATGGCAAGCTCATATGGTATGGTGTAGTTTATACCTGTTGCCACATCCGGAGCATTGCCGGAGGAATTTGCCAGCACCAGCTTGTACTGATCGGGCATTATGCTGATATCGACTTCTATCCCTGTTTCAGGAGTGAAGTATTCATCGATCATCTTCTGCATTACCTGCACATACTGGCTTGAACGGTTCACCCATACCTGAAGATGGTCAGGGTCGGTATTTGCAGCGGAATAGGACTGGTCGAAAAATGATGCAAAGAAACGCTTTACAGACATTCCCATGGATCTGAAAAATCCGGGTGCCTTCGGAAGCTCTGCGTCATCCTGATATATCCATATCCTGTCTATAGCAAGCCCGTTTTTAAGCAGGGCATCTATCGTATTGGCAAGATACTGTTCCACAGAATTTGCACTTGAAGAGAGTTCTCCTATCCTGTAGGGTATCTCATCCGGATTATCTGCAAGGGACTTGAGCTGATTTGCTGCAATGAGCATGGATGACATGGCAGCTACATTCTTTTTCTTGGGACTAAAATGCCTTGCACTGTTTTCAAGTTCTGTAAGTCTGTCGGCATATCCTCTGAGAGTATCTTCAAGACCGGGAATATATCTTGAAAGTTTAAGATCCCTGTATTTATCGGAATTTGTACCTGCCACCTTAGTGATCTCAAGAGCAAGGTCATTTACATCCGCCATTATCTCCTCAACGGATTCAAGGATGTAGCATATAGGATCAAGAGAAATGGTGAATGTAAGAGTATGCTCTCCTTTATCGAGCCATATACACAGGCTTTCTCCATCCCCGTCGGTGATGTCGGCAGTCTTGTAATCGGAAGTGTATGCCATGGGACAGGAGGTGAAGGAGGTATCAGGGATCTCCCCGTCAATGCTCACATCCACAAACACAGGGAAATCCGTCTTGTCGGACTGGCTGTAATTTGCAGCTAAGTGATAATACCCGGCATCCTCAACGCTGAATTTATAGGTAATGCTCTGACCGGCGGTGTCAAAGGATTCGGGGTCTATGGCATTAAGCTCTGAATCAGTGGTCTTGAATGGTGTTACCTTCGTGTCATGATCTGCCATTGCGTGGATGGAGGACTCATTTACAAAGCTGTAATCCTCACCCTCTATGGTTATTATCTTACTGCCCGTTGCAGCGCCCGCATCATTATGTCCGCCTGCTGCGGGCGGTGCGCAGAATGTCATGGCACCTAATAAGAAATTGCCGCTTTTAACATCAAATCCGAATTCATGTGTACCCTTTTCAAGCTCTATCATCAGTGCTCCGCTGCGGCGGCCGCTGCTGTCGGATAAGTAACCGCTCTCCCACTGCATTGCCTTGTCAGGTAC
>JAFUHM010000079.1 GCA_017468865.1 Oscillospiraceae bacterium | reverse complement strand
CGGTGATAACCTCCACCGATGCGCCGTCCTTCTGCGCCTGCTTTACGGATGAGTTCATGAATACGGTGCATCGTGAACCCAGATCCACGGGCCTTTCTGCGAAGAGCCCCAGCTTTGCGAAGTCTGCGATGTTGTATCCGAGTGCCTCCGCAAAGGTCTGTATGAAGGAGCCGCATCCCGAGGAACAAGCCTCATTGAGCATGATGCTGTCGATGGCATGATTTTTGATCTTGAAGCACTTCATGTCCTGTCCGCCGATGTCGATGATGAAATCCACGTCGGGGCAGAAGAAGGAAGCCGCCTTGTAGTGCGCCACTGTCTCCACCAGACCGTAGTCTATGCCCACGCCTGCCTTGATAAGCTCCTCACCGTAGCCTGTGACCGCAGAGGAGCGGATGGTTATCCTGTCGCCCATGAGGGAGTATATCTTGTTGAGCTGTTCCGTCACCACTCCTATGGGCTGACCCTTGTTGGGCTGATAGTGGCTGTACAGCAGCTTTCCGTCGGGGGAGACGAGCACCAGCTTGGTGGTGGTGGAGCCTGCGTCTATGCCGAGATACGCATCACCCGTGTATTTGGATATATCCATGCGGGGAAGGTCGTATTTTGCGTGGCTCTTCTTGAACTCCTCATACTCCTCTTCCGTCTCGAAAAGCCGTCTGCCTGTGATGATGGTGTCGCTTACGGGGGCATTCTCGATCATGGAGATCATCTGATCTGCGGTGAACTCACGCTCCACCGCCTGTTCGGCATAGAGAGCCGAGCCGTATGCCATGAAGCACTGTGCGTTCTCGGGGAATATGGCGTGCTTGTCATCAAGGCGCAGGGTATCCACGAATGCTCTGCGAAGCCCTCTTATGAATGAGAGGGGGCCGCCGAGGAAGAGCACCTTGCCCTTTATCTCACGTCCCTGCGCAAGTCCTGCCACCGTCTGATCCACCACTGCCTGGAAGATGGAGGCAGCGATGTCCTCACGTCTTGCACCCTGATTTATAAGGGGCTGTATGTCGGATTTTGCGAATACTCCGCAGCGTGAAGCGATGGGATATTTCTTTTCTGCGTGGCTCGACAGCTCATCCATCTCGTTGACGGTAATGCCCAGCAGGGTCGCCATCTGATCTATGAATGCGCCCGTACCGCCCGCACATGAGCCGTTCATTCGCTGTTCCACGCCGCCTGTCAGGAAGATGAGCTTTGCATCCTCACCGCCAAGCTCGATAACGCAGTCCGCATCCGGGTAATCCTTCTTGACGGAAATAAATGCGGAATGTACCTCCTGCACAAAGGGGAGCCCTGCGGCATTTGCAAGGCCGAGGCCTGCGGAGCCGGTGATGGACATACGGAACTTTGCATCGGGATACTTTTCGCCTATCTCCCGTATCTGCTGTGCCGTTGTCTCCCTCACCTTTGAAAAGTGTCTCTGATACTTTGAATAGACTATCTTTCCTTCGTCAAGGATGACTGTTTTTACCGTAGTAGAGCCGACATCGACGCCAAGGGTGTATAATTTCATGTGTTATCATAACTCCTCATATGTTCCGATCATTTCATATGCTCTGATCATTTGTCTCCCAGGGATCTGATTATCTCATCAGCGATGATCTCGGGGGAGTTATCACCGCTTATCTGTATATCCGAATGTTCGATATATTTTATCCGTCGCTGCTCATACATTTCAAGCAGTGATGCCCGTGTGTTGGAGATCACCAGCGGACGGGCGATATCTCCCTCTATACGGCTGTAACAGACGTCAAAGGGGGTATCTATGAAAACGATCCTGCCAAGTCTTGCGGCGATGGCGGCATTTTCATCGCTGAGCATGGCACCGCCTCCGCAGGCGATGATCCCGCCCAGATCGCCGAGGGTGGAGAGAGCCTGTGTCTCCCTCTGCCTGAAATATGCTTCTCCCATCTGGCTGAATATATTCGGTATGCTCATGCGTTCGCACTGAACGATGAAGCTGTCAAGGTCTGTGTAGGTAAGTCCCGTCTTTGCCGACAGCACCTTGCCGACAGTGGTCTTGCCGCAGCCCATAAAGCCCGATAAATAAATGGTCATAAACTCACCTCTAACGTCACAGCTGTCAGGAGCGTCCCTTTTTCCTCATGGTGAGGGATATGCGCTTGCGTGCGGTGTCCACATCCAGGACACGGACATTTACCACCTGTCCCACTTTGAGTACATCCAGGGGATGTTCGATGCGTCTGTCGGCGATCTGTGAGATATGCACCAGACCGTCCTCGTGTACGCCGATATCAACGAATGCGCCAAAGTCAACTATGTTGCGTACCGTGCCCACCAGCTCCATCCCGGGCTTGAGGTCGGTAAGCTCCATTATGTCTCCGCTCCTCATCAGCGGAGGAGGGAGCTCGTCACGGGGGTCACGCCCCGGCTTTTCAAGTTCCTTTATCATGTCTTCGAGGGTGGGGACGCCTATTTCGAGCGCCTGTGACATATCCTTCTTTGAGATGCCGTCAAAGGCGTTTTTCAGCTTCTCCGTATCCCCCAGGTCTGAAAGCGACAGTCCCGACTTTTCCAGCAGCTTTCTTGCCGCATCGTAGGATTCGGGGTGGATGCCCGTATTGTCGAAGGGCTCCTTTCCGCCGGGCACACGCAGGAAGCCTGCGCACTGCTCATAAGCCTTTGCTCCCAGCTTCTTGACCTTCAAAAGCTGCCTGCGGTCGGTGAATGCGCCGTTCTCCTCACGGTAGGCGACGATGTTCTTTGCCACCGATGCGTTTATCCCCGATATGTAGGACAGCAGGGAATATGAGGCGGTATTCAGGTCAACTCCCACGGAGTTCACACAGTCCTCCACAACGCCGCCCAGAGCCTCATCCATGCGTGCCTTGGGCATATCGTGCTGATACTGGCCTACGCCTATCGCCTTGGGGTCAATCTTCACGAGCTCCGCAAGGGGATCCTGCATACGCCTTGCGATGGATACGGCGGAGCGCAGGGAAACGTCATATTCGGGGAATTCCTCTGCGGCGAGCTTTGATGCGGAATAGACGGAAGCGCCCGCTTCGGACACCACCATGTAGCTCACCTTGCGGGGGATGTCACGGAGCATATCGGCGGTGAACTTCTCCGTCTCACGGGAAGCCGTGCCGTTGCCTATGGAGACGGTGGTGACATTGTATTTTTCAATCATGCGTATGAGTACGTCCTTCGCCTTGTCACGCTCACGCTGGGACATGGTGAGGAAAACTATGGCGGTGTCAAGCACCTTGCCCGTCTCATCCACCACCGCACACTTGCATCCGTGGGCATATCCGGGGTCAAGCCCCAGGGTGACGGTACCCTTTATGGGAGGAGCCATGAGGAGCTGGCGGAGGTTGGATGCGAACACCTTTATTGCGCCCTCCTGTGCCTTCTCGGAAAGCTCTGCCCTTATCTCACGCTCCACCGAGGGGAGTATGAGCCTTTTCAGGCTGTCAAGGGCTGCCTTTTCCACCAGCTCCGAGCAGGGGCTCTCGTTAATCTTGAACATATTGGTGACAGTGCGTTCACATTCCCCTTCGGGACACTTCACGCTGACCTTCAGCGCACCGTCACGCTCGCCTCTGTCAAGGGCAAGCACCCTGTGGCCTGCGATGCGTGAAACGGGTTCATCGAATTCAAAGTAGTTCTTGTAGGTGACATCTGCGTCCTCCGAGGAGGCTGATGCCGTCACATGGCCTCTCCTTCCGAACTGCATACGCAGCTTCTTGCGCAGATCCGCATTGTCGGAGATGTCCTCCGCTATTATGTCAAGGGCTCCGCCTATGGCATCATCGGCTGTCTCCACGCCCTTTTCCCCATCTATGTATCCCTTGGCAAGCTCTGCGGGGTCAGCCGAGGGCACTTGCAGGAGTATCTTTTCCGCAAGGGGCTCAAGCCCCTTCTCACGGGCGATGGATGCACGGGTGCGTCTTTTCGGGCGGTAGGGGAGATATATGTCCTCAGCCTCCACAAGGGTAGCGGCGCTGTCTATTGCAGCGGCTATCTCGTCGGTCATCTTCCCCTGCGATTCGATGGAGGCGTATATCTCCTCCTTGTGCTTTTGCAGGCTGCGCAGGTATGTGAGCCTGTCTGACAGCTCACGCAGAACCTGATCGTCCATGGAGCCGGTCAGCTCCTTGCGGTAGCGTGAGATGAAGGGGATGGTCTTGTCCTCGTCGAGAAGTGCGACGGCGGCATTGACGTGTTCGGGCTTCAGGCCGAGTTCTTTTGCGATCTGTGCATTGATATCCATGTGTTGTTCTCCTTACGGGGGTAATGGGGTCAGCCCATGAGCTTTTCGTAGGTCACGCCGTATTTTTCGGCGATGTCACGGGCAAACGAGGACCCCTCGGGCGGTGCGATGACCGCCTTGTAAAGACGGCTGCCGTTCTCCGTGCGTACCACAAGGGATACAGCTTTATGTCTGTCGGAGGACAGGCCGTCCGCATCTTTTGCGAGCTTGTGCATATGTGTGTTGTACACAGTGCGCACTCCTCTTGCGGCAAGTGCCTTCACTGCGTCCTTTGCTATATAAAGACCTTCCTCGAATGAGGTGGTGGAAAATGTCTCGTTGAGAAGCACCAGACTGTCGGCGGTGCATTCCGACCATATCTCCCTGAACCTGACACATTCCTCGCCGAGGCGTCCGAGGTCGAGGGTCTTGTCCTCATCGGCAGGGAAGTGGGTGTATATGCAGTCAACGGGGGAGTAGGAAAAACTGTCCGCAGGAACGTCGAGCCCTGCCTGTGCCATCACGAAAAGGAGCCCCACCGCCTGTGTGAGGGTGGTCTTTCCTCCACGGTTGGCGCCCGTGAGTATGTACACGGTATGCTCCGCATCGAACACAAGGTCGTTGGGCACGATGCCCTCATCTGTCTCAAGGGCGAGCCTGAGATCGTAGAGACCCTTTGCGTCCATGGGGATGCTGCCCGTAACGGGGGCGCAGAAGGTATGCCCTTTCTGCCGCATCTTCCCGATGAACTCCGCCCCTCTGATGTAGAACATGAATTCGGGCATGACCGACTTTATGTCCATGACCGCCACGTTCACATACTTGGCGAGAGTCTCGGACAGCACCTTTATCAGCCTGTCTATCATGCGGCTCATGGTCTCGTTGAGATGATAGGTGGAGCTGCGCATCTCGTCCCCTTCACGGATATTGGCGATGGTGCGTGATATGATGCGCTCCCGTCCGAGACGGTCGGTGTCCACCATGCTGTACACCTGATGAAAGCGCATATCCGTGCTGTCAAGGTCGTCGTTTATGCGGTCGCCTGCGATGGCATCGGCAAAGGTGCCCACCACTCCCGACTTGCGGTAGGGCTTTGAATTGACGGACACGAGCCCCATGCTGACCGCCTCGAAGCGGTCGTTGAGGTTTATGCCGAGGGTGACGGAGCGTATGCCCGATGTCTTCTCACGAAGGGCGGCGATGTCCGCCTTCATCTCGGCAAAGTGCTTCTCGCCGTACACCGACGTAACGTAATCACGCAGGGCGATGAGCCCCTCCGAGCGGATGTCCGCATCCGTAAGGCTGTCCCTGATGGCTTCTATGCAGCTTATGTAGGAGCTCAGTTCGTCGAGCCTGTGCAGCAGATACCATATGCCGAGGCGCTCGCCCGTGTTCTTCGCCCTCATGCCGTAATCCGACAGATATTCTATCCTGCCGAAGAGCTCCGTAAGGCGCTCCCTCAGCTGCGGCAGCCTGTACACGTCGGCGAAGATGCCGCTCCTGTACTGCGCCGTATGTGCATCCGCCGTCATTTCCGACAGATGGTCCGCTATGATGCGCTGTTCTTCTCTGTCATCCGACAATGCCTTCACGATCGCATCTATGCCGAGATCATGGCAGGCGGTATCCGACAGCCTGCGGCGGGGAGCATCACTGGTGTACCATAAACTAAGCATCTGTATCCCTCCGGTGGACGGGAATATACTGTCGTGCCGCTGTCAGTCGAGCAGCTTCTTCATGGCTTCGAGCGCCTGCGAATGGCGGTACTTGACCATCTTGTAGGTCATGCCCATCATTTCGGCGATCTTCAGCAGAGTGATGCCCTTGTAGTAGCGGAGAACGATTATGTCACGCTGCTCCTCGGGCAGCTGAAGAAGAGCCTCCTTGAGTTCGTCAAGGCGCATACTGCTGCCTACTATGTCGTCCGCACCTGATACGGTGGCGGATTCCTCGTTGAGTTCGCCGTGCTCCTTGTGGGTGCGGTAGTAATCTATAACTATGTCGTGAGCTAGCTTGTAGAGCAGGGTCGAAGGCTTTGCCTGCTTGGCGTCGAATCTCTCCATCGCCTTGAACAGCTTCACGAATACTTCTTCGCAGAGGTCCTCGGCATCCTCCCATGAGGATATGCGTGAAGAGATATAGCCCAGCACTTTCCTGCGGTATTGGGAATATATCTGCTCGGGGGAGAAGTCCGCAGCAGGGGTCGTTATGATCTCACTCATGGGCTGTCGTTCTCCTCGTCAAAGCCATCGGGCATTTCGTCGATATTTCCCATGGCGGCATTTATGTTCTCAAGCTCGTCATCGAACAGCAGTTCGTCCTCATCCTCGGAAAGGCCGTACTTGGCCAGCACGGAGGAGGTTATGTCACGAAGGCCGCTGTCATCGTCAAACTTGGAAAATGCAAACAATTCGGAAAGGTAGTTTTCTATGTCCATATTAACTCCTTGTTGTGCAGATAGGCTGTGACTGTTGGTATTCACACCTTTCTCTATTATACTACTTTTCGGACGGTTTGTCAAGCACCAAAACCCCTGCACGCAAAGTCCCCCGCTCTGCTTTCCCGTATGCCGCATTTGTTGAATTTGACTATAAAAAGGCGGAAAAATTCTATGCGGGACAGACAGGATTTTTTTAAAATCTATGGAAATATTCCGACAAATATGTTATAATATCTTTGTATACTTACTGCTTTTGGTACAGACGCAAAGCAGTTACCCACACCATAGGGTGATCCTGAAAGGATATTGGATATGAAAAAGATTCTTGTTGTCGATGATGCGGCTTTCATGCGCAAGCTCATCAGGGAGACGCTTATTTCCGGGGGCTACACCGACATAATAGAGGCGGGGGACGGAGCTGCTGCCTGTGAGCAGTATGAGGCTCATCATCCCGATCTTGTGATAATGGATATAACCATGCCCAACGTGAGCGGCATCGAGGCTCTGCACACCATCAAGGAGAAGGATGCGGATGCCAGGGTCATCATGTGTTCCGCAATGGGGCAGGAGAGCATGGTGATAGAGGCTATCAAGATAGGTGCGCTCGATTTCATCGTCAAGCCCTTCAAGCCCGATCTTCTCATCTCTGCGGTAGAGAAGATATTTGAAGGCTGATATGAGACCGGACGATCTTTCTCCCATACACCTTGACGTACTCAGGGAGATAGGCAATATAGGTCAGGGGAATGCGGCTACGGCTCTGGCAGCCTTTTCAAGGAAGCTGGTGACCATAGACGTGCCTTGCGTGCGCATACTCGACATAAATGAGGCGGCGCAGTTCCTGGGCGGCCCCGAGAACGTTGTCACAGCCATATGCGTAAGGCTCAAGGGCGACATATCGGGCATGATGCTCACGATCATGGAGCGTGAGTTTGTCAGTGACCTGATAAGGCTGGTATTCGGTGCGGAGCCTGACGACCTGTACGCCATGGATGACCTGCAGAACAGCTTCGTTCAGGAGATAGGGAACATCCTGTCGGGGTCATATCTCAATGCCGTCTCCGCAATGTCGGGGATGTCGGCGGAGGTCACGGTGCCTTCGGTGGCGACGGATATGGTGGGAGCGATCCTTGCGGTGCCTGCGGTGGAGTGCGCCGCACTCGGCACAAAAGTGATGTTTATTGAGGACAGCTTTACATTTGCGGACGGCTTTGACGAGAACGAGCGTGTCAGCGGATCTGCTGTCCGCTGCAATATGATACTTGTTCCGCAGATGTCATCCCTTGAGATGCTTTTTGACCGCCTGAAGGTGTGAATGATGATCACAGTAGCAATAGCTGACCTTGCCTGTGTAAGGGGCGGCACGGATGAGGTGCTGGTGACATATGCCCTCGGTTCCTGTGTCGGGGTATGCCTTTACGATGAGATCGAACGCACGGCAGGCCTCATACATATCATGCTCCCCTGGAGCAGGGATGCCGCATATGATGATAACAGGCGGAGGTATGCCGATACGGGCATAACGGAGCTTATCGGGAAGATGATCTCCCTGGGTGCGTCAAAGTCAAGGCTGGTGGCCAAGATCGCAGGAGGAGCGCAGATGTTCGGCTCCGCTTCGTGGATGTTCAACATCGGAGAGCGCAATGTGGAGGCGGCGGAACACGTTCTGGGCGCCTATGATATACCTGTGATAGGCCGTGATGTGGGCGGCAGCTGCGCACGCACGCTGTATCTGCATACGGATACGGGGCTTGCCGAGGTGAAGACCGCCATGCGGCAGATAAGGACTCTGTAAAGGGACATCGGTATGTCCCTTTTCTTATGGCAATATGTTTACAGCAGGAGAGAATATGACTGAGATACACGATCCGAGAAGGATAGAACTTTCACTGACCAAGAAATACTGCAAGAAGATATGGAGCAGATTCATAAAGGGGATAAAGACCTATGACCTGATACAGGAGGGCGACCGCATCGCCGTCTGTATATCGGGGGGCAAGGATTCCATGCTGCTTGCCCTGTGCATGAAGCATCTGCACAAGTACAGCGACTTCCCTTTCGATGTGGAGTACATCGTCATGGATCCCGGGTATTCCCCCGCAAACCGTGCGAAGATAGAGGAGAACGCCGCAATCTTGGATATCCCCGTGAGGATATTCGAGTCATCCATATTCGATACGGTGGTGAACATCGATCAGAACCCCTGCTACCTGTGCGCAAGGATGAGAAGGGGACATCTGTACAGCTATGCCGAGAGACTGGGCTGCAACAAGATAGCGCTGGGGCATCACTTTGACGATGTGATAGAGACTATCGTCATGGGTATGTTCTACGGGGCGCAGATGCAGACCATGATGCCGAAGGTACACAGCTCGAACTTCACGGGGATGCAGCTTATCCGTCCGCTGTATATGGTGCGTGAGCAGGACGTCGTCGCATGGGCACGGTATAACGGGCTTGAATTTATCAGGTGCGCCTGCCGCTTCACGGAGATGTCGGCGGAGGATGAGCATCTGTCAAAGAGGCTGGAGGTCAAAAATCTCCTTGCCCGGCTCAGGAAGAACGATCCCTGCATAGATATGAACATCTTCCGCTCGGTGGAAAATGTCAATCTGGAGACGCTCATATCCTACCACAAGGGGGATGAATACCACTCATTCCTTGAGAGGTTCTGATGAAGAAACGGGAACGCAGGTCATGCGTTCCCGTCAGTTTTATGCGGTCTGCGGAAGAAACAGTATCAGTCGGCTCCTGTTTCCTTTATCTTTCTGATGCCTTCCTCTTCGGTCTCGGGGAAGAAGGAGAGCATGGGTCTGACATCGGTCTTCCCCTTGATGCGGCGGTCAATGTAGTTCTTTGTGATCTTCCTTACAAGGGGAGCCATTGACAGTACGCCGATGAGGTTGGGTATCATCATCATGCCGTTGAAGGTGTCGGAGATGTCCCAGGCAAGAGAGGATGTGAGGACTGCGCCGGATATTATCATAAGGGTGAATATGGTCTTGAATACCTTTACGGCGGTCTTTGACTTATTTCCTGCAAGGTACTCGACTGCCTTGGTGCCGTAGTGTGACCAGCCGAGGACGGTGGTGAAGGCGAACAGGAGTATCGCCAGTGCGATGAACATCTTGCCGAACTCGATGTCGCCTACTCTGAATACGGTGCCGAATGCCTCCGCCACAAGGGTGGAGTCGCTTGCGGAGACTGCCTCGCCCGTGGCAAGGTCGATGACGCCCGATGTGAGGATGACAAGGGCGGTCATGGTGCAGACGATCATGGTGTCCGCAAATACCTCGAATATGCCCCAGAGCCCCTGCTTGACGGGCTCGACCACGTTGGAGTTGGAGTGTACCATTACGGATGAGCCGAGGCCTGCTTCATTGGAGAACACGCCCCTCTTGCAGCCCAGAGTGATGACCTGCTTCAGAGTGATGCCGGTGACGCCGCCCCATACTGCCTTTCCTGTGAAGGCACTTGAGAAGATGGCTGAGAATGCGGGGCCTATGTGTGCGATGTTCTTGAAGATGATGATAAGAGATCCGAGGACAAATGCCGCCACCATGAAGGGGACTATGCGCTCCGCAACGGATGCTATGCGCTGTATGCCGCCGATGACGATGACGCCCACAAGCAGCATGATGACGATGCCCGTGATGAGCATATATAGATTGACGGATGCGCCGCTGCCGTCGGTGTAGAGTACGATATCCGACAGGGCGTCTATCCTGAAGGCGGATGTGAAGTTTACGACTATCTTGTTCACCTGACCCATGTTGCCTATGCCGAAGGCGGCAAGGACTGCGCAGACGGAGAAGACAACGGCGAGGACTCTGCCGACTCCCTTCATGCCCTTATATCCGCCGAGGCCGTCTCTCAGGTAGTACATGGCGCCGCCCGACCATTCGCCTTCCTTGTTCTTGCGGCGGAAGTAGATGCCGAGGACGTTTTCCGAGTAGTTGGTCATCATGCCGAAGAATGCGGCGAGCCACATCCAGAATACGGTGCCGGGGCCGCCCGTCATTATCGCTGCTGCAACACCTGCGATGTTGCCCACTCCGACGGTGGCTGCAAGGGCTGTACAGAGTGCCTGGAACTGGGATATGGAAGCCTTTTCGCCTGTCTTCCCCTTGACATTGCTGTCAAAGATGGAGCCGATGGTCTTCTTCATCCAGTGCCCGATGCGTGTCACCTGGAAAAATCCGGTAAGTACGGACATTACTATGCCCACTGCGATAAGCAGCCATACCCCGACGGTGGTCCACACAAAGGTGTTCACATTGTCGTTGATATGGGTTATCAGATCGATGATACTGTTCATATACCCTCCCATAAGGATATGCCTTCCGCTCTGCTGCCGAAAGCATAAAGTCACCTCACCATTATACAACATCTGCGGGATTTTGTCAATACAGCAGGGATGGAAGAAGCGTAAAAATTGTTTGCCGCAGGCTCGTCTGCAAACGTGATGGGGATGGGATTTTCCGATGTTCGTCATTATGCACAACTGCTCTTTATAAAAATAGTCTGCATTTGACTAAAATAACTATTTACATTTTGTAGGTTTTAATGTATAATTATACAGCAAGTATTTTTGTCTTGATGTATATCGTCAATCGCATCGGCAGGTGATGGATCGGGTGGCTACTGAATTTCCTCGCATGATAACGCTCCTGCGCAAAGAGCGTAAAATAAGCCAGAAGCAGGCTGCCGCCGATCTCGGTGTATCGCAGGCGCTTTTGTCACACTATGAAAAGGGCATAAGGGAATGCGGTCTGGACTTCCTTGTGAAGACTGCCGACTATTACGGCGTGACCTGTGATTATCTGCTGGGGCGCTCCGCTGAGCCCCGTGCGGCTTCGCAGAAGTCCGAAGAGACTGCACCTGTGGTGCCTGCTGCACAGAAGCGGCTGAGCGACAGTGCGGCGGTGATATTCGCACTTGCGGAGGACAGCGGCAATGAGGAGCTGTCCGCATATATCGAGAGGGTGCTCTCTCTTTCGCTGTACAGGGTGTTCAGGACACTGTACAGTGCCAATCCCAAGAATGACCGCCGTTTCTTCACGGTGAGCGAAGCGGCTGCGGACGGCCTTGCCATGGCTGCCATAGAGAGGAGCCGTGCGCTGTCTGAGGAAGCGGTGCGTGAAAGCGGTCTTTCCGATGCGGGGATCACCACGAATTCCCTTGCGGAGGGGCATCCCCTTTATGTATCCTCCCTGCTCAACCTTATCAAGAACGCAGAGAGCTACATCGGCGAGATCAAGTGAATGTCGTCCGTACAGGACGGCATTTGTCATAATCGGGGCGGTCGGAAAAATTTCTCTTGACTTATGGGCTCAACTGTTATATAATAATATGTATATTGAAAAAAATGCAGTATGCGCAAATATGCGGTGTGCGCATATTATTCGCTTTGTAAAACCAACACAAGGAGCATTTATATGATCTCAGCTGCTGAGGCAATGGTCAGATGTCTTGAAGAAGAAGGGGTAAAGACGGTATTCGGCTACCCCGGTGCAGCCATCTGTCCCTTTTACGATAAATTATACGATTCCCGGATACATCATGTGCTGGTGCGGCATGAGGCCAACGCAGGCCATGCCGCAAGCGGCTATGCCCGTATAAACAATGCTCCCGGTGTGTGTATAGCTACATCGGGGCCGGGTGCCACCAATCTGCTCACAGCCATCGCCACGGCGTATGCGGACAGCATACCGCTGGTGTGCATAACAGGTCAGGTATCCACCGACCAGATAGGATGCGATGTGTTCCAGGAGGTGGATATCACGGGAGCGGCAGAGCCCTTTGTCAAGTACAGCTATCTTGTCAAGGATGCCGCAGACATCCCCCGTATATTCAAGGAAGCCTTCTATCTTGCGGGCACGGGCAGAAAGGGCCCTGTCCTTATCGACGTGCCTCAGGATATCCAGATGAAGCAGATAGATTTCGTGTACCCTTCTGAGATAAGGATGCGCACATACAAGCCCGCATTCAAGGGAAATCCCCTTCAGATACAGCGTATCCGTGATGCGGTGAACAGCTCCGCAAAGCCCCTGCTGTGCGTGGGCGGCGGCGTGTTCCTCTCCGGAGCGGAGCATGAGATAAGGGAGTTTGCAAGAAAGGCACAGATACCCGCAGTTTCGACCATGATGGGGCTTTCTGTCTTCCCGACGGACGATCCCATGTATCTCGGGATGATAGGTATGCACGGCCTCAGATCGGCAAACACCGCCATGAACACCTGCGACACCATCGTTATGATAGGTGCAAGGGTGGGAGACAGGGCGGTAAGGTCGCCTTCCTTCCTTGCGGAGGGGAAGACCATCATACACATTGACGTTGACCCTGCGGAGATAGGGAAGAATATCAGCGTGGACATCCCCCTTGTGGGCGACTGCCGTGAGATACTCACAGAACTCGGCAGCATGGACTACGACAACGATCATGCGGCATGGCTGTCGGAGATACGGGAGATAAAGAACGCTGTCAGCACCAATGAGGAGACAGAGGGGTATATAAATCCCAAGGTGTTCATACGCAGGCTTTCCGACAGGCTGCCCGACAACACCGTATGCGTTGCGGACGTGGGTTCAAATCAGATATGGACGTGCAACAACTTTGCCTTCCGTGAGGGGGGACGGTTCCTCACTACGGGAGGCATGGGGACTATGGGCTATTCCGTTCCATGTGCTCTGGGGGCGAAGCTCGCAGATCCCGGCCGTGAGGTGGTCGCAGTCTGCGGAGACGGTTCCTTCCAGATGCAGCTGATGGAACTTGCCACCATCGTTCAGGAGAACGCAGCGGTCAAGATCATCGTCATGAAGAACAAGCGTCTCGGCATGGTGCGTGAACTCCAGACCAAAAGCTATGATGACAGGCTCATCGCCACGGATATAGGAAACTATCCCGACTTCGTGGCTCTTGCCCGTGCCTACGGCATAGAGGCGGACAGGGTGTCCACCATGGCGGAGGCCGAGGAGAAGATAGAGAAGCTGGTGTCGAGCAAAACGGCGTACCTGCTGGAATGCAACGTATACAAGCTGGAATCCACACTGTGACCCCTGCAAGGAGATATGATGAAATACACGGTTTCTGTACTCGTTGAGAATCATGCGGGTGTGCTCTCACGCATATCGGGGCTGTTCGCAAGACGAGGGTTCAATATAGACTCACTGGCAGTGGGAGTTACCAACGATCCCACCATCTCAAGGATAACCATAATCGCCGACGGCGATGAACATACCGCACAGCAGCTTGAAAAGCAGCTCAACAAGCTGGTGGACACCATCAAGGTGCGTATGCTGTCGGCTGATGAGCTTATCGAGAGGGAGCTGCAGCTGATAAAGATAAATGCCACACCTGCCCAGAGGGGCGAAGTCCTGACCCTGTGCGACCTTATGGGGGCGAAGGTCATCGACCTTACCACCACGTCCATGACCATCGAGATATCCGATGAGACGGATGTTCTGCAAAGGTTCCACACCCTCATCGAGGAGTACGGTATCAAGGAGATCGTCCGCACGGGCACCATCGCCATACAGAAGGGCGCTGTTACCATAAGATAGATGCAGAGCTTATTGAGCTACATCTGATGATACATACCAACAAAACTTATATAATGGAGGAAACAACTATGTCTGATGCAAGAATATTCTATCAGGAAGACTGCGATCTCGGCAGGCTCGACGGGAAGACCGTGGCTATAATCGGCTACGGCTCACAGGGTCACGCTCACGCACTCAACCTCAAGGAGAGCGGCGTAAAGGTCGTTGTAGGTCTTTATGAGGGCTCCAAGTCCGCAGCCAAGGCCAAGGCTCAGGGACTTGACGTGGTAAGCGTATCCGAGGCTGCACGCATTGGCGACGTTATCATGATCCTTATCCCCGACGAGAAGCAGGCTGATGTGTACAAGTCTGAGATCGAGCCCCAGCTCACCGCAGGCAAGACACTTGCTTTCGCTCACGGCTTCAACATCCACTTCGGATGCATCACTCCCCCCGCAGACGTTAACGTTATCATGATCGCTCCCAAGGCTCCCGGCCACACTGTAAGATCCGAGTATCAGGCAGGCAAGGGTACTCCCTGCCTTATCGCAGTTGAGCAGGATGCAACAGGGGATGCGTGGGATATAGGTCTTGCATATGCTCTGGGCATAGGCGGCGCAAGAGCAGGCGTTCTTGAGACTACATTCCGCACCGAGACCGAGACGGACCTCTTCGGTGAGCAGGCTGTCCTCTGCGGCGGTGTATGTGCACTCATGCAGGCAGGCTTCGAGACTCTCGTTGAGGCAGGATATGACCCCAGAAACGCTTATTTTGAGTGCATCCACGAGATGAAGCTGATCGTTGACCTGATCTATCAGTCCGGCTTTGCAGGAATGAGATACTCCATCTCCAATACCGCTGAGTACGGTGACTACACCACAGGTCCCAAGATCATCACCGAGGAAACCAAGAAGGCTATGAAGAAGGTGCTTGCAGACATCCAGGACGGCTCCTTCGCAAAGCAGTTCCTCCTCGATATGTCTCCCGCAGGCAGACAGGTACACTTCCGTGCTATGAGAAAGCTTGCAAGCGAGCATCCCGCCGAGAAGATCGGTGCAGAGATCCGCAAGCTGTACAGCTGGAACAGCGAGGACGAGAAGCTTATCAACAACTGATCGGATACTGATGAGAGCCGCACCCGTCGGGTGCGGCTCTTTGAAAAGGAGCAGCTATGGAAAGTGCCGCTAAGATCGCCGACATCCTTATGGACGGCGAGGAATTCAATGTCATATATCACATAAATCCCGACGGGGATGCGGTGGGCAGCGCATATGCCCTTGCCCTTGCCCTGAGACTTGCGGGGAAGAAAGCCAATGCCGTATGCTCCTTCCCTGTGCCGCAGGCGTACAGATACCTTACCGATCAGGTGGATGTGATGCACCTGAACGACCCCGAATACATCTGTGTGGACACATCCACCCGTGACAGGCTGGGAGAGTACGGCTCGCACCGTATCCTGTGCGCCATAGACCACCACGAGAACAACACCACGCAGGCAAGGCATCTGTTCTGTGACCCCTCCGCATCCTGCTGCGCCCAGCTGGTGTATGAGGTGATACAGGAACTGGGAGTGCCTGTCAGCAGGCTCATGGCAGAGTTCCTTATGACGGGGCTGGTGACGGATACCTCCTGCTTCCGCTCGAATTCCACGGATAAGGACAGCATGAGATATGCGTATATCTTCGCATCCTGCGGTGCGGATATAAAGGACATCACAAGGCGGCACTATCTGCTCAAATCCGACAAGAGGCAGGCTATCGAACTCAGGCTGAGGGAGAGCAAGGTGAGATCGGCTGACGGTCTGACGGCAGTGTATACCCTTGCAAACTCTGTCTATGAGGAACTTGGCATCACCGACGACGACACGGAGGGCATCAATGACGTGTGCGAAGAGAATACGGGCACGGTCATGGGCATCGTGATACGGGAGAAGGTCAGGGGAAGATGCCGCATCTCCGTCCGCTGCACGGGCAGGTACAATGCGGATGAATTCTGCGCCTCATTCGGCGGCGGCGGTCATCACAATGCCGCAGGTGCGACGATAGAGGGATCGGCGGAGGAGGTCCGCAAACTCCTCATGAGTGCGGCAGAGGATCATATCAGAAAGAAAAACAGTCTGTAATGACGTTCGGACGTGAATATCCCCCATTCAGGTGTCTGAATGGGGGATGATCTTATCCTGATGTCAGGGCAGCTTCTCCATGGGGGTGAAGGTAAGCCCGTCCTTTGTTATCTCCTCTGATGTGGGAACGAAGCCGTGTCTGCGGTAGAAGGGGTATCCGGGAGGTGCGGCGTTCACGGTGAGCCTGATGCCCGGGAGCATCTGCTCTGCGGCTTTTAGCAGGGCAGTGCCCACGCCCTTGTTCTGATATGCGCCGTCCACGAAGGCAAGAAAGATATGCCCCTCGGATGTGACCCCCATCATGCCTGTGATCTGTGTGTCATAGGCGGCAAATATGCAGGCGGTGCCGTCTGATACGGCATCCTCGATAGTGCCGCTGTAAATATAGGCACGGAAGCTCTCAAGCCCCTCACGGGGGAAGAGGGGGGCGTCAAATTCAAGAAAGACTCTAAGGGCAAGCCTCAGAGCCGTTCTGATGTCATTATTATCCGATCGGGAGTCAAGTCTGCGGATCTCCATCACGCAATGCTCTTGACGGTGAAATCCTCATCGGTGACAGCCTTAGCCAGCACCTCATCGGAAACTTCAGCGGAAAGCTCAACAACAGCCTTGCCCGTCTCGTGGCTGACCTCGGCGCTGACAACGCCTTCCACTGCCTCGAGCGCCTTCTTAACGGAAGAGGAGCAGTGACCGCACTTCATGCCTTCGATATCGATGGTCTTTGTCATGATGATCATCCTTTCCACATATGGCGTCCCCGGCGCGATTCGAACGCGCGACCTTTCGCTTAGGAGGCGAACGCTCTATCCTGCTGAGCTACGGAGACAGAGACACACGAACGGCTGATACTGCTTTCTGTCGGGAAAACATAACAGCCTCAACTCATACATTATATCACATCCGCATCATATTTTCAAGAGGTAACGGGGCGGTTTAACAGAATGTTAATAATTGCACATGAAGAAAAAGAGAGAGGACGGTTTCCGCCCTCTCTCAGGGTAGATCCAACGTTTTGCTTGCCGTCCGGGGTATCACATCTTTGTCATGTAGGAGACGCCGAATGTGCCGGGACCGCATCCTATCGCAATGGCGGAGCAGGCTTCCATGAAGATGATCTTCTCGAAATTGGCGATATTCCTTATCTCGTCCTCTATCGCTTTAAGCTCCGACTTGTCAAGGCCTGCGTGGGTGACGAAGATGATGCCGCTGTCTATCTCGGCTATGGAGAACAGCGCATTCCTCAGATACACCTTGCGGACATAATCCTTGGGGCCTATGAGGTTGCGAACGGAGGCGAACTTACCGTCACGCACCTTCACCATGGGATGGAGCATGAGCCCCTTGAAGACCTTTGCCGACCGGTTGGTGATGAAGCCTGCCCTTGCAAGGTAATCGGCATCATTTATCAAAAATGACGTATGTATGCGGGCAGGGATCTTGGCAAGCTCCTTTATGATCTCCTCTGCGGAGAGCGCCTCTCCTGCCAGCCTGCACGCCTCCATGACCATAAAGCCCTGCCCCGAGGATATGCTCAGGGAGTCCACGACGGTCACGTTGTTGAAGGAACGTGCCGCATCCACGGCGGTGTCAAAGTTCTTGATGTCTATCCTTGATGAGGGGGCGATGTGGATGACGTTCTTGGCGGCTCTGAGCTGTGATGAGAACAGATCCACATAATCAGACTGGGTAGGAGGAACGGACACCGCCCTGTTGGTATTGTTTCTGCGCAGGTAGTCCATGATGCCGTCTGTGGTAAGCTCTGCCCTGTCATCGAAGAGGCCGTTCGTGGTGCGCACACGGCGGGAGATCACTTCCACTCGCAGCTTCTCAAACAGCTCACGGGGAAGGTCGGCGGTGCTTTCGGTGGTGATGGCAAGGGGACGCTTGCGGTCGTTGCTTATCCATGAGGACGGACCTATATCCTCGTCGTCGTCGATATAGGAGATAAGATCTCTCGGCAGCAGGCGAAGTATCTCCGTTTCAAGAGCCTCGCCGCCGGTGGGCTTGAGCAGATAGCCGTCAAAGCCTTCCTTCTCGTAGAGCATCTTCATGTCGCTCCCTGCATTTGCGGTAAGGGCTATGACGGGGGTGGTGCGTGACATACCGCCCATCTGCTCCCGTATGCGGCGCATACAGGTGATGCCGTCCATTTCGGGCATGATGTGATCCATGAGTATGACATCATACTTCTTCTGGAGGGTCATGTTCAGGGCGGCTTCTCCGCTGTCTGCGGTGTCCACGTTTACCTTGGTGTCACGCAGGAGCTTGGCTGCCACCATGAGATTTGCGTGATCGTCGTCCACAACGAGTATCTGGGCGGAAGGCGCCTCAAAGCTGCGGTGATATCGGTAGATGCCCGTATTCTTCCGTGGGTCGAGCATCTCATCGCCTGCCGACTTCTGGGGGAGCTCGATGGTGAAGGTGGAGCCCTTCGTGTAGATGCTGTCAACGGTTATCCTGCCGCCCATGAGGTCTACGAACTGCTTGACTATGGACAGTCCCAGTCCCGTTCCCTCGATGTAGCGGTTCTCGTCCTCGTCCACACGCTTGAATGCGGTGAACAGGTGGGGTATGCTCTCGGGCTTTATTCCTCTGCCCGTATCCGACACGCTGAGGGTGAGGGTGACATCATCCCCCGAAAGGCGCTCGCACTGCACCGCAAGGGTGACAGAGCCTTCCTTGGTGTACTTGATGGCGTTGTTGAGCAGATTTATGAGTATCTGCCTGATGCGGATCTCGTCGCCTATGAGCCTTGCGGGTATGCCGTCGGTAAAGGTGATGCTGAATGAAAGCCCCTTTTCCCCTGCACGGATGCGCAGCATATCGGAAATATCCGCAAGCAGCTTACCCAGGTCGTATTCGGCGTTCACAAGGGTCATCTGTCCCGATTCCAGCTTTGACATATCAAGGATGTCGTTGACCAGATGAAGGAGCATTTCTCCTGCGGAGCGTATGACTGCCGCATTCTCCCTTACCTCCTCGGAGGTATCCTCACGCAGTATCATCTCATTTAGTCCGATGATGGTGTTGATAGGGGTGCGTATCTCGTGGCTCATGCTGGAGAAGAAGCGGTTCTGGGCATCGTTGAGCTCCTTTATCTCCTGCTGCTGCTCACGGGAGCGCTCCGTCTCTTCCTTGAGGGTGTCTATCTCGAAGGATATCATCACCACCATGATAACGATTATGGTTATCATGGAGATGAACTGTTCCTGATATACCTTCATGTCATCCGTGCGCACCGCCACCAGTTCGGGGAACACATAGGCAATGATATAGCACATCATGGCTTCTGCGGCGTTTGCCACAAGCAGTATCTTCTTCATCCGTCCGTTCATCAGGAAGCTGATGAACATGGTGGAAAACAGGAACCAGAGCGGCACGCCGCTTCGTATGCCTCCCGCACGGAAGAACAGCAGGGGGATGAACACAAATGTCCCCATAATGACTGCGATGACAGAACCGATCTCTATCTTCTTGGACTTTACGATGATAACTGCTCCGATGCTGAATAATACAAGCCCTGTCCCGAGGATCAGCACATATTCCAAGTCTGCACCAAGGAATATGCTTACCATCAGCATAAAGAAAAGTGCGCCCAGAGCAGCTGAAACAAGCAGTATGAAGAGCCTTTCGAGGGGGGCGGGGTGCTTCTCGAAAAAGCGGGCTCTTCTTTCTTCCCTCTTTGTCATACATCCTCCTCCGGCATAAACTCCATAGGAGCATCATCCGGCATGAACTCCATAGGGGCATCATCGGGAGCAGTCTCCGTGTCTTCGGTGGAGTGTTCCCCGAATGCTTCACGGATGCCGTTTATCACGTCGCCGTACTTGTCAGCAAGGGCAGGGTGATGCTCCTTTACAAATGCCTTGTTGTCCGCTTTGGCGGCAAGTTCCGATGCCTTTGCCATTTCGGAAAGCTCGCCTGCACCTATCATCTTTGCGGTGCTTTTGAGGGCGTGTACTACTATGGCGTAGTCGGGCATATTGTCAGCCGACATGAAATCATTCAGCTTTGCGGTCTTTTTCGGATATTCATCGGCAAATTCCTTGAGAAGCTTCCGGTAGAAGTCCATGTCGTCCGCCGCATAGCGAAGGCCTTCATTGATATCTATGCCGTGAGAATGGAGTATCTTGCCGGCAGTCTTCTCCTCATCCTCTTCCTGTACGGCTGAGGGCTCGGCAGATGATGACTGTATGTCCACCTTCCCCGCAGGGAGGAGATATCGCAGAACGTGCTCAAGGGCTTTCAGGTCGATGGGCTTGCTGACGAACCCGTCAAAGCCCTCGGAGAGGAACATCTCCCTTGCGGAGCTGACCGCATTTGCGGTGAGAGCCACGACAGGCGGAGCAAAGGAGGGGTCGGGGAATACGCTGCGTATCCTCTTCATTGCGGTCACACCGTCCATTTCGGGCATCATGTGATCCATGAAGATGATGTCGAACTTCTGCGCCTTGACCAGCTCGATGGACTCCGCTCCGGAAGCAGCAGGAGTGACCTCTATCCCGTATCTTCCCATTATGCCGATGGCAACAGTCAGGTTCATTGGTTCATCATCCACCACAAGGGCACGCACGCCGCGGCACATGAGCCTGCCGCCGTTCTCGTTTATCATGCGGTTGTTGATGATGTTCATGGCAGGGTAGATGTAGAAGGGCTTCTGCATAAAGATGAGCCTGTCGGGGAGGACGTATCCTTCATCCGCTATGACCGCAACTGTCATGCTGTCCGCAAGGCTGTCCACAAATGCCTTGTTCTGCTCATAGGAAGGACGGCTGACGAACAGGTGAGACAGCTTTGTGACGGACATTATCTTCTTCAGGCTGTCAACATTGTCCGCACGCTCCACGGGGAGCCTGAGCCCCTGTGAGAAGTTTCGCAGGGCGGCAACGTAGAATTCACGCACGGCAGGGGGAAATCTCCCCATGTCGGTGAATATGCCGACAGCCATGCCCTTCTGACGTTCGAGAGACATACAGTCGATGAAGCTCTCCACTCTGACGGGGATGCTTATGTGAACGTATGTGCCCTTGCCGGGGGTGCTCTCCATAGTCACAAATCCGCCCAGGTTTGCCACAAAGCCGTAGACTATGGCAAGTCCCAGACCGAGGCCGCTCGAGCTTCTGGTACGTCCCGAATTTGCCTGATAGAAGCGATCATAGACCTTTGTCAGCTCCTCTGCCGTCATGCCTATGCCCGTATCCTTCACGTCTATGCACAGATTTGCGCCGTAGTCACGCTTCTTGCAGCAGATCCTCACATATACGCCGCCCGTCTTGGTATACTTGATGCCGTTGATGATGATGTGACGCAGGATCTTGCTGAGCTTGCGGGTGTCGGTCACGAGTACGGAGGGGATGTGGGGATCAATGTCGAGTATGAGCTCGACACCTTCCTTGAAGGAGGGACGAAGCCCGGTAACGATGTCGTTTACCAGGGAGGTGATGTTGAATCTGTCCTCTGCCTTTGACAGGCGGGCCATGTCGATGTCGGAGTAGTCGAGGATGTCGCTTATCTGCCATGCTATCCTGTTGCCTGCCTCATTGACGGAGATAAGGTTCTCCCTCTTGGCAGGGTCGGATTCGCTGTCGAGCATGACATTGGTCATGCCGATGACTACATTTATTGGGGTGCGTATCTCGTGTGACACGTTGGCAAGGAAGTCCGTGGCGCTCTTGTTTTCCTTTTCGAGCACCCTCAGGCGATCCTCATATTCCGCTTCCTGCCTGCGCCTGGAGATGATGAGGGCGTTGGATGCGATGGTCACGGTGATGACCGCACCGAAGTGCAGCAGGGTGTAGAAGGAATACACGAAGGTTATATGCCGTGTGAAGATATTTGCATCGAGCAGGTTGTAAGCCATGCCGTAAATGCCGACACCCATGGTGATATGCAGGAGAATGCGGTTATCGGATAGAGTCATGATGGCTATAGCCATGACCACCACGGGGGTGCAGTCGTAGATGCTCTTGACGTTGGTGCAGTAGTAGTAGAGCTGCATGATGAACAGGCTCGCATACATATACATACGCACATTGTCCGAGGGGCGGCGCATGGTATGTGTGGTGACCGCCACTGCCGAACTGAGGAGAAGCAGAGGCACCGTCCATGTGTCCCATCCCAGGACGATGGTGATGATGATGAGCATTGCCGAACATATCACCGCTGAGAAGAACATCGAATTCACGGCACGGGGGGTAACTTTTTTCTTTTCCATATCATGCTCCCGTTATGTCGTTTTGTCTACGTTCTGCTTCTTCGGTCGCTGATGTCGTTTTCACCGGGGGAGAGGAGCTCATATTCGGCGGAGATATCCACGGGGGATGAGCTGTCGGTGAAGGAGGATATGACCGTGTCCGCCACCTTTGCTCCGAATCCCTCGGATGCCTCGGGGAGCAGGACAAAGTACTGATCCCTGCGGTTGTGCATCATAAGGTCGCTCTTTCGCAGGGATGCCGCAAGATGCTCGCCGAAATTGCCCACGGCATTCATCACGTCATCCGCATCAGCACCTTCACGGGGCGTGATGGTGAAGAGGAGCTTGCAGGCAGAGCGGTTGTAGCTCATCATGTAGCGTGCCACAAAGCGGTATGCCGCCGTGAACTGCTCCTTTTCAAGACGCAGAGCCTTGTCGGGGATGTTCCTCTCCTCAAGTATCTTGGAGATCGTTGCCATATCGGGGCGGTCGCCCGACTCCTCATCCTTCATGTCATCGTGACGGTAGACGGCACAGCCGTGCTTCCCGTTCTGCTTGACGGAATAGAGTGCCTTGTCCGCCAGCTTGAAAAGCTCGGTGTAGACAGTGCCGCTCTCGGGGACGAATACTGCGCCCACGGATGCGCCGAGGGGTATCTCCATATCTTCGCCCATCAGCTGCTTTGCCGCCTTGGTAAGCTCGGTGTTGAGGGCGGCGGTGATGTCGCTTATGGCGGAACTGTCCGTGATCTCGGCGAATGCGGCGAACTCATCGCCGCCCATGCGTCCGCAGATGCTCTTGGGGGGCAGCGTACTGCGGATAAGGTCGGAAAATGCGATAAGCACACGGTCGCCTGTTTCGTGGCCGTAGATGTCGTTGACCAGCTTGAATGAGTCAAGATCTATCATCATAAGGCAGCCCGTGCGTGAGGAGCAGGCGGCGGAGAGGCGCTCGCTTGCGGACACCTTGTTGAGCAGGCCTGTCAGCTTGTCGGTGGTCGCCTCTTCCTCGAATCTCATCATGCGCTCCTGATGATCGATGATATTGCTTATCCTTTTCAGGAGCACATCGGGGTAGAAGGGCTTGCGGATGTAGTCGGAAACTCCCGACTCAAATCCCTTTGTCTCCGTCTCGTTCTCCTCGGAGGCGGTGAGGAACACCACGGGTATCTCGGGCAGATCCATTTCCTTCTCCAGAGCCCTGAGCCGTGACAGAGTTTCAAATCCGTCCATTTCGGGCATGGCGATGTCAAGAAGGATAAGGTCGGGGCGGTTTTCCCTGACAAAGGTAAGGAGCTGTGCTCCGGACTTCATTGCGGTGACCCGCATATGGTTCCTGCTGAGTATAGTGCCTGCCACGTTCAGGTTCTGAACGTCATCATCAACAACAGCGATCCATTTCATCATATCACCTCATTATCGGTATGTCTTCGGGGCTAAAGCCCCAGGCCGGAGAGTATCTTTTCGGTATCTTTCAGTGCTTGCTCCGCCCGCTCGTAGTCGGGCATTATGCGTGCCACCTCCGCCCAGAAGCGGCTGCTGTGATCCATGTGGAGCGTATGGCAGAGCTCATGCACGATCACATAGTCGATGGCGGAGGGTGGAGCGGCTATGACCCTCCATGAAAGGTTTATCTTCTTTTTGGATGAGCAGCTTCCCCACCTGCTGCGGGCTGTGCGTATGCTGACTCCCGTGACGGTGAAGCCGTGCTCCTTCGCCAGCTCGTATGTCCGTGCGGTGAGCATCGGTGCGGCAAGGTCACGGTAAAGCACCGTTAGTCTGCCGATGAGCTCGGAAAGGGGCACTTCGGGCAGACAGAACTTGTGATCCCTCAGACCGTAGGGCATTTCGTGGGATACGGGGAGCATCTTCCCCATGAGGGGGAGTGCGGCAGGCGGCTCGGACAGGGCGCTTTCCCGTGAAGCGCAGACGGATGCCGCCTGTGAGAGCTTTCGCTCTATCCATTCACGGTTCTTTTCGATGACGCCGTCTATCTCCGCCTGAGACGTGCGGTACGGGACATAGATGAGCACCTTCCCGTCGGGAGTCACCCGTGTGGAAATATATTTATGCCTGCTGCGGGATCTAATTACTTCGTAGTCCATATCTTCACTTCTCAAAGGGGGCTGCTTCAGATAATACCATTATACCATAAGACCGTGGAAAAATCAATAGATATGACAAATTCATAAGCCCGGGCGGGCAGATCGTATAGGTCGGGGACGGTCATCATACATGACAGCATCCCGTATCTGAACAGCCGCATTTAAGCCCAAATCGGGTGTGGGCACTGCCTGTTTATGATATATTATGATATAGGTCGGGGAACGATAAACATATATGACAGCATCCCGTGGCTGAACAGCCGTATTTAAACTGAAATGGGCTGCGGGCTCAGTCTGCTGTGATACAGGTCGGGGAACGATCATCGGATATGACAGCATCTTGTATACGACCGGTCGTTTTTAAACTTAAATCGGGTGCAGGCACTGCCAGTTTATAATATGGCTCGGGGACGATAAACATATATGACAGCATCCGGTATCTGAACAGCCTTATTTAAATCCAAATCGGGTGTGGGCACTGCCCACCAAAAATCCCCGACAGCAGTATCTGCTGTCGGGGAGAACGTCATTCCTGTGCTCCGGGAAGACAATCCTTCGTTTCGCACGCCATGCACTTTTCTATGTGCTGTTTGAGCCTGTCGAAGCTCTCGCCGCTAATCTCGTGCTCGAGCCTGTGAGCATCACCGTCGGCGGTGTCCTTGTCAACACCAAGGTTGATGAGCCAGTCCGACAGTACAACGTGCTTTTCATAGATGCTGTCAGCCACCATCTTGCCTGCTTCGGTGAAGGTGATGAAGCCGTCATCATCTATGCGGATAAATCCGCCGTCACGCAAAAGACCCATTGCACGGCTGACACTCGGCTTTGATACCTGCATCTCCCGTGCCACATCCACCGAGCGGACTTCGCCCCTTCTGTTGAACACGATGAGTATCGCTTCCAGGTAGTCTTCACCCGATCGTCTTAACTGTGCCATGTAATTCCCCTCTTTCATATGCCCGATATGGTATCGGCATAATTGTAAGTCCTTGCTAACTATTTTAATACATATTCGGAGATTTGTCAAGAGGGAAATCGAGCTTCCCGAAAAATCTTGTCATTTCAGTCCGAAAAGGGATAATGTGAGCCGTGCTCATTCCCCACGGGATCCGCCCTGTCGGCGAGAGCTACATATTCTCTGTGATGAGCCACGCTCTTGTATGCGGGACGTATGATCTTGCCTGCATTGGTGAGCTCCTCTATGCGGTGAGCGGACCATCCCGAGATGCGGGCGATGGCGAACAGGGGAGTATACAGCTCGGTGGGAAGATTGAGCATACTGTATACAAAGCCGCTGTAAAAGTCTACGTTGGCGGACACGCCCTTGTAGATGTGGCGCTCTCCGGAAATGACCACGGGAGCCAGCTTCTCTACGAGGTGATAGAGCTCCAGTTCCTTTTCCATGCCCTTCTCTGCGGCGAGCTTATCCACGAAGGTGTGGAGGATGTTGGCTCTCGGGTCGGAAATGGAGTACACCGCATGACCCATTCCGTAGATAAGTCCCGATCTGTCAAAGGCTTCCTTGCGCAGGAGCTTGAGAAGATATGCGGAGATCTCATCCTCGTCCGTCCAGTCCTTTACATTTTCCTTGATGTTCTCGAACATCTCGGATACCTTTACGTTGGCACCGCCGTGCTTGGGCCCTTTGAGTGAGCCGAGTGCGGCAGCGATGGCGGAATAGGTGTCCGTGCCCGATGAGGTGACAACGTGGGTGGTGAAGGTGGAGTTGTTGCCGCCGCCGTGCTCTGCGTGAAGCACCAGAGCCATATCCAGCACCCTTGCTTCAAGCTCGGTGAACTTTGAATCGGGGCGCAGTATGTGCAGTATGTTCTCGGCGGTGGAGTATTCCGACAGGGGCTTATGGATGATAAGGCTGTCATCGTCCTTGTAGTATTTCTTCGCCTGATAGCCGTATACTGCAAGCAGAGGCATGAGGGAGATCAGCTCGAGTGACTGCCTCAGCACATTCGGGATGGATGTGTCATTCGGATAATCGTCGTAGGAAAACAGTGTGAGCACGCCTCTTGCGATATTGTTCATGATATCGTTTGAGGGTGACTTCATCATGATGTCACGCACAAATGCGGAGGGCAGACGCCTGTATTCCGCAAGCAGTCCCGTGAAGCTGTCAAGCTGTGTCTTGTCGGGAAGCTCACCGAAAAGAAGGAGGTAGGTGATCTCTTCAAAGCCAAATCTCTTGTCCCTGTCGATACCTGCCACCAGATCATTTATGTTGTAGCCCCTGTAAAAAAGCTTTCCCTCGCAGGGGATCATCTCGTTGTCCTCAACTATGTAGGACACGATCTCGGATATCTCCGTAAGCCCTGCAAGCACGCCCTTTCCGTTGATGTCCCTGAGACCCCTCTTGACCTCATACTTAGTGTAGAGGGCAGGGTCGATAGCCCCGTTCTCCGTGCATTTTTTTGCAAGTTCCTCTATCTGAGGTGTCACCTGTGAAAAACTGTAATGTGATGCCATAATACGCTCCTTTCCCCAAGGATCGGACCACCGTCCGTAACCATGTACACTTAGAATAATACAATATATTATAACATAATTGTAATATTTTTTCAAGTGCCAAAACTAAACTTTAGCAAAGTTTCACTTTATGTTCACATATACAGCCGTGTGACGAGAAAACATCCGCCCGTGAGGACGGATGTTTTTGCGAGATGCGGCTGTATATCCGTATGAAGAGGATATTACGGCTTTTTAAGGCGAAGCGGTGATTTTAAAGGAAAGCGGCTTCAGGCACTGCCTGCGAGAAGTCTTTTCAGCCTGTCCATGGCTTCGGCGGTGTTCTCGTAACTGTTGAAGGAGGTTAGTCTGAACCAGCCTGCGCCGTTCCTGCCGAAGCCTTCTCCGGGGGTGCCTACTACCTGTATCTCATTCAGGAGGAAGTCGAAGAATTCCCAGCTTCCCATGCCGCCCGGGGCTTTGAGCCAGATGTACGGGGAGTTGATGCCCCCCGTGAACTTTATCCCGAGGCTCGTCAGGGTGTCCGCCATGAGCCGTGCGTTTCGCTGATAGTATGAGATGTTCTCATGTATCTGCCGTTGCCCTTCGGGGGTGAATACCGCCTCTGCCGCACGCTGCACGGGATATGATACGCCGTTGAACTTGGTGCCCTGCCTGCGTGCCCACAGGTCGCAAAGGCGAACCTCTTCACCTCCGACAGACACGGTGATGTCACGGGGGATGACGGTGTATCCGCATCTGAGGCCTGTAAACCCTGCAGTCTTTGAAAGGGAGCACATTTCGATGGCGCATTTCTTTGCCCCTTCGATGCAGTAGATGCTCTCTGGTACGGAGGGGTCTGTGATGAATGCTTCGTATGCGCTGTCGTATATGATGACTGCTTCATTGTCAAGGGCGTATCTCACCCATTCTTCGAGCTGAGCTTTGGTGTATACGGAGCCTGTGGGATTGTTGGGTGAGCAGAGATAGATGACATCCGCATGGATGCTCGGGTCGGGCATCGCAGCAAAGCCGTTCTCCTCGTTCGAGTCGGCATATATTATGCTGCGTCCCGCTATCTTGTTGGAGTCGGCATACACGGGATAGACGGGGTCTGTCATCATGACTGTGTTGCCGTCCCCGAAAATGTCGGTGATATTGCCGCAGTCGGATTTTGCGCCGTCGTTTATGCGTATCTCGTCGGGGGATATGTCTGCGCCCTTTGAACTGTAATATCCCGATACGGCATTTCGCAGGAAATCATAGCCTGCGCCGCTGTCCTCATATCCTCTGAAAGTCTCCTTTACGCCCATCTCGTCGGCGGCTCTCTTCAGTGCATCCACGCACACGGGCGGGAGGGGCAGGGTGACATCACCTATGCCCATGCGGATAAGGGGCTTATCCGGGTTTGCGGCGGTAAATGCCGCAAGTCGCTTTGCTATGTCTATAAAAAGATAATTCTTCTCCATGCTGAGTATATTTTCATTGATATGTATCATACATCCATCTCCCCGTCAAATACAAATTCCGCACCGCCGCACATGGTCACGTCGTAGTTTTCGGAAACGGTCACTTCAAGGTCGCCGCCCCGCAGCTTCATTGTTATGGGGCTGCCGCAGGGGCAGAGACCGTTCTTTACTGCCGCCGCCGCAGTGGCACAGGCACCTGTGCCGCAGGCAAGCGTTTCCCCCGAACCACGCTCCCATACCCTCATCTTTATGGCACTGTCGGAGAGTATCTGGGCAAATTCCGCATTGACCCTGTCGGGGAATAGGGGATCGGTTTCAAGAGCCTTGCCGAGTATGTCTATGGGTATCTCATCAGGGTCGCAGCCGAATGTCACGCAATGGGGATTTCCCATGGATACGGCGGTGATGCGGCATTTGATGCTGTTTGCCATGACGGGGGCGTTTATCATGGGGGCATCGGCAAGGACGGGGATGAGGGAAGGCTCAAAGACTGCCCTGCCCATGTCAACGGAAACGCCTGTTACCCTGTCTCCCTCGGTGTGAAGATGAAGGGGCTTTATCCCGCTGTTCGTTTCGAGGGTGATGGTATCTTTCTTCACAAGGCCCCGTTCATAGGCATATTTCCCGATGCAGCGGGAGGCGTTGCCGCACATCTTCGCTTCGCTTCCGTCGGCGTTGAATATGCGCATACGCAGATCGGCGTTGTCCGAGGGCATGATGAGCACGAGCCCGTCCGAGCCTATGCCGAAGTGACGGTCGCTGATGCGCACCGAGAGGGAGACGGGATCCGATACTTCCTCTTCAAAGCAGTTGACATATATGTAATCATTGCCTATGCCCTGCATTTTGGTAAATCTCATAGAAACCTCCTTTGGGGAGCATTCATGAAGAATGCTCCCCTTTGTGTTATTCCTGATCCTGCAATGCTTCGTAGCCTATCTCGCCTGTGCGCACCCTTACCACGTCACGCACATTGTAGACAAATATCTTGCCGTCGCCCTTCTGACCTGTATACAGAGCATTTCGTGCTGCCTCGATGACATCCTTCACGGGTACCTTCGAGATCACCACATCCACCTTTACCTTCGGAACAAGGGTGGATTCCACGGGAGAACCACGGTAGTAGGCTATCTTGCTGAGCTTGCCCGAACCTAACACCTGAGTGGTGGTAAGTCCTTCTACACCGATGTCCGCAAGAGCCTGCTTGAGCAGCTCGAACCTGCTCTGCCTGCATATGATGGACACCTGTGAGAACTTCGACTCGCCGAAACTCTCGTGGACGGTGGGCTGATAGGAGAGCTCGACTGCCTTCTCCACGGGGACAGGCTCGCCTGCTGCGATGAAACTGTCGGTATCCACAGCCATGACAAATCCCGAATAGGAGCTTGCCAGACCGTGTTCTTCGATGTCAAGGCCTACGACTTCCTCATGAGCCGTTACACGCAGGCCGAAAACTTTCTTTATCACAAGATATGTCACTGTGATGCAGACTGCCGTCCATGCGCCTACTGTAAGGACAGCCAGCAGCTGCTTGCCGAGAAGTGATACGCCGCCGCCGTAGAACAGGCCTGCAAACTGTGTGCCGCTTGCGTCTGCAACTGCATAGCCCGGTACTTCGGGGTTGGCAAAGAGGCCGACTGCAACTGTGCCCCAGATGCCGTTCATCATATGTACTGCCACTGCTCCCACGGGGTCGTCGATGTGGAGCACATAGTCGAGGAGCCATACTCCGAAGGGGACGAGAAGTCCGCTGACCACACCCACGATGACTGCACCTGCGCAGTCCATTACGTCACATCCTGCGGTGATGCCCACAAGACCCGCAAGTGAGGCGTTGAGGCACATTGATACGTCGGGCTTGCCGTATTTGAGCCATGTGAATATCATACATACCACTGTTGCGACTGCGGGAGCAACGGTAGTGGTGAGGAAGATGGAGCCCAGCTGTGCTCCGCCGGTTGCTGCGGCACCGTTGAAGCCGTACCAGCCGAACCAGAGGATAAAGCATCCGAGGGCGCCTATCGTAAGGGAGTGACCGGGGATAGCCTTTACCTTTGTGACTTTGCCGTTCTTGTCAGTCTCGAATTTGCCGATGCGGGGGCCGAGGAACTTTGCGCCGATGAGGGCTGCGATACCGCCTACCATGTGTATAGCGCAGGAGCCTGCAAAGTCATGGAAGCCTGCCTGTGCCAGCCATCCGCCGCCCCAGATCCAGTGAGCTTCTATGGGATAGATGAGGGCGGATATAACTGCGGAGTATACACAATAGGATATGAACTTCGTCCTTTCTGCCATAGCGCCCGATACTATAGTAGCGGCTGTTGCGCAGAACACCAGATTGAATACGAAGGATGAGAACTCAAATCCGCCGTACTCCGTGAAGAGCGAGTAGCTCACCTTTCCTGCGAAGCCGCCCTGATCCGCACCGCAGAGCAGACCGTAGCCCACAAGAATGAACATCACCGTACCGATACAAAAATCCATCAGGTTCTTCATAATGATGTTGCCCGCATTCTTGGCACGGGTAAACCCCGTCTCCACCATCGCAAAACCTGCCTGCATGAAGAATACCAGTGCCGCACCTATCAGATACCATATGCCGAATGCTTCGTCGGTCACCATATCCGAGATGGTTGACATGATCTCCTCATTCATAAGATCATCTCCTTGTAAATGAATTTTGAAGACAATGGGACTGCATAAGTACGTCCTTGTACTCTATGCAGCCCCATTGCTGTTGTAATGTATTCTACATCACAAAGGGGAGAATGTCAAGGGGTTTTGGTGAATTTTGTCGGAATTTATGAATTATTCTAAAAACAAACTTGCAAAAATATCATTCTCGACAATTTTGTCCCCTTGATGTGATTTGCAGCATAAAGTATGATGAATACATATATATTTTGATAATATGATTACAAGGTAAAGCATAGTTTGGTGGTGTGGAATTTGCAGGATTTATAATTGTATCCTGCGTTTTATATGCAAGTTGACTAAAAGGGCGCTGCCCTTGTGCAAGGGGAATATGTCAATCGTACAAATAATATAAAAATGCAAGAAAACACTTGACAACTTGCAAAAATTGTATTATACTTTATTTGAAAACCGAGAGAGACATCATAAAACGAAATACGGGATGTCCTTTTCCTGCAAATGAGGTGTGACAAATGAACCATCAATACGGTCTGTATGATCCCTCCTTTGAGCATGACAACTGCGGAATCGGTGCAGTCATCAGCATCACGGGCAAACAGACATGGGAGAACGTGGACAGTGCACTGAAGATCGTCGAGACTCTTGAACACCGTGCCGGCAAGGACGCCGACGGCAAGACAGGCGACGGCGTGGGCGTGCTCCTTCAGATCTCTCACAGCTACTTTTCATCGCTCTATGACCTTCCCGAAAAAAGACATTATGCGATCGGTATGTTCTTTCTGCCCCATGGAGATGCAAACCGTTCACAGAGAGCTTTTGAGGAAGTGCTTGCAGGGGAGGGACTTGAACTGCTTTTCTGGCGTGATGTCCCTGTTCATCCCGAAATACTCGGAGACAAGGCGAAGGACAGCTGCCCCGTGATAAAGCAGGCTTTCATAAAGAGACCCGATGACTGCGGTACGGATGCGGACTTTGACAGGAGGCTGTATGTGGCTCGCCGTCTGTTCGAGAAGGCAAAGCCCAATGCATATGTATGTTCCCTCTCATGCAGGACGATAGTATATAAGGGTATGTTCCTTGTGGGACAGCTCCGCCGCTTCTACGGCGACCTTGAATGCGGGAGATATGAGAGTGCGATCTCTCTCGTACACTCACGCTTCTCCACAAATACCGAGCCGTCATGGCAGAAGGCGCATCCTAACCGCCTTATGGTGCATAACGGCGAGATAAACACCATCACGGGAAATGTGGACAAGATGCTTTCCCGTGAGAGCATACTTCATTCGGATGTGCTTGAGGAAAGATTCGGGGATGTGTTCCCCTTCATAGATGTGACGGGATCGGACTCCGCAAGGCTTGACAATACCCTTGAATTTATGGAGATGTGCGGTGTGCCCCTGCCCCTTGCGGTGACTATGTGCCTGCCCGAACCCTGGCAGCATGATGAGAACATGAGCCGTGAGAAGAGGGCGTTCTACCAGTATTATGCGGCACAGCTCGAGCCATGGGACGGCCCTGCATCCATCATATTCTCCGACGGAGACATCTGCGGAGCGATACTTGACAGGAACGGGCTGCGTCCGTCGAGATACTGCCTTACCGATACGGGAAACATCATCATCTCGTCGGAGACAGGCGCCCTTGACATAGACGAGGAGCATATCATAAAGAAAGAGCGCCTGCATCCCGGAAAGATGCTTGTCTGTGACACGGTGCAGGGACGGGTGATATATGATGATGAGATAAAGGATGACTTTGCCCACGGCAAGCCCTACGGCGAATGGGTGGACAAGCATCTTTTCAGGCTCCGTGATCTGCATACGCCCAATCAGAAGACGGCAGTCAACGAGGGAGATAAGCTCCTTCGCCTGCAAAAATACTTCGGATACAGCTATGATGAGCTTTCCTCCGTCATCGTGCCTATGGCTGAGAACGGGAGCGAGCCTATCGCCTCGATGGGCACGGACAAGCCCCTTGCGGTGCTGTCCGAAAAGGATCCGCCCCTGTTTGACTACTTCAAGCAGATGTTCGCACAGGTGACAAATCCCCCCATTGACAGCATCAGGGAGAAGATAGTTACTTCTGCCAGCGTGTATCTGGGATTTAAGGGGAATATCCTCAGAGAAGACGAGAACAACTGCCGTGTGCTGAAGATACACAATCCCATCCTTACCAACACCGACATGATGAAGATAAGGCACACCGCATCAGACTGGTTCAGGACGGCAGACATATCCATGCTCTATACTCCCGATATGACCCTTGAACAGGCCATCGAAGGACTGTATGAGCAGGCGGAGAAGGCACATGAGAACAATGCAGCCATACTTATCCTCACGGACAGGGGCATAGACGGGGAGCATCTTTCGATACCCTCGCTTCTGGCGGTGTCCGCACTTCAGTCGTATCTTGTCCGCACAAGGATGAATACGGCGGTATCCATCATCGTGGAGAGCGGCGAGCCCTACGAAGTGCATCATTTTGCGGCACTTCTCGGACTCGGCGCAGGTGCGGTAAATCCCTATCTGGCGCTTGACAGCATAAGAGAGCTGATAGGCAAGGGACGCATCGACAAGGATTATACTCTGGCAGTCAATGACTACATCAGTGCGGCTGTCAACGGCATCGTGAAGATCGCCGCAAAGATGGGTATATCCACGCTCCAGTCCTATCAGGGCTCAAAGATATTTGAGGCGCTGGGTCTGTCGAAGGAGCTTTCGGACAAATACTTACCCGGAATCATCAGCCGCATAGGCGGCATAGGAATAGAGGATATAGAGAGCCGTTCACGCAGGATGCACGCAAGGGCATTTGCGCCCAATGGGAATATCATTGAGGGATCTCTTCCGGACATGGGACTTCACAGGCGCAGAGCAGGAGGTGAAGATCACCTCTACGATCCGAGGGCGATACATCTGCTCCAACAGTCCGTATGGCGTGATGACTATTCTCTTTTCAAGGAATACTCGAAGGTCATTGATTCGGACGACAGGCACATAACCATACGCTCGTGCATGGAATTTGCGGATGATACGCCTTGTGTCCCCCTCGATGAGGTGGAGAGTGCGGAGAGCATCATGCGCAGGTTCAAGACGGGTGCCATGTCCTACGGCTCTATCTCTAAAGAGGCTCATGAATGTATGGCGATTGCCATGAACCGCATACACGGCAGATCAAACAGCGGTGAGGGCGGCGAAGATGATGAGCGCATCGCTTCGAAGGGTACGGAAAATGACCGCTGCTCCGCCATCAAGCAGGTGGCATCGGGGCGCTTCGGGGTGACGTCGGAATATCTCTGCTCCGCAGATGAGATACAGATAAAGATGGCGCAGGGCGCAAAGCCCGGTGAGGGAGGACATCTCCCCGGCGGGAAGGTGTATCCCCGGATAGCAAAGACAAGACGGGCTACTCCCGGAGTAGCGCTCATCTCACCGCCGCCGCACCATGATATATATTCCATAGAGGATCTGGCACAGCTCATATACGATCTGAAAAATGCCAACAGGAACGCACGCATCTCGGTAAAGCTGGTCTCCGAGGCAGGAGTGGGCACCATAGCGTCGGGCGTGGCAAAGGCAGGCGCAGGACTGGTGCTCATATCGGGACATGACGGCGGTACGGGAGCGGCTCCCTATTCATCCATACACAATGCAGGCCTTCCCTGGGAACTCGGACTTGCGGAGACTCATCAGACGCTGGTGAAGAACGGTCTGCGTGAGCGCATATCCATAGAGACGGACGGAAAGCTCATGACGGGACGGGATGTTGTCATAGCTGCCTGTCTGGGGGCGGAGGAATTCGGCTTTGCCACCGCTCCGCTGGTGACGATGGGCTGCGTGATGATGAGGGTGTGCAACCTGGATACCTGCCCTGTGGGCGTGGCTACACAGGACCCCGAACTTCGCAGGAGATTTAAAGGAAAGCCCGAATATGTGATAAACTTCATGCGCTTCATAGCTGAAGAGATGCGTGAATACATGGCGCGGCTCGGCGTGCGCACCGTGGATGAACTGGTAGGCAGGACGGATCTTCTCAGACAGAAGAAGAACAGCAGCATAGAGCTTGACAGGATACTTGATGTTCCCTGCTGTGCGGTGCATCACGAGAAGGGCAGAGACTTTGACTTTGAACTGGAGAAGACGGCGGACGAACGGGTGCTGATACCCGAACTGGAGAAGGCACTGAAAGAGGGACGTGATCCTGTGACGGACATAAATGTGACAAATCTTGACAGGACATTCGGCACGCTCACAGGATCATACATCACATCACACAAGAAGGGACAGTCCATTTCCTACACCATCAACGCAAAGGGAAGCGGCGGACAGTCCTTCGGCGCATTCATCCCCTCATCCATGAAGATAACGCTGGAGGGAGATGCCAACGACTATTTCGGCAAGGGACTTTCGGGCGGTACGCTTGCGGTATTCCCGCCGAAGAAGAGCGGCCTTGTTCCTCACGAGAACATCATAATAGGAAATGTGGCACTCTTCGGTGCGACATCGGGCAAGGCATTCATAAACGGCATCGCAGGTGAGAGATTCTGCGTGAGAAATTCCGGTGCGGATGTGGTGGCCGAAGGCACGGGAGATCACGGCTGCGAATATATGACAGGCGGCACGGCAGTTATCCTGGGCGCAGTGGGCAAGAATTTTGCGGCAGGCATGAGCGGCGGAGTTGCCTATGTGCTCGATGAGAACAATGACCTTTACACCAGGCTCAACCGATCTCTCGTGGGATACTCCCATGTTGAGGAGGAAGAGGACATCAGCCTGCTGAGGTCGCTTATCGAGGAGCATATCAGCTGCACAGGCTCGCCGCTGGCAAAGAGCATAATGGAGCGGTTCGGGGAATATCTCCCCAAATTCAAGAAGGTGATACCTCACGAATACAGGAGGATGACCGAACTTACACAGCGGTATATGAAAGCAGGAAAGAACTTTGAGGATGCACAGGAAGCGGCATTCGAGGAGATGCAGAAGGGGGCGAGGGCATGAAGGACGGTTTTCTGAGATATGACAGGGAAGAGAACATCGCCGTTCCCCCCTTTGAGAGGATAGACGATTACAGGGAATTTCATGCGCCCCTTGATGAGGAGAGCAGGCGGCATCAGGCGGCACGCTGCATGAACTGCGGCGTACCCTTCTGCCAGTCGGGTGTCATGCTCGGCGGTATGTTCGCAGGATGCCCGCTGGGAAATCTGTGTCCCGAATGGAACGAACTTCTCTCATATGGGCTGTGGGACGAGGCGGCGGACAGACTTCTGCTCACCTCCTCATTCCCCGAATTTACAGCCCGTGTGTGTCCCGCACTGTGCGAAAAGTCCTGCACCAACGGACTTGACGGCAAGGCTGTCACGGTAAAGGAAAATGAGTTTGCCATAATAGAGCACGCCTTTGAGACAGGGCATATAAAGCCCTGCCCGCCAAAGGAAAGGACGGGGAAAAGGGCGGCAGTCATAGGCTCGGGTCCTTCGGGGCTTGCCTGTGCGCAGATACTCAACCGTTTCGGGCACACAGTCACGGTATATGAGAGGGAGGATCGCCCCGGCGGACTCCTCATGTACGGTATCCCTAATATGAAGCTGGAAAAGGACATCGTCATGAGGCGTATACGCCTCATGGAGAGCGAGGGCATAGGATTCAGGTGCGGCACGGAGGCAGGAAAGGACATCAGTGCAGATGAACTGCTGTCCTCCTATGATGCGGTGGTGCTTGCCTGCGGCTCGTCTGTCCCCCGTGACATACAGGTGCCGGGCAGAGATGCGCAGGGGATATACTTTGCCGTGGACTATCTCAAGAGCGTGACAAAGGGACTGCTCGGCGGCAGCGATGTCACAGCGGGGATAAGCGCAAAGTACAAAGATGTGGTCATCATCGGCGGCGGCGATACGGGAAATGACTGTGCGGCGTCCGCTCTGAGACAGGGAGCAAAGAGCGTCATCCAGCTCGAAATGATGCCGAAGCCCTCCGAAACACGCCTTGACAGCAATCCGTGGCCTGAGTGGCCGAAGGTGCTCAAGACCGATTACGGACAGGAAGAGGCGATTGCAGTCTTCGGCGAGGATCCGAGAAGGTATCGGAAGACAGTGAAGAGGTTCATACCCGACGACAAAGGCAGAGTGAAGGCGGCGGAGACGGTCAGCCTCAGCTTTGACAGCGGCAGACCCGTGCAGATCGATGGGAGCGAAGAGATCATCCCCTGCGGGATGGTGCTTATCGCCGCAGGATTCACGGGGGCGGAGAAGTCCCTTGCGGATGCCTTTGATGTGGCGCTTTCCCCGAGGAATACGGTGATGACGGATGCAGGACATTACAGGTCGAGCCGTGAGAAGGTATTTTCCGCAGGCGATATGCACAGGGGACAGTCCCTTGTGGTATGGGCGATACGAGAGGGACGTGACTGCGCAAAGGAAGTAAATGCGTATCTTATGGGGTGCGGTGCATGAGCATACATGAAGAATGCGGCGTATTCGGGATATGCTCCGCCCATCGTGCCGACCTTGCCCATGATGTGTACTACGGGCTGTATTCCCTCCAGCACAGGGGGCAGGAAAGCTGCGGAATAGCGGTATGCGATGACGGTGTCATCACCTATCACAAGGACATGGGTCTTGTGGGGGATGTGTTCACGGGCGAGGTCCTGTCTTCGGTGTCAAAGGGGAATATGGCAGTAGGCCATGTCCGCTATTCCACCACAGGCGGCAATGAGCGCCGCAATGTTCAGCCCATAGTGGTAAATCATCAGAAGGGCAGGATGGCGCTGGTACACAACGGAAATCTGTCGAATGCCGATGAGCTTCGCAATGCTCTGGAGCTGTCGGGTGCCATATTCCACACCACCTCGGATACGGAGATAATAGCATATATCATAACAAGAGAGCGGCTGAGACTTCCGTCCATAGAGGATGCGGTGTCGGCGGCGATGGACAGCATAGAGGGGGCGTACTCCCTTGTGATAATGTCGCCCTCCAAGCTGATCGCCGTGCGTGACCCCTTCGGCTTTCGCCCCCTTTGTTTCGGCAGGCTGCCCGACGGCAGCTGGTGCGTGGCATCGGAAAGCTGCGCCATCACCGCCATAGGGGGAGAGTTCATACGAGATCTGCTCCCCGGTGAGATGCTGGTGTTCTCCGCAGGCGGCGTTGCCGAGAGACGTGAACACTGCGGCATACAGCCGAAGAGGACGTGCATATTCGAGTATATCTACTTTGCCCGCCCAGATTCGGTGATAGACGGTGTATCGGTACATTCTGCGAGACTTGCGGCAGGACGGATACTTGCTCAGAAGAGCCCTGCCGATGCGGATATAGTTATAGGCGTTCCCGATTCGGGGCTCGATGCGGCGCTGGGCTTTTCGCAGAAGTCGGGCATACCTTACGGGATAGGCCTTATCAAGAACAAGTATATCGGGCGCACGTTTATCTCCCCCGGGCAGTCCGCACGCACCGACAAGGTGAATATAAAGCTGTCCGCTCTGGGTGAGACCGTGGCAGGGAAGAGGATAGTCCTTGTGGACGATTCCATCGTCAGGGGGACGACCTCAAGGCGCATAGTAAACCTTCTGCGCAGTGCGGGAGCAAAGGAGATACATTTCAGGGTGTCTGCTCCGCCGTTTGTGGAGCCCTGCTTCTACGGCACGGACATAGACACAAAGGAAAACCTTATCGCAGTGAGCCATACCGTGGAGGAGACCGCACGGATGATCGGAGCGGATTCGCTGGCGTATCTGCCTGCGGAGGATCTGTGCAGGCTCACGGGGAATGACGGGATATGCACCGCCTGCTTTACGGGAGAGTATCCCACAAGGATACCAAAGAACACGATAAAGGATAAATTTGACATAAAGATATCACAATGAGGAGGAGTTATCATGGAAAAGGTGACAGAGATCTTCGGTACGATGGCATTTGATGAACGTGTGATGAAAGCCATGCTTTCGGAGAAGGTGTACAAGTCGCTCAAGAGGACGATAGACAAGGGTGAGCCTTTGGATACCACAGTAGCTGATGCGGTAGCGGAAGCTATGAAGGAATGGGCTGTGGAGCGGGGCGCCACACACTATACACACTGGTTCCAGCCAATGACAGGCGTAACTGCGGAGAAGCATGACAGCTTCATCTCTCCTGCTCCCGACGGCAGGGTCATCATGGAATTTTCGGGGAAGGAACTTATCAAGGGCGAGCCCGATGCTTCCAGCTTCCCTTCGGGCGGACTCCGTGCCACATTCGAGGCAAGAGGATATACCGCATGGGATCCCACGTCCTACGCCTTCGTCAAGGACGGCACCCTCTATATCCCCACCGCATTCTGCTCATACGGCGGTGAGGCACTCGACAAGAAGGTACCCCTGCTGCGTTCAATGGATGCCCTCAATGTACAGGCACTGCGCATACTGAAGCTGTTCGGCACGGATGCGAGCTGCGTGAAGACATCTGTCGGACCCGAACAGGAATATTTCCTTATCCCCAAGGAACTGTACGACAAGAGAGAAGACCTTGTGATGACGGGGAGAACGCTTTTCGGCGCACCTGCTCCCAAGGGTCAGGAGATGGATGACCACTATTTCGGCTCTATCAAGCCCAGAGTAGCGGAGTACATGGCAGACCTTGACAGGGAGCTGTGGAAGCTCGGCATCCTTGCAAAGACAAAGCACAATGAAGTCGCTCCCTCACAGCATGAGCTGGCTCCTATCTACAAGACCACCAATGTGGCAGCCGACCATAATCAGCTGACTATGGAGATCATGAAGAGGGTGGCAGCACGCCACGGACTTGTATGCCTGCTCCACGAGAAGCCTTTCAAGGGCGTGAACGGTTCGGGCAAGCACAACAACTGGTCTATTTCCACCGACAAGGGAGAGAACCTCCTCAGCCCCGGCAAGGAACCCCATGACAATGTACGTTTCCTGCTGTTCCTGGTGGCAGTGATAAAGGCAGTGGATGAGTATCAGGATCTTCTCCGGCTTTCTGTTGCAACAGCAGGCAACGATCACCGCCTCGGAGCAAATGAGGCTCCTCCCGCCGTCATTTCCGTATTCCTGGGAGATGAGATCCAGTCCGTACTTGACTCTATCGAGAATGATGCCCCCTATGACAGCAGGAAGCAGTCCATGATGGATCTCGGTGCAAGGGTGCTTCCCTCACTCAGAAAGGATACCACCGACAGAAACAGGACTTCCCCCTTTGCCTTCACGGGCAACAAGTTTGAGTTCAGGGCGCTCGGTTCCTCCAACTCCATTTCCTGTGCGAACATCCACCTCAATGCGGCAGTTGCGGAGTCTCTCAGACAGTTTGCGGATGTCCTGGAAAAAGCGGATGATTTCGACCATGCCGTACATCATCTCATCCGTGAGACTATCAAGGAGCATAAGCGCATCATCTTCAACGGCAACGGATATGATGATTCATGGCTCGAGGAGGCAAAGAAGAGAGGACTTTCAAATTACAGGACTACGGTCGATTGTATGCCTCATATCTGCGACAGCAAGAATGTGGAGATGCTCACAAGACACGGCATTTTCACAGAAGCGGAGATATATTCACGCCGTGACATCATGCTTGAAAACTATGTCAAGACCGTAAATATCGAGGCGCTCACCATGATAGATATGGCAAAGACACAGATACTCCCTGCTGTGTCGGCATATGCCGCAAAGCAGGCTGAGGGGATAGTCAGCGTAAGGAAGGCAGTCCCCGAGGCAAGATGTGCCTATGAGACAAGGATAGTTGACAGGCTGTCTGCCCTGAGCGATGAGATCGACGGTGCGGTCGCCGACCTCACCGAAAGGGAGAAGGAAATGTCTGGCATCAGTGATATCGTGGCTCAGTCGGAATGTGTGCGTGACAGTCTGATCCCCGCTATGGACAGGCTCCGTGCATTTGCTGATGAGGCTGAGACCATGACAGCAAAGGAATACTGGCCCTTCCCCACATATGACAAGCTCCTTTTCGGAGTATGATAAGCGGAAGTCTGTCGGACGGCAGGCTTTGAAGGATGAGTTTGCACCATTTCGGTGCAGACTCATCTTGCGTACATAAAGCAGGTGAACAAATGAGTAAAAAAGCATATCTTATCCTGGCGGACGGCAGCGTCTTCCGTGGGATATCATTCGGGGCCGAGGGCACTGCCGTGGGAGAGACCGTATTTGCCACGGGGATGACAGGCTATGAGGAGACCCTTACCGACCCGTCATATTACGGACAGATAGTGATGCAGACATTTCCCCTCATAGGTAACTACGGCGTGAATACCGAGGATATGGAGTCCGACAGATGCTGTCTTAAAGGATATATCGTGAGGGAGCACTGCGACTACCCGTCTAATTTCAGGAGCGAGGGGGACATAGACAGCTTTCTCAAGGCTCACGGAGTAGTGGGTATCAGCGGAGTGGATACAAGGCATCTGACAAGGATCATCCGTGAATACGGAGTGATGAACGGATGTATCACCACGGAAGATGCGGAGGATGCCGCAGTGAGGGACGATCTTCTCAAAAAGATAAGGTCGTATTCCGTACAAAAGGCAGTGGAGAGCGTGACAGGCAAAGAAGAACGCACCTATTCGGCGGAGGATGAAAAATACCGTGTGGTGCTGTATGATTTCGGGTACAAGGCAAATATCCGCAGGGAACTGGTAAAGCGGGGCTGCACCGTGACCGTGGTGCCTGCGCACACAACGGCTGAGAGGATAAGGCAGATAGCCCCCGACGGCATAATGCTCTCAAACGGCCCCGGGGATCCTGCGGAGAATACATCTGTAATAGAGGAGATAAGAAAGCTCGCATCTATGGATATACCCATATTCGGCATATGTCTGGGGCATCAGCTCATGGCGCTTGCACAGGGAGGCCGCACAGAGAAGATGCACTACGGTCACAGAGGCGCAAACCAGCCTGTGAAGGATATTGCCCTTGACAGGGTCTTCGTGACTTCCCAGAACCACGGCTATGCGGTGATAAACGGGAGCATATCCGCAGATGTGGGGGAGATCTCGCATATAAACGTAAATGACGGCTCCTGCGAGGGGATACGGTACAAGAATACCCCATGCTTTACCGTGCAGTTCCATCCCGAGGCCTGCGGAGGTCCGCATGACACATCGTATCTCTTTGACGAATTTATCGGTATGATGAGGAGGGACATCAAATGCCGCTGAGAAATGATATAAAGAAAGTCCTTATCATAGGTTCGGGCCCTATCGTCATCGGTCAGGCGGCCGAGTTCGACTATGCGGGGACACAGGGATGCAGGGCACTGAGAGAAGAGGGGCTCGAGGTGGTGCTGATAAACTCTAACCCTGCCACCATCATGACCGACAAGGCAATGGCGGATAAGGTATATATAGAGCCGCTCACCCTTGACACGGTGAAAAAGATAATCAGGACGGAGCGCCCCGATTCGCTGCTGTCCACACTTGGAGGACAGACAGGACTTACCCTCTCCATGCAGCTTGCGGCAGAGGGCTTCCTTGATGAGATGGGGGTAAAGCTGCTGGGCGCCGATCCTGTGACCATAAACAAGGCGGAGGACAGGCAGGCGTTCAAGGATACGATGGAGAAGATAGGTCAGCCTGTCATCCCCTCGAAGGTTGTTGAGAACGTGGAGGATGCCTTTGGATTTGCCGAAGTGACAGGCTATCCCGTGATAGTCCGTCCTGCCTTTACTCTCGGGGGCACAGGGGGCGGCATTGCAAAGGACAGGGATGAACTCAAGGAGATCGCCGCCAACGGTCTGCGCCTTTCCCCCATCACACAGATACTTGTGGAAAAGTGCATAAGCGGCTGGAAGGAGATCGAGTTTGAGGTGATCCGTGACCGCAAGGGCAACGTTATCACCGTATGTTCCATGGAGAATTTCGACCCCGTGGGAGTGCATACCGGCGACTCGATCGTCATCGCCCCTGCTGTGACCCTTGCCGACAAGGAATACCAGATGCTGCGCACGGCGGCGCTCGATATAATAAATGAGCTGAAAGTGGAAGGAGGCTGCAACTGCCAGTTCGCACTGAAGCCCGATTCCTTTGAATATGCCGTGATAGAAGTAAATCCGAGGGTGTCACGCTCATCCGCCCTTGCTTCAAAGGCGACAGGCTACCCCATAGCAAAGATCGCTGCAAAGATCGCAATAGGATACACCCTTGACGAGATAAAGAACGCCGTAACGGGAAAGACCTACGCCTGCTTTGAGCCTGCCCTTGACTATGTGGTGGTGAAATTCCCCAAATGGCCCTTTGACAAGTTTGTATACGCAAAACGCACCCTTGGCACACAGATGATGGCAACGGGTGAGGTCATGGCGATAGGCACTTCATTTGAACAGGCTCTCATGAAGGCTGTGCGCTCCACGGAACAGGGACTGTATTCCATGAATATGCCGAAGCTGAAAGCCCTTTCCGACGAGGAGGCGTACAGGCTCCTCTTCAATACGGACGATATCCGTTCCTTTGCGGTGTTTGAAAATATCAAAAGGGGCGTGTCCCTCGATGCGATACATGAGATAACAAAGATAGACAAATGGTTCCTTGCAAAACTCAGGCATCTGGCTGAAATAGAAAGGGAGCTTTGTGAGGGCGAGCTGACTGAGGAAAAGTATGTCAGTGCGAAGAGATACGGCTATCTTGACAGCACCATCGAGGAGATAAGCGGACAGAAATGTCCCGTTTACAGGAATGCGGTGTATAAGCTGGTGGATACCTGCGCAGGGGAGTTTGCCGCAGAGACGCCCTATTTCTATTCCACATACGATGATGAGAATGAAGCGGCGGAATTTATCGACAGACATGACACAGGGAAAAAGCGTGTGCTGGTCTTCGGCTCGGGGCCTATCAGGATAGGACAGGGGATAGAGTTTGACTACTGTTCCGTCCACTGTGTATGGGCACTCAAGGAAATGGGATATGAAGCCGTTATCTGCAACAACAACCCCGAAACGGTCTCCACGGATTTTGACACGGGGGACAGGCTCTATTTCGACCCTCTCACCCCCGAAGATGTGAGGAACATCATCGAGACGGAAAATCCCTGGGGCGTGGTGGTGCAGTTCGGCGGACAGACTGCCATAAAGCTGACACGATTCCTGTCGGATATGGGGGTAAGGATACTCGGCACATCCGCTGACAGCATAGATGCGGCAGAGGACAGGGAGAGATTTGATGAGCTCCTCAGCAGATGCGGCATACCCCGTCCTGCGGGACTGACGGTGATGGATACCGAAGGCGCAATAGCCGCCGCACATACTCTTCACTATCCCGTACTCATGCGCCCGTCATATGTGCTGGGCGGTCAGAATATGATAATCGCCCATTCCGATGATGACATAAGGGAATATATGAAGATAATCACGGCAGGCGGCATAGACGACCCCGTGCTCATCGACAAATACATGATGGGCAAGGAAGTGGAAGTGGATGCCATATGCGACGGGAAGGACGTGCTCATCCCCGGCATCATGGAGCATATAGAGCGTGCGGGGATACACAGCGGCGACAGCATTTCCGTATATCCTGCAATGACTCTGACAAAGCGTGTGCGTGACACTATCATAGGCTACACAAGGAAGATAGCTGCCGCACTTGATGTCATAGGCCTTATGAACATACAGTATGTGGTATATGACAATTCCGTCTATATAATCGAGGTAAACCCCCGTTCCTCAAGGACTGTCCCTTATGTCTCAAAGGTGACGGGCGTACCTATGGTGGACATTGCCACAAAGATACTCCTGGGAAGCTCGCTTGCGGAGCAGGGATACAGAGGCGGACTGTACAGGGAGGCGGAGCACATCGCCGTAAAGGTGCCTGTGTTCAGCTTTGAGAAGCTCCATGATGCGGATACCGCACTCGGCCCCGAGATGAAGTCCACAGGTGAGGTACTGGGCATTGCCCGTTCCTTTGAAGATGCGGTGTACAAGGGACTGCTTGCGGCAGGCTACGACCTGAAAAAGCGAAACGGCGGCGGTGTCCTGATAACCGTCCGTGATACGGACAAGGCGGAGATAGTCTATGTGGCGGAGAAATTCAGGCGGCTGGGCTTTACGATATATGCCACCAAGGGGACGGCACGCTATCTCACGGAGAAGGGCATCGGCTGCGAGACGGTGCGCCGAATATCCGAGGAGCATCCGAATATTGATGACCTTTTCGACAGCGGAAAGATAGATTATGTCATATCCACATCATCCCACGGGCGCATACCCAAGCTCGACAGCGTGAAGATGCGCAGGAAGGCTGTTGAACGCTCCGTCTGCTGCCTTACGGCGATAGATACCGCAAATGCGGTGGCGGACATCCTCAGCATGGACAGATCCGTTGATGACACGGAAATGGTGGATATCTGCACGATATGAAAAAACATTCCTTTGTGCATCTGTGCGCAAAGGAATGTTTGTCTTTTACTTTTTCCTCATCCAGACACGCATCTGTGTCTCGCCACGGTTGCACCATGTATAGTAGGGGATGGCACGGGCGGAGGCAGGCGCACTGCTTTGCGTGAAGGAGTAGGGGATGTCCGTGTCCTCATCCCGCACAGCCGCACATTCTATGACAGATGCACCGCCAAGTGACGCATCATTTCCCTTTATCTGCGGAGTGACGGCGGTGTCGAGGGTGAGGGCTGAAACATTGCCGTTGTCCGTGCCCTCAAAGCAGTATACGAGCGGGCCTCTTGACAGTGCCGTCATTCCTGCAATATGGGGGATGCGGGGTGAGGCAAAGTTAAATCTTGGCGTGCCGTCAAGGGTGAGGCATATCTCTGTGCCGTCGCTGATGTCAGCATAGGCATATCCCTTATCAAGGGCGGTGATGGTTTTGCCGCCGACGGAAAGGCTGAAGGCTTCCGACCAGCCCGGGATGCGGACAGCTATCCTGCGTGCATTTCCTGCCCTGACTACCGTGTAGCGCACGGTCATATCATCGGGATAGGAGGTGCGGCATATCAGCTCACAGCCGTTGTCGAAAATGACCTTTCCGCCTGCATACATATGGGCGTATACGGCGGTGTCATCTTCGGAGTAGGCGTATTTCCCGAAGGACATTATCAGCCTTGCGGCATTGGGGGGACAGCAGGCACAGGCATACCATTTCGGCCGTGTGGTGACTACATGGCGGTGAGTGGGAGCTTTCCCGGATATCCCCGGATCACATTCGAGGGGGTTGACGTAGAAGAACCTTTTCCCGTCAAGCTGCATCCCTGCAAGGACGGTGTTGTAGAAGGCTCTTTCCATCACGTCGGAATATTTCCTGTCTGCATCGTGCCTGAGCATGGCAGAGGCAAAGAACATAAGCCCTATGGAAGCGCAGGTCTCACAGTATGCGGTGTCGGAGGGGAGATCGTAGTCTGCCGTGAATGCCTCACCGAGTACCGTGGAGCCTATGCCTCCCGTGATGTACATACGCCTGTTGGTGATATTGTCCCATAATGTCTCGCAGGCGGGACGAAGGGTGTCGTCGGTGTCGATAAGGTCTGCCATGCCCGTGTACAGATAGACCGCACGGACGGCGTGGCCTGTGGCTTCGGTCTGCTCACGGACGGGTCTGCCGCTCTGCTGATAGTCGGGATCCTTTCCGTCGCTGCCCCACACCGTCCAGTCACGGCTCTCCCGTTCCTTTCGGAAGAAATCCGGGTCGGTGCCCCGTCTGTCGATGAATGTCCTTGCAAGCTCAAGTGCGTGTTCATTCCCTGTGGCACGGTACATCTTCATCAGGGCGAGCTCTATCTCGGGATGTCCCGGGAAGCCCTCGCAGCCCTTGACGATGAAATGATCGTAGATATGCTCCATGTTCCTTGTCATGACACGCAGGAGCTTATCCTTTCCTGTCGCCTCCGCATATGCCACCGCTGCTTCGATCATATGCCCGGAGCAGTAGAGCTCATGCCCTTCAAGTAGGTTCGTCCAGCGCTTGTCCGTATCCTTGCAGGTGTAATAGGTGTTGAGATAGCCGTCCTTGTCCTGTGCGGCGGCGATGAGGTCTATAAGGCTGTCCGCTCTTTCTTCAAGAGCCCTGTCGGGGAAGTTCGCAAGTGAATACGCTGCCGCCTCTATCCATTTTGCGGCATCGCTGTCCTGGAAGACCATCCCGTAGAAGCCGTCCCCCGTGTCTTCGCCTGCAAGCGCCTTTGCGGCATTTGCGAAGTTTGCGATGACGTGGCTCTTTTCCGTATCCTCTGCTTCATCGCAAAGCACGCTGTACTGATACGGGATCACGGTATCCCTCACAAGCTGCTGATAGCGTCCGATAAATCCGTCGGACTTGTATGCCTTCACATTCGTCTGTTTCATATTTCCTCCCCGATGACTGCGGATATGTGCGGTTGACAAATATCATTATATGTATTATAATCATATCATAAGGTGAAAACAATAGCAGATATGCGCTAAAATATGGAGAATAATGATATGTATGAGATCTCATCCCTTACTCTGCCCATATGCGCCGCCGCAGATGAACTGCGTGCCCAGGAGGGCTTTTTCCATGCGGACAGGATACTTCCCTACTATGTCTGTGACTATGTGGAGGAGGGGGCTATCTATGTCACGGAGGATGATACGGACTATGCTGTGACCGCAGGGAAGATGATCTTCCTTGAGGCGGGGCACCGCCATTTCGGGAAGAGGGAGATAGAGAGAGGGACGCACTGGTTCTATGTGCATTTCTATCTTGCGGATGCCTGTCCCGAGGGATATGCGGGAGAGGAGGGCTTTACTCTGCCGAAGATGATCTCTCCCGATGATGAGACTATCGGAATGATACGGAGCATAGCGGCGGACTTTCATGTATACGGGGCATCGGCAAGGATAAACGGAGAACTTCTCCTCATGCTCTCGTCTCTCATGCGCTCATCGGACAAGTGCCTTTCCGACAGGATAGCAAAGTTCCTTGCGTCCGAGCGGGACCGCACCTTCTCCGCCGATGCCCTTGAAAAGAGGTTTTATCTGAGCTATCGTCATCTTGCCCATGTGTTCAGGGCGGACAAGGGCATGACGATGCAGCAGTACCACGACGGGCAGAAATTTGCCCATGCGGCGGCACTGCTGCGCTCGACCCTGCTGACTGTGAGTGAGATCGCCCGTATATGCGGCTTCTCTGATGCCCTGTACTTCTCACGCAGGTTCCATCGGTATATGGGGGTAAGCCCGTCCGTGTACAGAAAGAACGTGAAGGGGATGATGTGATGTTTATCGTACCGCCCTGTGGGGGAAGTCTATCCATTTGCCCGAAAAGTCCGGCACCGCACGGCGGTATGTCTCGTCTGCTATCACCGTGTCATAGCCAATGACGGTCTCACGCAGATCATCCTCGTCCCGCAGCTTCCTGTCGCCGTCCCTCATGTGATCGGGGAGCATCATGAAGGGCGATGCCACATCGCCCCCCGTCCGTTCACGCAGGGCATTTGCGGCGAACTGCTGATGTATGACGAGCACCTTCCCCGATGGGTTCACATCGGGAAGGTCAAAGGGATAGCCCACATCATAGGGGATGCCGAACCTGTCCTTCATGTATTCAGCGGCGGCTGTGCCGCTCGGTGAGACTACCGTGAAGCGTTCACATCCTGCCGCCCGCATCACCTCGTCAAAGCCGCTCCCCATGCCGAAGATAAGGCGGCTGCCGTCCGCCGTGACATCCGTGTCAAGAGGGGTGCAGCCTATGATGCCTGTCTCTCCCGACCGCCTTTTACATCCCTCCGCAAGGGAGAACAGCTTCAGATAAGCGGCTTCCTGCCCCTTGTCGTAGTATGCCGTTCCTGTGGAAGGGATATGTATGCAGGGCTTTCCCGTCCGTGATGCCGTGACCTTTGCGGTATACCTCATATCAAGGGCGATGAGGGATGGCACGGGCGTGCCTGCAAGGGCGATGAAGTTTCCCCCGATCTGTTCATATGCTCTCACGATCTTGTCCGCAAGCCTGTCCTCACAGCCCATGACCGCATCCATATCACGAAGCCCTGCGGAGAATACCGCCGACCTGATATGTGTCCGAGTTTCGTCAAAACCGCATACATTGCCCGTACAGCCCCCTGCGTCACATATGACGGTGATGCCGCCCATTTCATACAGCACGGATACAGCCCCCGAAATATCCGAGGCAAAGGGGGAAAGAAATTTAAGCATATCCGCACATCTCCTCACACAGTCTGATGATGCCGTCAAATCCAAAGGGCTCAAAGTCAGCCGACAGATCGAGGGACGGCACCTCGTCATGATAATATGCCGCATCTGTACCGATGCAGATGTCCACATCACCTGATGACACGAAACCAAACATGGACGGGGACAGGGACGGATATATGCGTGTGCCCGGGGAAAGGGCGGCCAGCCGCCTGATATAGGGGAGATCGGCATCTCCCATGTTGGCGATGATCTCCTTTACTTCTATTCCTGCCGCCGTGAGCATGACAGCTATATCGAACGGGTTGCCGCCTGTGCGCTGTCCTATGGAGCATCTCATGCCGCCGCATCTGCGGCGCAGTGCCGTCAACGCTTCGCACGCCCTGTCATGGGCTCTGCTGTCGTCAAGCACGGCGCCTATCACATCGGAAAGCAGGGCATACTGCCTGTGTACCCGTTCGGCATCATAGGTGCGGGTGAGTGAGATATAGGGGATGCCGAGCCGCTTCTCCATATCAGCCGCTGCCGCAGATGCGTCGGTGTCAAGCACGATGTTGAAGTTGGCGGCGGACATTTGCTCATATTCGGTGAAGTCGGTGCATCGGGGAAGCTCATGGATGCGCCTTATCCCTGCTCCGTGCAGGAGAGGATACAGCTCGCAGGTGTCCGAGAGGGGGGAGAAGTATCCTACGATGCCGCATTCACGGGATCTGCGCTTTCTCGGGGAAAGAAGGGAATATGCCGTGACACGGGCGAGCGCCATAGGCGGAAGACGTCCCTCACGGGTCAGTGCGTTCATATACAGGGGCACGCATCTTGTGCCGCACAGCTCCTCGCTTTTCCTGCATATGCGCTCCATGTCCGTACCCAGCAGTGCATCCGTGCAGGTAGAACAGATGAGTATGACGGAGGGCTTTCGGTGAAGGCATTCGCATATCCCGGCACAGGCGGAGGGTATCTCGTCAAGGTAGCGCCCTGTCACCATGTCGGTCTGTCTTATGCTGAGGTAGAAGCATCTGTCACGGTATGCGCCTCCGTCAAGGAGCCTGCTCCTGCCGCAGCATCGGGGGGATACCAGCAGCATCACGGAGCCCGGTATCACAAGGCCTGCACGCTTCACCCCGAACCCTGATGCCCCCGGGGAATTGTAGTCAACGGTGGCAGGGGAGGAGAGTATGAGTTCCTTTGAGCTGTCTGCCGCATCGGGAACGGTTACTGCGTCGGCAAGCTCTCCTGCCTGTATATAGCGGGCGGTCATGTTTCGGCTATCCTTCGGGCAAGGGCGGCAAATGCCTTTGCCGCAGGGCTTTCGGGTGCGCCTTCGATGACGGTCATCCCCCTGTCCTCACAGGCTGTGATGTCGTCGGAGCGTGGGATATCCGCTATCACACTTGTGCCGTGTGCCTCGGCAAAGGCAAGCACCTTCTGCTCCTCATCGGGGATGTTCCGCCTGTTGAGGATGATGCCGCCCACCTTTGCATAGCCTCTGTCCGCAAAGCTGTCAACAGCACGGCATATGTTGTCCGCCGCATAGAGGGACATCTTTTCGCCCGATGTGACGATGAATACCCTGTCGGCATATCCTTCCCTTATGGGGACGGCAAATCCGCCGCACACCACGTCACCCAGTACGTCATACAGCACCGCATCGGGCTTTTCCCGTTCAAAGAGGCGAAGTTCACCGAGCAGGTCAAAGGATGCGACTATCCCTCTTCCTGCGCATCCCATGCCGGGGGTGGGGCCTCCTGTCTCTATGCACAGCACTCCGCCGTGACCCCTGCGTGAGATAAGGCTGTGATCGGCAGGGGGCTCCTCATGGGTGCGCAGATACTCCATCACGGGGATGACATTCTCGCCTCCGAGAAGCGTCATCGTGGAATCCGCCTTCGGGTCGCACCCTATCTGTATGACCTTCCTGCCCATGTCCGCCAGTGCTGCGGCGAGGTTGGCTGTGCAGGTGCTTTTGCCGATGCCGCCCTTTCCGTATATTGCTATCTTTATCATATGATCCACCCTAAACTTTAATTGCGCTGTATATATTATACTCCCGCAGAGCCGCCTTGTCAAGCCTTGGGGGAGAGGGGGATAACAGGACTTTGAATGACTGCTTCTTGTTTATGATAAGGCTTTTGGGGCAAAATAATGTTACACCTGTTTCTGAAACAAGTAACGATAAGGGGGACGGTCCGACGATGCAAAATACGGAGTGATCTGTCGGATCCGATTATCAGAACAAAAAATGGCAGACAGATAACGGGCATATTTTCGAAGCGCAGGTATATCCCTTTATTATTCCAGATCGGGATATGATAACGATTTGGAATATCGGTCGCTTTTGCGAAAAATATGTTGAAATGAGAGCAGATATCTGATATAATCAAAAATATCAACAGTCGCTTTTGAGCAGCGTGATAAAGGCAGGTACAGCTATGCAGGTAAAGAAAGATGAGATCGGGAACAGTATCCTTGAAGCGGCGCAGAAGCTGTTTATCAAAAGAGGATATGAGGATACATCGCTCAAACAGATCGCAGATAAGAGCAATATAAGCAAGAGCAATATCTATCGCTATTACAGATCGAAAAAGGATATATATGAAAAACTGGCAGGCAGCGCAAGAGCGGCGGTGATAGAGACGAGCCGGCACTTCTTCACGCCCGATTTTATCGGGAAATACACGCCCGACAAGTGTGACGAGATATCCGCTGTTCTGGGAAGGCTCTTCGGTGAGCATCATTCGGGGATACTGATAATGCTGCGCTCAAGTGCGGGAACTGACAGGAAGCTGATAGAAGAGCTTATTATGAAAAGGTTCATCGACTGCTGCCCCATAGAGGACGAAGGGGCAAAAGGACTTATTTCAAGGCTCCTGATATTCGGACTGACGGATATACTTCTGGCTCATTCGGATGAAGAAAGCATTTCAAGAGAAATAGAAGCCCTGATATATTATCATTATCTGGGGCTAAACGGGCTGAAAGAAAAATACGGCTGCCAATGAGCCGCAATGACAGTATCATTATCGGGGAGGGGCGAAAGTGGGATCGTTCTTGTCAGACAAAAAGATCAACACCGGCAGACAATCTGAGGTCGATATGGTAAAGGCCTTTGCGATCCCTTTTATGATCTGCATACATATCTACGAACAGTTCGGCGGCTATGACTTTGCGGATACGGCCCCGGATACATTGTTCCGCAATGTGATGGAATTCATCGGAGGGCCGCTTGCGGCACCCGTGTTTATGTTCTCTATGGGGATCGGTATCAAGTATACAAGGCATGATCTGTGGAGAGAGTTTGTCAAAAGGGGCGGAAAACTCCTGATGACAGGGCTTATGCTGAATTTTTTCAGGCAGACGCTGCCGCAGCTGATAGGGCTGCTGCTGGGGATAGACTCGGGGCTCGATATCATAGGTGGACTGCTGTGTGTCGATATACTTCCCTTTGCGGGAATGGCGTTCATTACTGTCGGGGTCATGAGAAGACTGAAGCTGTCGGAATGGCAGATATGCGGAGCGTCCTTTCTTATGCAGGCAGTCGGGATATGGAGCACAAGGCTCGACATGGCACCCGGGGTCGTACAGAACCTGCTCGGTCTGCTCATCCCTACGGGGAAATGGACTTCCTTTCCTCTGACATTATGGCTGGTCTATCCGTCCCTCGGTATGGCTTTCGGCGATATCCTGACAAAGTGTACGGATAAGGACAGACTGTACAGAATGCTGATGATATGTTCCGCAGTGTTCTTTTCCGCATTTACCGTCGGGCTTGTCTATTCGGGATATGATATAAGAAATATTTATGCACTGTGCGGTGATTCGTATTATCATCACAGCATCATAGCGACTCTCTGGATAACTCCCATTATCATATTTGCACTAGGAACTTGTTATTTTATATGCGGGAAAGCGGATAACACAAAGATCGGCAGTTTTATAAGATATTGCAGTGTGAACCTGAACACGGTGTACATCATACAGTGGATCATCATATCATATTCGGCGGCGCTTTTCATACTGTTCGGGATAAACAGATCCTGTTCGCCGCTGATACTGCTTTCGGGCGGTGTCATGGTGACAGCCGTATCTGTACTGGTATCTGTACCCGTCGCAAGGATAAAAATGAGGAAAGATTAACATATATCAATGACAGAAAGCTGTTTATGTGATATAATCTTGTCATAGGTCAAGACCGTGGCATGACAGGAGGATGGTCATGGATAAAAAATACATAACCGAAAAACTAAAGGCATTTGCGGACAAGTATGATATATCTGCGGATGAAGATACCATTGGCGGCATCATAGATATTTCGAGCTTTCGTGTCCTGCCGAAGGGGAAGATCATTTCCTCGATCGGTGATGATACATCCACGGCAGGTATGGTGCTGTCGGGGATGGTGAGGAGCTACTACATCGATGAAGAGGGAAATGACATAACAAGAGGATTTTCGCCTGAGGGTTCGCTTTGTGCGGATGAGGGGCTGCTGGACTTTGCGGAGAGGATATGTATGTGGGAAACTCTTGAGGAGACTACATTGATGCTGTGCGATGTCCGCAGGATAAAAGACCTTATCCGTGGCAATGCAGGATTTAAGGATATATGGATAGCGCTGCTTGAAAGATCGCTCAGATACAAGATATACCGTGAGAACGGATTTCTTGTGGAGAATGCGGCGGAGCGCTATGTGCGCTTCAAAAAGCAGTATCCTGAAATGATCGGCAGGCTCCCGCTGAAGCATATCGCAACTTATCTTGGGATCGCTCCCGAGTCGCTTAGCAGGATAAGGAGCGCCATGAGAGAGGAGACAGAATGAACAAGGATATCATGATAGGTACATGGGCGTGGGGCTCGGGATACAACGGCTCCAAGATGGTCTTCGGGAAAGGCTATGACGAAGAAACGCTGAAAAGCACATTTGAAAAGGCTGTGGAACTTGGATTCGTGAAATGGGACACTGCCGCCGTATACGGCATGGGCTCCTGCGAAAGGCTGCTTGGCAGCCTCATAAACGGCAGAGATGATATCTTCATTTCCACTAAGTATTTTCCGAACAGGCGGTTCAGGAGCGGAGCGCTGGAAAAGTCCTTTGCCGAAAGCATGGAGCGTCTCGGGATAAAGTCCGCAGACCTTTTCTGGATACACAAGCCCAATAATCTGCTTGAGAACCTGAAAGAGGCGGTGCCTCTCATGAAGGACGGCAGGATAAAGTCCATAGGCATATCAAATGTATCTATGAGCGACATAAAGACTGCGGAGAGTTTTCTCGGCAAGCAGGGGCTAAGGCTCGGTGCAGTGCAGAATCATTTCAGCCTTCTGCGAAACGATCAGCAGCCGATCATAGACTACTGCAACAAAAAGGGCATCACATACTATGCCTACATGGTGCTTGAACAGGGAGCGCTTGCAGGACGGTACAGCGCAGAAAAGCATTTTCCTACATTTTCAATGAGAAACCTCGCATTCCCTAAAAGGAAATTCAGAAAGATAGCGGGTCTTCTTGGCATGATGAAGGATATCGCAGACAAACACGGCATCGACAGATCACAGATACCGATACTCTGGGCAATAGCAAAAGGCGCTGTTCCGATAGTGGGTATTACAAAGCCTTCCTATGCCGAAAAACTGTCTGAGGCTTTAAAGATCGTCCTGTCTGATGAGGAAACAGACAGGCTGACTGAAGAAGCCCGCATAACGGGTATCCGTCAGCAGGGTATGTGGGAGCCGCAATGAGTGTAAGGTCTTGATAGGCGAGAAAGGATATTATTAGTCCCTTTTTAGGTTTGTTTTGCTAATAATATATCGGGATTTGTGGAGGACGATATGAAACTCAAATTCGAAATATATAAACACATTGGAGATATATCACAGTCAAACAACGGATGGACAAAAGAACTGAACTATGTCAGTTGGGATGATAGAGAACCTGTCTATGACATTCGCACCTGGTCATCTGATCATACTGAATATGGAAAAGGTGTGACGATTACCCAAGGTGAAATGAAAAGGCTCCAGGAATTGATTAAAGATAGGG
>JAFUHM010000078.1 GCA_017468865.1 Oscillospiraceae bacterium | reverse complement strand
TTGACAAACACTAAGCATATATGTTATAATTGATTTGTGAAATATGGCAGCGCAGGCATATCCTGTGCTATGCTTTTTGAAAATGGAGGAGACAAAATGGCGATTGGTGAAAGAATCAGGTTTATCAGAAACCTCAGAGGTATGACGCAGAAGTTCTTAGGCTTGCAGGTCGGCTTCTCGGAACGGACAGCCGATATTCGTATGGCACAATACGAATCAGGTTCGAGAACGCCAAAGGCTGATCTTGTGGAACAGCTTGCCGACGCACTTGACGTATCGACCGAAGCTCTGAATGTTCCGAACATTGACAGCTACACAGGTCTGATGCACACGCTTTTTGCCTTGGAAGACTTATACGGCTTCAAGATCGACCGACTTGACGGGGAAATCTGTATCCGCATCAACAGGCAGAACAATTCAACCTTTGCAAAAATGACAGGTCTGCTCGAACCCTGGGAGGAGATGGCTCAAAAGTACCGCAATGGAGAGATCAGCCGTGAGGAGTATGACCAGTGGAGATACAGGTATCCGAGGTCGGAAGCGGAGCGGAATGAAAAAGAAAGACTTAATCTCAAAAAGGTGGAGGAATAATCATGAAACCAATCTCAATATCAGAACAAATGATGTTTACCACAGTTAGATTAACTGCTGGCAGTTCATGTGGAACGGGCTTTTTTTACAATTTTATATACGGAGATAAATTTGTACCGACTATCATAACTAACAAGCATGTTGTTAATAATAATCCAATTGAAATGGTTTCTTTTGCTTTGCATTTAATGTCAGAGGAAGGAGAGCCTATTGAAAACAAAAATATAACTTTATCAACAGAATGGCATTTTCATTCAACTCACGACCTTTGTTTTTGCTATATAAACTCAGTATTAGATAAAGTAAGGGAAATAACAGGAAAGAGCGTGTTTTATATTCCCATTACAGATTCAAACATTCCATCATTTGAGCAATTAAATGATTTAAGTGCGATAGAAGAGATTGTAATGATTGGTTATCCTATTGGTTTATGGGACGAAACCAATAACTTTCCGATTTTCAGAAAAGGATACACGGCATCACATCCAGCGTATGATTTTAACAGAAAGGGAATAGGCTTGCTTGACATTGCTGCTTTTCCTGGTTCGTCTGGTTCTCCAGTATTTATACTAAATGAAAATAGCTATTCTGATAAAAAAGGTAATATATTCATGAATCCTAATAGAGTTTATTTCTTGGGTATTCAATTTGCTGTTCCAGTTTATAACGCTAAAGGAAATATAGGAGTTGAAAATATACCTACACAGCAAGTGCTTAAATCCGAAACTCCTTTAATGACTAATCTTGCATATTATATTAAGTCCGATGCGTTAAAAGAATTTAGAGACATTATAGAGAAAATGATATGAAAAAAGAGCTATCCGATTCAAATACGAATCAGATAGCTCTTATCTTTTCAGACATTATTTATATCACTGTTGCCGATAACAGAGAAATGTTGCCAAAACGTTGCCATTCAGCTTGACTATACCACGAAAAGCACGGTATTACGCCGTTTCAGCAAACGTTTGCATTATTCCCACTCCACGGTTGCGGGGGGCTTTGTGGTCACGTCGTAGACTATCCTGTTTATGGATTTGACCTCGTTTACTATGCGGGAGGATACACGCTGAAGCAGGTCATAGGGGAGCTTGGCAAAGTCGGCGGTCATGAAGTCGGAAGTCGTGACAGCACGAAGCGCAAGGGTGTAGTCGTATGTGCGGCCGTCTCCCATAACGCCTACCGAGCGCATGGATGTAAGCACAGCGAAATACTGGTCGGGGGTGTGGTCGAGATCTGCTTTTGCTATCTCCTCACGGAAGATAAGATCGGCATCACGCAGGATGTCCAGCTTTTCTTCGGTGATCTCGCCGATTATGCGGATCGCAAGTCCGGGGCCGGGGAAGGGCTGACGGTCAACGAGCACGTCGGAAAGCCCCAGTTCCCGTCCGAGGGCACGCACTTCATCCTTGAACAGCAGGCGAAGGGGCTCGATTATCTCCTTGAAATCCACATAGTCGGGAAGTCCGCCCACGTTATGATGAGACTTTATCACGGCGGAGTCGCCCAGACCGCTTTCGATGACATCGGGATATATGGTTCCCTGAACGAGGTAGTCCACCCTGCCTATCTTCTTTGCCTCAGCCTCAAATACACGGATGAATTCCTCGCCGATCAGCTTTCGCTTTTGTTCGGGTTCGGTAACTCCCGCCAGCTTTGAAAGGAACCTGTCCTTGGCGTTGACACGGACAAAGTTGATGCCCCAGCCGTCGAAAGCCTGCTCGACCTCATCCCCCTCATTCTTGCGCATGAAGCCGTGATCCACGAAGATACAGGTCAGCTTGTCACCGACCGCACGGGCAAGCAGAGCGGCAGCCACGCTGCTGTCAACGCCGCCCGAAAGACCCAGGAGGACCTTGCCGTCGCCGACCTTTTCACGCACCTGCTTCACAGCGGAAGCGGCATAGTTCTTCATCGTCCAGTCGCCTGCGCATCCGCATATGTCACGGACAAAGGCTCTGATCATATCCGTGCCGTGTACGGTGTGGTTCACCTCGGGGTGGAACTGTACGGCAAAGAGCTTCCTGTCGGCGTTCTCCATAGCGGCGGTGGGACAGGTGTCGGTGTGAGCGGTCACTCTGAATCCGTCGGGTACTCCTGCGATGAAGTCGGTGTGGCTCATCCACGATATATCCTCGCTCCCGATGCCGTCGGCATGGCTGAAGAGAACGGAGGAAGTGTCGTAATATGTCTTTGTCATGCCGTATTCACGGTTGTCGGCAGCATGAACGTCGCCGCCCAGCAGATGCGCCATGAGCTGTGCGCCGTAGCAGATGCCCAGCACGGGGACGCCCAGATCAAAGATCTCGGGGCTGATGGTGGGGGAAGTCTCCAGATAAACGGAGTTGGGGCCTCCCGTGAAGATGATGCCCATAGGGGAGAGTTCCCTGATCTTCTCGATAGGGGTGCGGCAGCTGATGACTTCGCAGTAAACGCTGCATTCACGCACACGTCTTGCGATGAGCTGATTGTACTGTCCGCCGAAGTCGATTACCAGAATAAGCTGATGTTCCATATTACACTTCCTCATAAGTCAGATGTCGAAGGGATCGTCGGATGATGCGGTGTTTGTGTCAGCCGTTTCTCTCGGGAAAAGATCGGGCTGAGCAGGTGCGGCACTGTCGGGTGCCTGAGCGGGAGCCTGTGCGGGAACATTATCGATGCCGCTGAAGCTTGTCTTATCGAACGTTCCGCTGACAGGGGCAAGGTCACCGTAATCCATCGGCTGTTCCTTGCGTGACTGTATGAACAAGAATACTGTGACTGCCACGAGCACGAGTCCCACCGCAAGGCATATGCCGCTGACCACGGAGCCCCTTGATTCATATCCGGGAGCGGTGTAGGTCAGGGTGTAGGGGACAGTCATCTTGTCATAATCTGCCGCAGTATAGTTCATGCCTTCATAGAGCAGATCGTATGTCTCATAAAGCAGGTCACGGACTTCGCCGTCCATATCCTTTGCCTTGCCTCTGAAATATACTGTGGTGGTGCTTTTGAATTCCTCGTTGTCCTCATCCCACAGTTCATCGATCATCTTTTCCGCAGTCGAGGCGAATTCATCGTTCCCCACCTCGAGGGTGACGTACTGATGAGCGTTGCCATCGAGTGATATGGGCACGAGATAATAGTGGTTGGATACGTTCTCGCTCGTCTTCACGCCGAAGGATGATCTGGTGGTAGTCTCGTATGCAAATTCATCTATTATGCAGTCGAGCTGTCCTTCATAGAACCTTCCCTTTTCAAAATCCGACACCGAAAGCGTGGTCAGATCCTGCACGCCCTTGGCTATGGCGGCCTTGTCCTTTGCTCCGGATACGAGCATTGCGATGCCGGCGATGGTGAGTGCCAGCCCCACTATGCCTATCCTTATCAATAATGAATTTCCCATTGATTATACTCCCTTTCATTATATGCGGCACCGACATCATCGGCACCGAGTCATTACCCTGTAATATTATACCATAATCCCCGACTTTATTACAATGGATATTTTAATAAATTTTCTCTGCAAAGCAGGCTCATCTTTATATCATTTGATAGGCGCAGACAATAGCTTTATGCCGCAGGGAGCGACGTTCAGGCCCCTCCGAAAAAAGTTTACATATGCGAATAAAAAATGATATGAAATGCCGTTCGGTATGTTGTAAAATAATAACCGTGGATCATTGTGTCATTCTTTGAATGGAGCTTACTTTGAAGAACAGATTTTATATAAACAGAGCCGGTTATATGATCGGGATGGACAAGTGCGCCATATGCACTGTCTACGGAAGGATATTCTCTGTTGTGGACGTGCGCACGGGCGCATATGTGTATGAAGGACGGCTGTCCGAGCCTTTCAGCGACAAGGAGTCGGGAGATGTGGTTCGTACTGCGGATTTCTCCGACTTCAACGTGCAGGGGCGCTACTTTATCAAGATAGGGCTTCGCCGTTCGGAATCCTTCGATATCGCACCTTATCCATACCGAGTGCTTCGGGATAAGGCCATGGATGCCATATACATGAGCAGGTGCGGCAATGAAGTCACCTGTGAGGGGCTTGAATTCATGAGCCACAGAGCGTGCCACTCAGACAAGATACCCGTTAGCGGCGCTCTCAGGGATATGACAGGCGGATGGCATACGGGCGGAGACTACTCACGCAATGTACCGCAGTCGTGTCTGGTCATAGCCGATATGATATACAGTCTGCGTGTGTTCCCCGATGCCTTTGACAGCGGCCTTCGCAAGAGGATGGAGGCTGAATGTCTCTACGGTCTGGAGTTCCTGATGAAGATGCAGGACGATGACGGCGGCGTGTTTGAGGAGATAGTGACGGATGCGGACGTATCGGAAAGGCCTGAGAACGACACGGCAGCCTACCGCATCTCACGCAAGACCACCCTCGCCACACTGAGGTTTTCCTCCGTGTGCGCCCTTGCAGCAGGCTATTTCTCCGCAGACACCCCTCTGTCAAGACAGCTTGCCGCAGCATCACAGATGGCATGGATGTATGCCGTGGAAACTCCCGAATATGAGTATTACAAGGGAAGGTTCGGGGATATTTCCGACGAACCGGGGGGAGTGTATCTCCTTGCCTCGGATTTCATGTGGACGATATGCGAGCAGTATGCCCTCACAGGCGGCTCCCGATTTGAGGAAATGATCGAGAAGAAGTACAGGGGATGCCTGTTCAGCGGCTTCGGAGATCATTTTTCCGGCGGATATGCAGCACTTGCATACCTGCTCACCGACAAGCCCAAGAAGGACTACATCATGTCATTTATCCGCATGAGGTGGACGTACAGGGGCGACAGGCTCTGGATCGCCAGATGCTCGAGCGGATACCATTGCTGCTCATCGGCAGGCGGAGATTTCCACTACGGCTCAAACGCACGCATACTCGGCAATATCCGCATGGCTGAGCTTGCCTTCCTTATCACGGGCGACCGCCGATACCTCACGGTGTCAACGGACAATCTTGCCTATCTCATGGGCGTAAACCCCATAGGCATGGCATTTATGACGGACAACCGCAACGGCTTCTGCCGCAATCCCGCACACATCGCATCCATGAGCATAGAGGATGATATGTGCCTTCCCGGGCTTATGGTCTGCGGCGCAGATCAGGAGAGATCGGATGCCTACCTTAAATGGAACGTGGAAGTGGGCACGCCCCCCGCAAAATGCTACGCAGACAGCCCCTTTACCTTCAGGGCGAACGAACCGGGGCTGCACATCACCGCACCGATATTCTTTATTTCCGCATTCTACGATTCCATGGATCACAGCGCATTCAACGTGATAAACTGACGATACAACGGAGAAAGATATGAGAGCTAACGACAAGAGACTGTCCTATATGGGACGCATCGATCACAGTGAGGACGGCGCACATTTCTACTGGGCTTCCTCACAGGTCACAGCCGTTTTCAACGGGACGTGGGCGGATATCACCGTAATGAACAAGACCGCATGGGGGAACATTTCCCTCGGCTATCTGATAGACGGCAGGATGGGCAGGCTTCCCCTCTCACCGCAGAACGACGGGGAGTTCAAGACCTACCGCATCGCAGATGGCCTTGAGCCTGACAGGACACACACCCTCACCGTATACAAGAGGATGTCTGCCAATCATACCTTCACTCTTTCCGAGATAAACACGGACGGAGAGTTCCTCCCCTGTGAGCCTGAATACGACCTGAAACTTGAGTTCTACGGCGACAGCGTGTCCGCAGGAGAAGTGACCGAAGCGGATGCCTTTGCGGGCAGGAGCGACCCCTGCAATCACGACAGCATCTATGACAACTCCTATTTCGCCTACACATGGCAGTGTGCAAGGCTGCTCAACGCATCCTTCCATAATATCGCACAGGGGGGCATTGCCGTATTCGATGATACGGGCTACTTCCACTGGCCGAAGATGATAGGCATGGAGAGCGTGTATGACAAGGTGTGCTACTTCCCCGAGGGGGGAGAGCTTACCCAATGGGATTTCTCCAAATACACCCCCGACTGCGCAGTGTTCGCACTCGGACAGAACGACCAGCATAACGGCATCACCGATGCCAACGACATCGACATCTATGACCCCGCTGTGCGCCGTCACTGGAAGGACGGATACAAGAAGCTGATAAGCGATGTTGCCGCTCACTACGGCAGGGTAAAGATAGTTATGATAACCACCGTCCTCATGCACGATGCGGAGTGGGACAGGGCGATAGATGAGATAGTAAATGAAATGAAGAGCGAAGGGTACGATATCCACCACTTCCTCTTTTCGGGCAACGGCAGCGTGACACCGGGGCATCCCCGCAGGGCAGAGCACGCAGTCATGGCAAGGGAGCTTGCAGGATTCATACAGAGCATCCTCTGATGATATCATCATTTGTGTGTACAGATAAAAAGAGACAGGGCTTACTGTTTCTTCCCCGATCTTATGGATCGGTCGGAAACGGTATGAGCCCTGTCTCGTTCTTTTCAGCATATCCTCGGAAGAAGTTCTCCCCCGGGAAAGGGCAGTATCGCCCTGGTGCCTATCTCGGTGGACAGTATCACACGTCCCTTGTCGGCGGAAGTCACCCTCCCGATGACGGCAGCCGTGGGCTGATGCGCCCTCAGTGCGGCCACGATGTCATCCGCACGGCTGTTCGGTGCTATGATGACCACTCTGCCCTCGCAGGCAAGGTACAGCGGGTCAAGTCCCAGAAGTCCGCATACGCCGCTCACACGGCCGTCCACGGGTATCGCCGCACGGTCAAGGACTATCCCCACGCCGCTTTGCGATGCTATCTCATACAGTACCGTGCCTACGCCGCCTCTGGTGGCGTCACGGATAACGTGTACGTCGGGACACACATCCAGCACATCCGACACCGTATCCCACAGGGGAGCGCAGTCGCTGTCCGCATCCGTCTCTATGCCCAGATCTTCACGGGCGAGGAGTATGGTGCAGCCGTGTCTTCCTATGTCGCCGCTGACTATGACCGCATCCCCGTCACGGGCAGCAGACCCCGATGTGCTCACTCCCTCAGCTATCCTGCCTATCCCTGTGGTGGTGATGAAGATGCCGTCTGCCTGACCCCTGCCGACTACCTTCGTATCTCCTGCCGCAATGCGTATCCCTGCCTTGTCGGCAGTCTCCCTCATGCTTTCGGCTATCTCCTCCAGATGGGAAAGGGGGAACCCCTCCTCGATGATAAAGGCACAGGTGAGGTATTCGGGGCGTGCCCCCATGCAGGCAAGGTCGTTGACCGTGCCGCAGACCGAGAGCTTTCCTATGTCGCCTCCGTTAAACTTCCAGGGGGACACGGTAAAGCCGTCGGTGGTCATTGCGACCCTGCCCCCAAGCTCAAATACGGCAGCATCATCTGCCGTGAGCACGGGGGACTCAAAATGCGCCCTGAACACCCTGTCGATAAGTTCGGCGGTCTGCCGTCCTCCGCTCCCGTGCGCAAGTGTAACAAATTCCATGATAAACCTTCTTCTTATGATCGTGAAACGGCATCATCCGTACATATAATATGCGGAGCAGGCTCCCTCATCGGATACCATGCAGGCGCCTACGGGATGATCGGGGGTGCAGACTTTGCCGAAGAGCCTGCATTCCGTAGGGCGGCACTTCCCCTGAAGTACGTCGCCGCAGCTGCACCCGTGTATGATGCGCCCCTTGAATGAGGGCACGTCAAAGCGCCTGCGTGCATCAAAATCGGCATAGCTGTCACGCAGCTCCATCCCCGACATGGGTATCACGCCCAGCCCCCGCCACTCCGCATCGCACGGGGCCATCACCCTGTCCATCAGCTTAATGGCTGACGGGCTTCCTTCGGGGCGCACCACTCTCGGATAGCAGTTGACGAAGAAGGGCTTGCCTTCTCCCAGCAGCTTTACCGTGACCGCAAGAGCCGTTATCAGTTCCCCGGGGGTAAATCCTGCGACTGCGCCCGACACGCCCAGTTCCTTCATTTCCTCGCATACTGCCGTTCCCGTGATAGCGTTGACGTGTCCGGGGTAGAGAAATGCGTCTGCCGCTCCCATGAGGGCACGATAGGCTCCGGGCATGGTCTTGTTTGCGGTGAGCAGGGTGAAGTTCCCTATGCCCTCTGCCTTCGCCTTCTCCACAGCGATACATGAGGCAGGGGTGGTCGTCTCAAATCCTACGGAGAGAAATACCACCTGCCTGTCAGGTTCGGCTCTTGCAATGTCAAGGGAGTCGGAGGGAGCGTAGACCATGCGCACATCCGCCCCCTTCGCCTTCGCCTTTGACAGGGACAGTTCGCTCCCCGGCACCTTCATCAGGTCGCCGAAGGTGCATATTATGCAATTCTTCTCGAAGGCAAGGTACAGTGCCTCATCTATGTATGAGATGTCCGTCACGCACACGGGGCAGCCCGGCCCCGATATTAGCGTGATGTCATCCGAGAGCAGATCTCGTATCCCGTGACGGAATATCTCATGGGTGTGAGTGCCGCAGACCTCCATTATGCGGAGCTTCGGCCCGTGATATGAGGAGAGGATCTCTGCCGCCGCTCTGAGCTTCTCATTCATAGCAGCTCACCCAGTACAGCATCAGTCTCTGTCTCGTCGTCATCGGTGATCTTTGCTATGGCAGCACCTGCGTGTACCATGACATAATCCCCGGGGTAAAGTTCATCGAGAAGGGCGGCGCTTACCTTCCGCCTTGCCCCCGACACGTCTATCAGAGCCGTGTCCTCATCTATGCTTATCACCTTAGCTGCAATTCCTACGCACATGATACAGACCTTTCTATCGGTTGGGAATAAATGATGATCTGCGGTCACAGGCTCATGCCGTGATATGCCTGTCCCACGCAGATGCCGCCGTCGTTGGGCGGTATGAGAGAATGTGTCAGCACTTGAAAGCACTTTTGTGTCAGCCTATCTTTTGTCAGTCGGAGAAGCAAAGTGTTCTGGAAAACACCGCCCGTCAGCACCGCAGTCCTGATGCCGTATCTCTCTCGGATGACCTCGCAGGTTTCGGCGATGTACCCTGCAAGGTACCGATGAAAGCTGTATGCAAGGAGATCCCTGTCCTCTCCCTGCGCACGCCTGTACGCAATGTCCCTTACGATGGCGGATGTATCCGTATACAAAACGTCATCCGCTTTACTGCATCTCATTGCCGAGTGCATGAGAAGGGCGGCAGCCTCTCCCTCATAGGTGTTCTCACGGCATATGCCGAGAATGGCGGAGACTGCATCAAACAGCCGTCCGACGCTTGTGGATGTGACGGAGTTCAAGCCCCTCTCCGCCATGCGGACAAGGGTATCGTATGTCTTTTTATCGCACAGCCCAAGTTCATCGCAGAGTCTGCCCCCGTCCTCAAGCAAAGACAGCATGGATACGCCGTTTCGCCAGCATTCACGGGCGGAGACGTCGCCCCCCGTCTGGGTAAAGGGAGTGATATGTCCTGCACGCTCATATGTCCGCACATCACATATAAGGAACTCTCCGCCCCATATGGTGCCGTCATCGCCGTATCCCGTGCCGTCAAAGCTGACGCCGATGACAGGGGAAGCGTGCCTGTGTTCCGCCATGCAGGACAGGACGTGTGCATAGTGATGCTGTACCTTTACAAGGGGAATGCCGCAGGTGTCGGCCAGTTCTTCTGCCAGCGATACGCTGTTGTACATGGGATGGCGGTCGCAGACTATCCTCTCGGGCTTGACCTCGAGCAGGGAAGCCATATGCCTTATCCCATCACGCAGGGCATCCGCCGTGCGCACATCCGTCATGTCCCCCACATAGGGGGACGGGTAGATAAGTCCGCAGCTGTCTGCGCCGCCCTTGCCTACGGCGAAAGTACCTTTGAGTTCGCCGCCGACAGCAATGACATCCCTGCCGCCCCTTACGGAAAGGGGCAGGGGGGAAAAGCCCCGTGACCGCCGTATCATATACGGCTTGCTGTCGAAAACTTCCGCCACGCTGTCATCCGCACGGATAAGGATCTCCCTGTCATGGGTGAGTATCGCATCGCATCCCGATATGTCGGCGATGTCCTCATCGGTGCGGCAGATGGGTGCCCCCGATATATTGGCGCTGGTCATCACAAGGCAGTCGGTGAAGTCTTCCCCGTCGGGGTATTCAAACAGCAGGGTATGTATCGGAGAATAGGGCAGCATCACTCCTGCGGTGGGCAGGGCAGGGGAGACAAGAGGGGATATTTCCCCGTCCTTGCGGGGAAGGATAAGCACGGGCTTTTGCCATCCGTCAAGCAGGCTCTCCGCATATCCGTCCGTCACACATTCACGCCTGACCGTCTCCATATCACGGCACATGACCGCAAAAGGCTTGGCTGGGCGGTGCTTTAGCTGTCTGAGCCTGCGGACGGCGTTGGTGTCCTTCGCATCACAGCACAGGTGGAAGCCGCCTATCCCCTTCACGGCGGCAATACCGCCGTTTCTGATGACATGACGGATATATGAGAAGGCTTGTCCGTCTTTGATATCCGTACCGGCTATGCGGACATGAGGACCGCAGTCATTGCAGCAGACAGGCTGGGCATCGTACCGCCGTGAAAGGCGGTCGGTGTACTCTTCCGCACATTTGCCGCACATGGGGAAATCCGCCATGGATGTGCGTTCCCTGTCGTAGGGCATGGCACGCAGTATCGTCAGGCGGGGCCCGCATTGCGTGCAGTTGATGAATGGGTGCAGGAAACGCCTGTCTGAGGGGTCGGTAAGTTCCCTGCGGCATTCGGCACACATGGCGATATCGGGGGATATGTATATATCGCCCTGCTCATGTGTGCTGTCTGCTATGGCAAATCCGCTGACAGGGGGCATATCCGCCGTATCGTCGGTGATGTCGAGTATGACCGCACGGTCGGGCGGGCACTCCAGCAGCATTTTCTTGAAGGCGGCTGTGTCCCTGTCGCTGCCCTGTGCGGTTATCTCCACATATGAGCCCTTGTTTGCCACGCTGCCGCATATATGTGATGCGTGAGCCGCACCCACAGCGAAGGGGCGGAACCCCACCCCTTGCACGATACCGTATATACGAATGATATGTGTCTGCATCTATTGCCTTCTCAGTTTCTCCAGGGTATCACCGATAAGGCGGCGTCCCTCATTCGGGTCGCCCGTGTCGGCTACGGCCTTGTCCATGGGGCAAATATCCTTTCCGCTTCGGTCTATTATGCGCTCCGTCAAGGTGTCCCATGAGCACGGGATGCCGTGTTCACCAAAAAGTGAGGCTGCACCCTCGGACATGACCCTGCCGTGGACAGCGGCTGCTGATGCCTTTATGTAGAGCATCGCCGCCGCCCTGCCTATGATAAGATCGGCGCAGGAAAAGCCGACAAGATCACGTTCTCCCGTGATGCTGAACAGTCCCCCTATGCCCCGTGAATCATCGGTGATCACCGTATCCTCGTTCACAAGGCACAGGGAATGTCCGTCAAGGCCTGCCTTAGCCCTTTCAAGATCACTCATCCGTCATTATCCTGCGGACGATCATAACGATGACGGGGACAAGGACGAACTGGAGAAGAAGTCCTATGCCGCCTGTCATTATCTGGTTAAGGATCATTTCGGGGGTGAATGATGTGAAGCGGTCGAATATCACGGAAAGCCCAAGGAAGAACAGGCGTCCGCTGAGCCCTGCACAGATCACGGCAGGGAATGCCCACAGACCGTTCTCGGCTATCTTCTTTGAGAACAGTCCCGACACAGCCGCAAATACTGCCAGCTCCGCCATCATGAAGGGGACTCTCTCAGCCGCAGGCATGGGAGCTCCGCCCAGGGATGTTATGAGGAATGAGATAAGGGGAGATGCCACACCTGTGACAATGCCCCATTTTGTGCCCAGAAGGCAGCCGCCGATGAGCACGGGCAGATACATGGGGAGCCACTTCACGCCGCCGGGCTGACCTGCGATAAGGTGTATCAGCTGAGGGAGCGCCACCGCACAGGCAACGAGAAGTGCGGAAACTGCGGCTCTTGTGATGAATATTTTCCTTGATGTGAAGCCCTTGGCTCTGAGTGCTGTTTCTAACATACGATCACCTTACTTTTCAAATTCGTTTGCGACCTGTACCAGAAGGTCACGGATGGGAAGATGCTGGGGACAGATCTTTTCGCACTTGCCGCACTTGATGCAGTCGGATGCCTTGCCGTGGCCGATGGTATGCACTTCATTGTAATAGAAGCCCGGGTTCCATCCGTGGTAGATGCTCAGAGAATTCATGCAGGAGAAAAGATCGGGTATGCTTATATTCTTGGGACAGCCGTCTATGCAGTATCTGCATGAAGTGCAGGGTATCAGATCCTTTGAGTGCATGATCTGACAGACCTTCTCAATTGCGGCTCTCTCGGTGTCGTTCAGGGGCTTGAGGTCTGACATGAATGAGATATTATCTCTCATCTGCTCAATGTTGCTCATGCCGGAAAGCACGGACAGCATCCCGTCAAAGCCTGCGGCGAACCTGAGCGCATAGCTTGCCTGACTGCCGCCGTGAAGGTCATCGAGCACCTTTGCGGCATCAGGGGGCAGAGCGGCAAGGGAGCCGCCCTTGACAGGCTCCATCACCAGTATGGGCTTGTCATACTTGCGACAGACCTCATATACCTTGCGAGACTGCACGGCAGGGTCTTCGTAGTCGTTGTAGTTGAACTGTATCTGCACGACTTCCACATCGGGGTGGTCGCAAAGTATCCGTTCGAGCACATCCGCCGTGTCATGGAAGGACAGCCCCACATGGCGTATCTTTCCCTCTTTCTTCAGTTCAAAAGCCGTCTCGTAAGCCTTGCACCGCTGGAACTTGGGATAGTTTATTTTGCCCTGTGCGTGCATGAGGTAGAAGTCGAAGTATTCGACTCCGCACAGTTCGAGCTGCTTTTCAAAGAACGGACGTATATCTTCCTGTGATTGGAAATACGGATCGGTCAGCTTGTTGGTGAGAAGGTAGTCCTCCCTCGGATGACGTGAAGTAAGGCAATGGTTGAGTGTGACTTCACTCAGACCGCCGTGATAGCCGTGTGCGGTGTCAAAGTAGTTGAAGCCTGCAGCGATGAACTCATCCACCATCTGACAGACCTGTGCCTCGTCGATCTTTCCGTCCTTCATGGGGAAGCGCATACCGCCGAAGCCGAGTTTTTTCTTGACTCTGTCCATATCATTGCTCCCTTCGCTGTTGTGTACTCATACCTTAACAGCCGTCGGCATTGACGATATTGCCGTTCTCGCCGTGCCGACCCTCAATCAAATTATACTATATTTGTTGACAATTGTCAAGTACCTGCGGCACATTGCGCAATATACGAAAAGACCCTGCCCTTGCGGACAGGATCCCTTATATCGTCGGTCAGGACGATCAATAGTATATCACGATGGAAGTTCCGTTGGATACGCCCACGATAACGTTGCCGCTCATGTCCTCTATCCATATCCAGCCCGTACCCGAAGAAGCGTTGCTCGTGTAGCTCTCATGGTAGGTGTAGACCTGCTCACCGTCGTATCTTACCTCATATACGCCGTGATATGAGCCTGTATCGACCTTGCTGGAAAGGGGCTTTATGTTGTAGCCCTGTGTAACGATGGCGGAGCGCACCTTTTCAAAGTCCTGTCGAAGCATATCCTCAACTACCGACTGGCTTGAACCGTATTCGGTGAATGCCGTGGTAGTTATGCCGGAGAACTTGGGCAGGGAAACGGTCTCCTTGACCACATTCACCCTGTTGGTGCCCCATACCACGTTGCCGTTCAGATCCTCTATCCATATCCAGCCTGAGCCCGAGCCGCCCTTGCCTGAGAGCTGGAACTGCTCATACAGGTTGTATACATGGGTGCCGTCGTATCTTACTTCATATTCGCCGACGTAGTTCATGCCGTCATTGCTGCTGTCGGTAGGCTTTATTTTGTAGCCGAGGGTGATCACCTGAAGACGTGCGTGCTCAAAATCATCCTCGAATTTCTTCTTCACTTCGGTGGCGGACACACCGCTCTCACGGAAGGAAGTGGATGCGAGCTTGGGGAACTTGGGAAGCTCGCCGGGAGTCTGCTTCTTGGGGTTGGTCGTAGTCTTTGCCTTGGTCTGGGAAGTCTTGGCGGATGTTTTTGCCTTGGGGGTGGCGGTTATCTTGTCGGAAGTGCCTGCCAGCTTGTATGAGCTGCCGCTCTTGACAAGGGATGCTACCTTGAAGTAGTACTTCTTCCCTTCTTTGAGGCCTGTGATCTTTGCACTTGTGCCCTTTACGGTCTTGACCTTCACATATTTCTTCGTGGAAGCGTTATACTGATAAACACGGTATGCGGAAGCACCGGGTTCATCGTCCCAGCTTATGGTAACGGATGTCTTGTCGGCAGAAACGCTTATGTTGGACGGTGCGTCCACGGAAGCCGCATAGACAGCAGCCGTATCGCTCACTTCGCCCACAGCGGTGACAGCACCTAAGCTCATCATGACCGAAAGCATTCCGGCAGTAAATCTCTTCATAATGATTCCTCCTTCTCCATTTGTTTTACGACAAATGTTCATTATTTTATTATAACATATTCATGTTGTCCGACGTATAACAGAATATGAACTAAATGTAAAATTATTGTTGACACATAGGCACATTCGGGGAGAAAAAACCGCCGCAAATGCGGCGGTCATTCTCATTTGATTATCTGCATGGGAGCTTCTGTACCGTTTCGTGAAGCGGAATACTGATAGGACGAGTGTTCGTTTGCATAAAGGGGAGTACGTCTCATCTCTATCTTCGTTGCACGGTCGGGTGTGTTGCTGTCATATGCGTCGAGCACAAAGAGGTTGGGATCCTTTGCGTCACGGGTAAGTCTCACCGCATTGAGGGCGGTGCCGTTGTAGATGACGACAACGGGATTGCCGTGCTCCAGTTCGGAGGAAAGCAGCTCAAATGCCGTCTCTCCGTCATAGCCGAAGTCATATACATCCTGCTCTGCGGAGTTGGGGAGCTCACAGTACCAATGTATCATGTTGAGCACCTGGAGGTCGGAGCCCGATGCCATGGATGAGTCGATAAGCACACACTCATATCTGGTGAAGGGCTTTACCTCATTGAAGGTGATCTTTCTCAGGAACTTCTCGAAGTCCGACTCCTCGGGAGCGGTAAACTCAAAGGGTGCGGTTATGACACGAAGCCCTGCCTCGTCGAGGAAATCCCTTGTCTTCGGCGTGTAGCTCAGCAGTGTGTCGTTTACCTTGTTAAATGCCCATTTGTTGTTCATCAGCAGGTACTCATCGTACTTGTCGAGCAGTTCCACCTTTATCTCTTTAAGGTCGAGCTTGCCGTCCTTGAGTTCGGTGATGCCCGAGATGTCGTATCCGGGGACTTCCCTGCCGTCCTTGGTGGTGTAGCCCTCAGCCTTCTCAGCAAGAGCGCCCGTGTAGTAGTCGCTGATAAGTCCTGCGATGCCCACATCCGCACCGTTGGCTGCAAAGTCCGAGCGGAAGTTGCTGTATCCGATACCGTCGTGCTGTACATTAAAGCCAGAATCGGCGATGATATAGCCCTTTCTTCCCGTATCCTCCTCGATGACCACCTGGTTGTAGGACATGAAATGCTCTATCTTCTCGTAGATATTTGCAAGAGCATCCGCATTGGTCGCCTGGAAGAACTGACCGTTCGTCTCGGCGGCTATGTTGTTGAGGTAGCCCGCATCTATGTCCTTGCCGAGTCCCACGGTGAATACGGTGATGTTGTACTTCTTTGCGGCATTTACCACAGCCGCATCAAGTGCGGGGTCTTCCTTGGAGTTCATGCCGTCGGTAAGAAGGATGATGTAGTTCTTGTCGGCGGAGTTCACAGTGCCGAATTCGGGGATAGCCTTGTCGATGGCGTTTGCGATGTTGGTGCCGGAGAAAGGCGGTACCACGTCACGCAGAGCGGTGATCTTGGACTTGACTATCTCCCTGTCATCGGAAATGGGCACGATATTCTTGTACCCGCCCGAGAACTCGCCTGCGCCGTAATGAGCCTGCTCTCCTATCATATCGATAAGGCTGGTGGCAAAGTCAAGGCGCTTGAACTCTACGTCGTTCTCCTCCGAGCCGCTGCACAGCTCTTCGGGATACATGGAGCCCGAGTTGTCTATGAGGAAGAATATCTGGGTGCGCCCCTTCTGCATCACCACGGATGCGTCGCAAAGGGCGTAGATGCCGTTGTCGCTGACTTGGGCGGTGACGGTCTTGGACACGTCGTCACGCTGGCTCGGTACCTGATGGAATGACAGATCGTCGCTGTCAAAGCGGAAAACGCAGAGAGCATTCTCGTTGTATCCGCTGTTCTCCACTATGCTCACAGGGTACGCAAAGGTAAGCTGTATGCTTTCGGGAGACTGTGTGCAGAATATCTCGTAAGCGTGCTCCACAAGGCCGGGAGTGCCGTTGATACTGTTGTTGCCCACGGTTTCAAGGGATGCGTCTGCGGAAATGGGCAGCCCCGTGATATTGGCGGTGAGCCTGTCAGAGATCAGGGTCACTTCCTTTGCCATGGTGTCGGTGATGGTGTCGTTTGCGGGAGCGGCAGGGTTGTTGCCTGTCATATACTCCGCACCGTCGGGTATCTTGTTCCCGTTGGTGTCCGCCTTGAGGGGGTTCGAGCTCATCTCGATCTCCAGCTCATCCGAAAGCCCGTCCCTGTCCGTGTCGGAAAGCCATTTCGTAAGGGATGCGCTCTCCTTCTGCTCCTCGGACATCCCCACATATGAGGGGATAGAATAGGGATAGGACTGGGCCGTTACCAGCTTGCTCTCCCGTGTCAGCTGCATGGTGAGGTCGGAGTAGAAGACGTCATTGATATGTCTTGCATAAAGGAATGCCGAGCCGTAGATGACGATAACGGCGATAACTGCGACAAGCACCGCACGGAAAGCCGCCATCTGGAAAAGTCCCGAACGGTAGGACTTCTCCACCGCATCCTCCTTCACCTTGGAGGTGCCGTGGGAAACTACTCCCGTCAGAGTCTCATGTTCGTATTCCTGATTTTTCGGCTGAGCCTGTGCCTGCGCCTTTGCCTCCTCAAGGAGCCTTGCGTTCTCCTTGGCATGAGCTTCACGCTCCGCAAGGTTACGCTGTCTCTCGGCGAGCTTGTCAAGGCGTTCCTTTTCCTTCTTGAGCCTTGCCTGCTCACGCTGTCTCTCTGCCGCTTCCTCCTCGTCACGCTTCCTGCGGACGGAGTCAAGGTCACGGTCGAGCATATTCTCCATTGCGGCTATGCGCCGCTTCTCCTCCTCGGTAAGAGGGGGGCCGGAGTATTTCTTCTCTGCCTGATGTTCGGGGGGAGTCTCCTCGTGTACAGGCTCTTCCCTCGGCTCACGGGTATCCCGTGCCACGCTGACAGTTCTCAGCTTGGGTTCGGCATTCTGTGCATCACGTCTGGCTATGCGTTCGTAAACGTTTTCAGTCGTGGTCCAGTCTTCCTCGTTGTCCGGCTTCTTTTCGCCCTCGGCTGAGGCCGTGGGCTGCATAACCTTCTCCGGAGCGGGATCGGGTGCCTTTTCCTTCGGGGCAGGGTCGGCGGGAGCGTTCTCTGCGCCCGCCTTCTTTATGATATCATCGGCTTGCCTGTTCTGCGGTTTTTTGCCTGATTTTTTCTTAGCCATTATCTCACTTCCTTGCAATGCCGGGATCTGCGATAATTACTTGAACTGGGACGGGTGACGGGTGAAGAAGTCCACCTTCGGCTCGAGGAATTTCAGCTTCCTCTCTCCGCCCATATCTGCAAAGGTGTCGAAGATGTGTTCCCAATCCCACAGACTTTCATCCATGCACAGGTAATCCCGTATCATTTCCGTTCCTCTGGGGGCGATGGGGTGCAGGAGCACTGCCGCAGTCTTCACCATATGGAAGACATCCGTAAGGTACTGCCTTATCACCTGCAAATCCTCGGACTTGTCAGCTTCAGCCTTGGCACGGGACATGAACTTGCTTGCCTTGCGGATATAGGAGTCAAGGACATATGTCACCTGATGGAATTCCGTGCGGTACATGAACCGCTCGTATTCAAGGACAGCCTGCTCGGAGTCTTCAAGCACCTGTGCGGACACCTCACCCGCAGGCATCACGCCGTCAAGGTATTTCTGGGTGTCATAGAATACTGTGCGCACCATGCGGTTGTAAACGTTGGACAGCAGCAGACCCTCCTTGATGACGGGATCCTGCTCGTTCTCCTTTGCGTTCGGGTCCAAGGGCTGCGGCTGGAAGGATACCGAACGCTGCCCCAGACCGAGACTGAGCCAGTGCATACGCAGCTGCTCTGCGGTGTACAGGTCAAGCAGTTCGTGAGCCATGGGAGGCTTTATCTCGCCGCTTGAAGATGCCTTCTTGTCCAGGAAGAGTATGTGGTGGTTCGCCACCAACACGGGGAGCTTCAGATGCCCCTTTGTGTCAGAAACGGAGATGCCGTCAAGGCTGCCGCTCTGGAAAGCGAGCCACATCGCCGACTGTGCCACCCCGTAGAAGTAGATGTTGTCCTGACCGATGAACTGATACACCTGAGCCTTGTCATCGCACCAGTATCTGCGCCATTCCTCCGTGTCACGCCCCTGCCTTGCAAGATATGCCTTGGTAAAGGAGATGGGAGCCCACAGGGATTCAGGCCATACCCATACGGTGAGCCCTTCCTCGCCCTCAAGTGAGGGAGCGGGAACGCCCCACTCACAGTTGCCCGTGAGCCTGAAGGGAACGAGGGTCTTGCCCTCCCTGAAGCGGACACCGTGTTCCGTGAGGATCTTTGATGCCTCATCACGGTCGGACAGCTTGTCAAACACGATGGTGAACGAAGTCTTCTTTTCCTCCTCGATATACTTATGGGGAGGCATGAGGGGAGCGAGTTCCCTGTAAGTGTCGGTATATGTCTTCATGACATAGGTCACAGGCGGCTCCAGGAATTCCTTTATGGTCTTTGTGACCACCTGGCGCACGTTGTCCTTCCCCTCCATGTCCGCAACAGCCTCCTTGAGGAGGTCAATAAAGTCGGGGAGGCGGAAGTACCAGTTGACCACATCCTTCATTATGGGCTTGTCCCCTGTGAGGGTGCTTCGGGGATCTATCAGATTTATGGGGTTGTACTGATGACCCAGGTCACATTCATCAGCATATGCCTTTTCGGACTGACATCCCTGGACAGGGCATTTGCCTATGACCTGTCTGCCGTTGAGGAACATCTGAGCCTTCTCGTCGTAGAACTGTGCGGTGGTGAGCTTGCGCAGATGACCCAGCTCGTAGAGCCTGCGGATGACTTCTTCGGACACCTTATGGTGCATCTCGGCGGTGTCGTCAAGCCCCGATGCTCCGAAGAGATCGAGGAATATGTCATAATCGGAAAGTGTCTTTTTCTGCTGGTCGTGGTTGCGGCGGACGTAGTCCTCTATGCTGCCTTCAAAGCCGCCTTCCTTTGCCTTGCGGTATCCTTCGGCGATGGGTGAGCCGTAGCAGTCCGTACCCGAAACGAATATCACGTTATCCTTGCCTATC